>JBLIRG010000013.1:0-15866 GCA_049472195.1 Thermoplasmatota archaeon
GTATCCGATCAATGTCAGGGATCATGCTCGAGAACATGACCCATTTGACGGAAGAGTATGATCCCGTATTGGGAGCATGGTTAAAAATTACAAGAGAGTGGAGTGCTCCCGACGGAAGGTTGTTTTTCCATGAATTAGGTGGAGTTTTCACCTTTTTAAGTTAAAAGTAATTGGATTATATTCATTTTCCATTGCATCACAATTTATATAGATCTTTCATTTCATGGAATTGAAGAGGTCCCTGCAGGTCTTTAGTGGATCATCCATGGACAGTAATACGAACACTGGGATGAGGAGTAACTTCCCTCTTCTTTCGAAAATGTCCTTCGTCGCAACTATGCCCATTTCGATATCCCTCTTCTCCACGAACTGGGATATGGTCTTCAGGTCCTTCCCATCGATCTTACTTGAATACTTTACCTCTACGGGAAGTGGTCTTTCCTTATCCCTGATGATAATGTCTATCTCTTTTTTTCCATCCCTGTAGAAGAAACCGGGATCCAGATGTGATACGACCACATTCTCAATGATCTTTCCAATTCCCGGGGGATCGATCTCCTCTTCGAACGATTCGATAATGCACGGATGGGCGGGATATATCCTTTTTGCCTTCTTCGATGAGGTTAGGAAGTTGCTGTGGTATGAATGAAGTCTGATGAGAGAATATGCGGAGAGAAGTGCTCCGATATATTTGGAAACCGTCTGTCTGGAGATCCCCAGATCATCACCCAGGGAACTGTGGTCAACTATCATTCCCGGATTGGATGAGAATATCTTCAATAGTTCTCTGACAAGGGTTGTATCCTTGATCCCCTGAAGTTCTTTCAGGTCCTTGTTGATCATGTTGTCGACCACGGAGGACCTGACATATATCGATCTGTATTTCTTCTCCTCTCCAAGTATCTCGATGAATCCTCCGGAATAGGCATATTCCACCAATAGCTTGATCCATCTCGAACCCTGCAGCATTGTTTCCTTGACATCATCTAAGGAGTTGATCGGATTCATCTTCCTTTTTCCGGAAAACTTCAGGAACTCCCTGAAGGATAGAGGGCTCAATGTATTCTTGAAGACCCTTCCGGCAAGGACCTTGCCTGAAATTCCCTCTATCTCCATCCCGGAGCTTCCTGAGATGATAAACTTCAGATCTTCATCGAGATCGTAGAAGATCTTTATGCTCTCTGCCCAACCGTCGAGCTTCTGTACCTCATCAAGAAAGATGTATTTCATTCCCTCCTCCTGTCCGGGCAGGTCCTCTCTGAACGTTTTTAGGATCTCCTTCAGTTCGCTTTCCTTTATGTCGAAGGTGAAATAGAGAATATTCCTGGGATTGGTTCCTTCCTTGATCAGTCTGTCGATGAGCTGGAACATCAAGGTGGACTTACCGGCCCTCCTCAATCCCACGATGGAAGTTATCTGTCTTTTATCCATCATCTCCCATACGGGGGGAAAGAGGTCTCTCCTTATCCTTTGTGAGAGGTGTTCCGGAACCTGACCATCAGCCCACCATCTGTTCATTTCCGATAGATCGTTAATATCCATTGTTATAGAATATGTTAGTTCTAATTAACATACTTTTCGTTTTTATGTTAACTAAACTTAACTTAATATAATGATTGGCTGCCTGATAAAGGAGAATGGAATTAGATCCTGATAGAATCTGAGTTTATAATGGTCTGAATATAATTGTCTGTTCAAGAAGCTAAGTGGGCCAGGCCGAGCCCGGACGACCATAAGAACGCAAATGAAAACCGCATATTAATATAGTTCTTTGCTTATTGTGTTTGCATGAACCGAGAGAGTCTGATGGTCCATCTGAAAAATATAAACTACTGGTGGACCGAAGGATCGGTAAAGGATGCGGACCATGGGATTATCCGAAGAAAGTATATTCAGAGAATCGAAGAGAGAACAGAGATCGAAAGGATCATATGCATCTCGGGTGTGAGAAGGTCAGGGAAATCCACACTTGTCTATCAATACATCAGAGGGTTGTTGGAGAAAGGAGTGGAACCAAAAAAGATCGTCCTGGTCAAGGTTGACCTCTGCCTCAGGGACCTTGATGATCTCCGCGATATCATCTCGGTCTACAAAGAGCTGACAGGTATCGATCCTCAAAATGATAGGGCATATTTATTCTTCGACGAGGTACATTACATGGATGATTGGCAGGTTCAGGTCAAAGAATTCATCGATATGAAATATAGATCCCGTTTCTTCGTCCTTGGGTCCTCAGTTACAATGATGTTCAAAGATGCCTCTGAGAGCCTAGCCGGTAGGATCTCTTTCATACACGTGGATCCGCTTTCTTTCAGGGAGTATCTTATTTTTTCAGGATTTGACTTGCCTGGTGAAGCACCACTTGATGATATGCATAAAGCCCTGATAGACAAGAAGGATCTGATCCTTCATCATCTTGGGAATTACATAGAAACAGGAGGATTTCCAGAGTGGTTCAAGATCAATGATATAGAGAGATGGAGGAGGATCCTCTTCGAGGATTATCTCTCACTGATCCTCATGAAGGATATCGTGCATGTTTTCAAGATCAAGGACCCCAGGCTTCTTGAGAACCTCGTCAGGGAGGTTGCACATCTTAGTTGCGAGAGATTTTCTTACAAGGGACTATCGGAAAGATTGGATTCCGACAGGGAAACTATCAAGCTGTATCTCTACTATCTGAAGACATCGGGTCTTATTCATGTCATGAAGGTCTATTCGAAGAAAAAGATCTCCAGGGAGAGATCTGAGAAAAAGATATACTTCTTCGATGAGGGGATGAGGAAGGCGCTTACCCTTGATATGGGGGGTATAAGGTTCTCCGAGGTTATGGCAGCCTCTCATCTTACGGCACTGGGGAAGGAGATGAACTATCTCTTCGAACCCCATTACTGGAAAAACGACAGGGAAGTTGATTATGTCTATGAGAATAGGGGTGTTCTGGTCCCTGTAGAAACTAAATATAGAAACGATCCCGGCGATATCAATGGAGTTATCGAGTTCCTCGAAAAGTATCATTTAAAGAGAGGTATCATAGTAACAAAGGATACATTCAAGATCGAGGATCATGGTGATACCGGTGTTATCCAGTTTATACCTTTATGGTTATTCCTTATCAGCGATCATGAAATGCTTGGCATGAAGTGAACGAAGAAAAATAGAATCCTGGTTCTATACCATGGCCCGTGCAAGAAGTTAAATGGGCCAGGCCGGATTTGTCATATCATTTCATAATGGTAGAAAAGAAAAAGGGGCTTTAAACAGAAAAAGAGGTGCTCCCGACGGAAGGATGGAAGTCGATTCCAATCGACGATTTCGAGACTTCCAACCTCAGATGAAAACCGACCCTGATCTTTTTCACATAAGTTTTCATCGTATCCGATCGATGTCAGGGATCATGCTCGAGAACATGACCCATTTGACGGAAGAGTATGATCCCGTATTGGGAGCACGAATCAAATAAAAAACAAAGAGAAGTGCTCCCGACGGAATTTGACCTCGCAGCAATTCCTTCGGAATTGTGCTGGCCCGCAACTTCCGTGTTCTCCGAATACAGAAGTTCCGGGATCAAGATTCAAATTCCACAGAAAATACCCTTTTCAGTGTGGCAAAATTGTGAGATGAAAAGGGTAAAGTGCTCCCGACGGAATTTGAATCCGTGTCGCTGGCTCGAGAGGCCAGCATGATTGGCCGCTACACTACGGGAGCATATCGTTGGTCTTGCAGAACCGGCGAAGGAACAAATCCTTTATAAATTTTGCCGGGACGGGATCAGCCGTTTATCTGCTTCTGAACCTTGGCCCAGGTATCCCTCAGAGTGATCGTCCTGTTGATCACGAGATCATCATCCGTGGTATCCCGGTCGATGATGAAATATCCGGTCCTCTCGAACTGGAATCCGGTTCCGATCGGCTGCTTCTTGACCGCGGGTTCCACCTTGCATCCTTTCAGGATCTCCAACGAATCGGGATTGAGATAGTCTGTAAAATTTCCCTCCTCTCCAAGGGGATCTTCCACGGTGAACAATTTATCATACAATCTGATCTCCGCGTCAGCCGCATGCCGGGCCGAAACCCAGTGAAGTGTGGATTTGATCTTCCTCCCGTCGGGAGCATCCCCGCCCCTTGATTCCGGATCCACCCTGCATAAGAGTTCCACCACCTCACCACCGTCCTTGATCACATCAGTGCAGGTAACGAGATACGCGTTCCTCAGCCTGACCTCACGTCCCGGAGATAATCTGAAGAACTTTTTAGGGGGATCCTCCAAGAAGTCAGCCCTCTCGATGAAGAGTTCTCTGCTGAAGGGCACCTCCCTCCTTCCCGCTGCCGGATCCTCCGGATTGTTGATCACATCCATGAAATCCTCGTGATCCCCCGGAAGGTTCTCGATGGTTACCTTCAAGGGATCGAGAATCCCCATGAACCTTGAGGTCTTCCTGTTCAGGTCCTCCCTGACGCAGTGTTCAAGCAGTTCGAAAGCGATCGTCGAGTTGATCTTGGCAACACCAATCCGCCCGCAGAAATCCCTGATGGCTTCGGGTGTGTAGCCCCTTCTCCTCATACCGCTGATCGTCGGCATCCTGGGGTCATCCCATCCGTTGACAAGATCATCCTCCACGAGCTGAAGAAGCTTTCTCTTGCTCATCACCGTATAGGTGAGATACAGCCTCGCGAATTCTATTTGCTGAGGGTGATAGACATTGAGCTCGTCCAGAAACCAGTCGTAAAGGGGCCTGTGGTTCTCGAACTCGAGAGTGCAGATGGAATGAGTGATCCTCTCTATGGAATCCTCCAGACCATGGGCCCAATCGTACATGGGATATATGCACCAGGTGTCGCCTGTATTATGGTGTGGTGAGTGGATGATCCGATACATCACCGGGTCCCTCATGTTCATGTTCGGGTGAAACATGTCGATCTTCGCCCGGAGAACCTTCTCCCCGTCACCGAATTCACCGCCCCTCATCCTTTCCAGAAGTTCGAGATTCTCCTTCGCGCTCCGATTCCTGAATGGGCTTTCCTTTCCGGGTTTTGTCAGAGTTCCTCTATATTCGGAGATCTCTTCGGACGTGAGATCGTCGACATAGGCCTTCCCCTTTTCAACCAGCTGGACCGCATAATCGTACATCTGCTCGAAATAGTCCGAACTGAAGAGGGGATCGCCTTCCCATTGGAATCCCAGCCATCTCACATCATCGATTATCGATCGGACATATTCCTCCTCTTCCTTGGTGGGATTGGTATCATCGAACCTGAGGTTGCATTTTCCGTTGTATTCCTCGGCTATGCCGAAGTTGAGGCAAATGGATTTCGCATGTCCGATATGTAGGTAACCGTTCGGTTCGGGTGGAAACCTCGTGTGAACCCTGCCCTGAAACCTTCCGCTAATATTATGCTCATCTATGATCTCGCGGATGAAGTCACGGCCGGTTCTTTCGTTGTTTCCCATTTCGGGCACCTTCTCTGGGACGCCTTGATTGGAAAGGTACTAAATATAATCATCAATGGATTCGGTACGATGTAATTACCTGGCTTTCCGGATGAGATATCTTGGTGAAATAATTTTGAATTTTGATATTCATTTAACAACCTTTATCATGTTTGATGCCAAACAACGTTCCCCTTTACTGGATAGAAAAAATGGGAGAGTATTGCCGATGACCGATTGCGATTATCTATCGACCTGTCCATTCTTCAACGATAGAATGGATTACATACCGGAGAAAGCCGAACAGATGAAGAACGGTTACTGCAGGAGAGCCGGAGAAGGGTGTGCCAGGTACATGGTTCTCAATGCCATCGGAAGGGAGAATGTTCCGTCGGATCTTTATCCGATGCAGTTAATCCGTGCGGAAAAATTGATCTCTGAATGATGTTCCGCAAATTGGTCAATTTTATTCGATGGATGGTTTTAAACTCAATCGTGGTCCCAGTTCGAATCCGGCCGGAGTATTACCTATACAAATAGTATATGAAAATAATGGTAGCCCCGACGATTTCAATTGGGCGCGCGTTACTGATTTGGAAATGAAAGCGCCCAACTCCGGTAAAAACTGTTTTTAAACCGATCACTTTGTGTTTTTACCTCGTTCGAATCTGGAGAAAATGATTGGATATTGACCTCGGGGCTACCAACAGTTCAAATATGTTAAAAAAATGGTAGCCCCGACCAGATTCGAACTGGTGACGGGAGATCCAGAGTCTCCCATGCTAGACCGCTACACTACGGGGCTGTGACGTTGGGAGCGGATGATTATCAATATCTTATTTTATCCTTGCGGTTTGCCAGAAACCGCTTATGAAAATCTTTATCTTCTCCAGTCAACCTTATCCTTCTGATCCGGGATCCGAAAAATAGACAGCTGTTCGGAATGCTGGAGTCATGTTTCAGCGGTGATACCATTGAAGAACAGAATCATATTGGCGATGGCCGTATTTGCATTTCTGTTGCCTGTCAACATGATATCATTTGATACTTCATCTGTGGATCTCCCAGCCCAAACCATGACGGGGCCTCTTATGCTTCCTCCCTCATCATCCGAATTTCCTATGTTCCGCGGGGATCCCCAGAATACCGGTAACGTTTCCGCAGCCGGTCCTACCGATCCCAAACCAAAATGGACCATCAACAACGGAGGATACTGCTCACCCGTTATCAAGTACGATCAGGTTTATTTCCTATCGACCAGAAATGCATACTGCTTCGATATGGACGGAAACATAGTCTGGTCGTTCTATACAGGCGACATACACTGGAATACACCGCTGGTATCCGGCGGCAGGATCTACGTGGCGGGGGACAGCGGAAAACTCCTCTGTCTTGATGCGAATGCGACCGGTGTCGGAACGACAACGAGGTACTGGACCTTCACTCCTTCCGATACGGTGGACGGCTGTACAAGTTCACCGACCACCGACGGAAAGAGGATATTCTACAACATAGAAACATCCGGGAACGGGATGATCGCCGTTTGGATCGCCAACGGAACCGAGGCCTGGTCCTCTTCCCTTGACGGATCGCTCGATATCGAGAGCTCGCCTGCATACTGGAACGGAAGGGTATACACCGGCGCAGGCAACTCTTACAAGCTTGGCAATGATTACCTCTACTGCTTCAACGGCATAAACGGAGATCTGTTCTGGAAATACGAAGCCGCCAATGTCATATGCGCAACTCCTTCCGTCGAGTACGGCCGTGTTTACTTCGGATGCACGGATTCAAAGGTCTACTGCGTTGATGCAATCGGATCGGGAAGCTCGACAACATTATACTGGACACATACCCTGACCGCAACATCGTCCGGTATTGACTCGTCGCCTGCGGTCGCGTACGGGAAGGTATTCATAGGGGATACCGCGCGGAACAGCTACCTCTACTCGCTTGACGCCATCGGAAGCGGAGGATCTACGACACAATACTGGAAGGTATCCTGCACCCCGACAGGATTGTACGGTATTTGCTCTTCACCCGTTGTCACCGAGGATTTTGTATACGTCGGGACTACCGGCAATGCGTTCCACTGCAGGAACATCACTGACGGTTCTCTAAAGTGGTCAAGGGAATATCCGAACGGGACCTACGGGATCTCAAGCTCCCCGGCGGTAATAGATGACATGGTGGTATTCGCATCGGATGACGGGTACCTCCGGATGATCGAGCAGAAGACGGATTTCGAACTTCCCCGGATCGAGAGCTGTTACCCCGGGGACGGATCAGTTGATATTCCGCTTGATATTAACGTGACCGTAGTATTCAACGAGGATGTTCTTCCCTCTTCCCTGTCGAAATCCACGGTAAAAATGAAAGAGGAGGGCGGACCAGTCTTGAACACGACTTTGGGGTACAGCTCGGCACTGAGATCCCTTGTCATCAAACCGACCTCCCTGCTCGAAAAGGATAAAAAATACATGGTCACCCTGTATCCCGGGATCACAGATCCGAGCGAGAATCCGCTGGACGGAAACGGCAACGGGATGAATGACGGTCTCTCGGATTCTTTCTCGTTTTCTTTCTCCACTATCGGCTACGCTAGACCGATCATATCCCTGTCAACGATAAGAGCCCTCGAGGACCATCGGAAGACCGTTGATCTGTCCGATTTCATAACTGATGCCGATACGCCGTTTTCCGAACTTGACATTACCGAGAACAGCACATATGCGGAGATCGAGTTCGGGGACCTGATACTGAATTACCCGCAGGGGGTGACATACGATCTGATCAATCTCACGGTTTCGGACGGAAACAACGTCGTTCATCAGGAAATCGTCGTCACCGTGGAAGCGGAGAACGATCCACCTACGATCGATCCCCTGAGCATGATAAATCCGATAGAGGATGAGGATTTCATCCTCGATCTATCCGACAAGGTCCACGATCAGGACGGGGACGTCCTCACCGTAACCACAAGTTCCGAATATGCCTCGGTAAACAAACTGCTGGTTACTTTCAATTATCCGGACGGGATCGAGGACGAGGACGTGGTCGTTTCCGTGACCGACGGGATCGAAGGGGTCTGGACCACGTTGAAGGTGTCCGTTATTCCGGTAAACGATCCCCCCGTGATCAATGACGTAAACGGGATACCTCCCCCCTACGTGGATCTGAAGGTTGCGGAGGATGCCCTGCACAGGATAAAAATCAATTACACGGACATCGACGGGCCCATGTCCGATATCGAACTGGACGATGAGCCGATCAGAATGGAGCTCGATTACTCCTCCAGTTCTCTGCTGTATTCCCCTATCCAGGAGGACGTAGGCCTTCATATCATGAACTTCACCGTGAAGGACGGAGACGACGGGAGGCTGAGGGATACTGTTCAGATAAATATCACGGTGATCAATGTCAACGACCCTCCCGTTCCATCTGCCATCAGTCTTGAGGCCGGAGGTGATGAGAACCTTACCGTACACCTGAAAACCCGACCCGCTTCCGATGAGGATGGAGACACTCTCAGGTATGTCTGGGATTTCGGCGACAACCACACGCAGATCGGGGGATTGGATGTATTCCATACATATCAGAAAGCCGGGAATTACACCGTCCGGCTGACCGTCAAGGATGCCCATCTAAGCGGGGAAACGACGCTGAAGATCAGGGTAACGGCTCCGATAGAGATCCCGGACGATGATCCCCCGGACGATGATCCCCCCGATGATAACGATACGGAGGATCCGGAGGATAACTCCACCATCGAGGATGATCAACAGGAAGATGATGACGATCTGCTGCCGGTATATCTCGGTATTTTTCTTGCGGCGATCCTGCTTGTTGTCATCGCAGGATTCGCGGTGTTTCTGTATATGAAAAGGGAGAAGGGCTACGAGAAAGGAGAGGATCTGGGCGTTGATCTCTCGGAAATGGGAGAGGTGTGGGAGGATGACCCGTAATTCCCCGTGCAGGGCGAATATCCGATAATGTTAACTATAAGAAGCGTCATGGCCGACCGATCGATATGGTCGAGGAAAAGGAAGTCAAGCTGCCGAACAGCGTCATCAAGGGCATGTTCTTCCTGCTCATGGTATTGGGCGTTGTGCTTCTGGTCGTGTGGACCGCAATGATGATAATCAGGGAGGGGAGGTTCTTCGATCTTGGTCTTTACTCCATCACATCCGTGATGATCCTGGGAGGTCTGACCGGGACCCTTCTCTACAGGAGCAAGGAGAAGGCAGAGGCCTGAATCCGCAATAGTTTTATTTACCTCGAATAACCATTCAAACCCGTTCAATTTGGGGATTATCCCAGGTGGGAAGAGGTGAGTTATTTTGTTCCCCGGTCTGGATACGGCTCAATCCAAGGACTTGAGGTCTCTGAAAAAAGTGGCAAAGGAGCTGAAAAGCTGCGGATGGGCCAAGGATACGACCGGCAACTTCTCGTTGATAAAGAAGTATCGTGTAAGGAAAGAGCCCGAGATCATCAATGAGTTCAAGATCGACGGGGATTTCCCGGAATTGGCCGGTTATTTCATCTGGCTTACGCCAGCAGGCACCGAGATCGAGAAGGTGAGGGATGATCCCGAAAATGGAATAGGTCTTTACAGGATATTGGATGGCGGGTCGAAGCTGGGATTGATCTGGGGGGCCCAGCCCCCCACAAGCGAGGTGCTCACCCATCTTTCCATTGCCCGGACCAGGGGCAAAACGCCTCTTTCGATAATCCACTGCCACATGGACAGGGTGATCAAGCTGGAAGAGAGGTTCGGAAAGGAGATCAGGATGAGCCTTCCCTCCTGGGTGGGATGGGTTCACTCACTTCCTCCCGGGTCCCGTGATCTCGCCAGAACCGCGGCAAAAAGAGCGGAGAAGTTCGATATCATGATATGGGAGAGCCACGGTATCTGCGCCGTGGGATCCGAACCCGTAGATGCCCTGGAGATCGTTCAGAAACTCGGGGAATGGGCCGCCGAGATGGGCGGGGACTGATCTCTCTTTGGAATTCCTCCAGGGCATCAGGTCACGTTTCTGTTTCTTATCGCGTCATGGAGCTTCACCCCGGTTATATGCCTGGCGCTTATGAATGACGATCCCATCGCCGAGATCCCCGCCAGTAGAGCGGTAATTATGAATACCGATATCGGAACCTCCAGGACATAGTACATCATATCCCCCGCGATGTAGGACATGGCCCATCTCGTCGTGAAGATCCCCAGTGGGAGGCCGATGATCAGACTTCCGGACAGGAGTATCAGGGTCTCCGTCGCTATCAGCCTTCGGATCTTGAGCGGATTCGCCCCGATGGCCCTCAGTGAAATGAACTCCATCTCCCTATCCAGTATGTTGAGGATAATGGTCGTCGATATGAAGAGGACCTCCGCGACTATCCCGAATATGATGAATATGGTGAACATGCCGATCAAGCCTTCCATCATACCCTCCATCCCGTTGATCACATCCTCGGTGTATGCGAACTCAGCGATAGGGAAGTTATCCCTGATGAGTGATTCGGCCTCCTCCTTATCCATGCCGTTCAGGTCTATGATAAGAGAGTTGATCAATCCTCCCGTGTACAGGAGTCTCTCAGCCTGCTCCAGGGTCATCAGGAACGAATCATCCATCAGTTCCCCGGTAATGCCCGTTATCTTCGTTGATGATGTGATGTTTCCGATGACGAAGGTCACGGGGGATCCAACCTTCAGGTCGAGGTTCTTCGCAAGGATCGATCCGATGAGAATTCCCTCATCGAAGTCCTTCTTTCCGTCGATCACGTGGAAATTTCGAAGATCGCTGTCCGTCTGGAATGCCTGGAACCGGGCGTATTCCAACCCGCTGTCTATCAGGATCGGGGTGAAATGATCGTAGGAGATCTCGATGTCAAGACCCGCCAGTTCATCGCCCTGGATGATGGATAAGGCCTCACCGGAGCTGACATTCCCCGTTATCATCGCCTTCAGGTCCCATGTCTCGTATTCGTCGTAGTTCTTTCTAAGAGGCTGGGTGAATCCCAGTGCAAGGGATAGGCAGGAGAACACGAGAAGGAGGGACAGAGCAAGCGAAAGCATCGTTATTCCGGTTCTTATCTTGTGTCTGGCAAGGTTCCTCAGGGGTATCCGTGAGAAAACGGGCCTCTTCCTGGCAACCAGATCGAAAATCCTCTCTATGACGGGTTTCTTGCGGTAATCCTGAGCCTGATACTGCGAGGTAAGGGCTTCTCTCGGACCTATTCTGACGGCTTTCATCGATCCGAACAGCGCTGCCAGGGTGGATATCGTTATGCCGATGATGCTGAAGGCGGCCGGATAAATCCAGAAAATGGTGTACACCGGGTCTATCAGTCCGATTATATCGGCATATCCGTAAACGGTGAGATACGACATGCCTATACCCAGGGGGATCCCCATAATGGATCCCACCGATCCCAGGAAGAAGCCGAACAGGCAGTAATGGGCCACAATCTCCCTCCCCCTGCCTCCGAGAGCCCCCATCACGCCTATGTACGCCCGCTGTGACGAGATCAATTTCGACAGGGAATTGTATATCACCACTGCAGTGACCAGCAGGATGATTATCCCGAAGACCCACCCCATCTGCCCCATTGCGTTGGCATCCGTCCGGGAGAACAGGTAATCGACCTCCTCGGTCCCAAGCTGGGACCTGGTGATCCGATGCCCGCTCTCAGAAAGATACGATTCGATCTTCTCCTTCACCTCAGCAGGATCATATCCGTCGGTTACCCGGACGAGTATCTCGTTGTAATGCCCGTCCGAAATATTCAACGCTGATGCGGTGAACTCGTATGTCGTGAAGAGGGGAAGAAGCAGCGATGGTTCGGGCCATCCGGCATCTCCGACAACATAAATGTACTCCGGGGATGCGGCCACACCGGATACCGAAAGATCGATGGTCCTGTTTTCGTAGAAGATCTGAAGAGCGTCTCCGGGCGATAGGCTGTTTGAATCCGCGAAAAGGTTTCCGATCAGACACTGGGCCGAGTTCTTTGATCCCATGTAATCTCCCTTTGTTATCTGGTAGCCGTTGATCGGGGAGTACGGTTTTGTTTCCTGGTAAGGAGCGGATATCCAGTGGGCCTTGTACCTGTCTTCGCCGATCCGAACCTGTACCCTGAACATCAGCCTCCCAACCGCTGTCTCGACACCCTCGATGGATTCGATGGATCGAAGATCGATATCATCGAGTTCAATGTGGATGTCGATATCCTCGTAGTTTGTGACCTCCATCCTCCTGTCGAAGGATTCGAACGCATCCTTCGTTGCGTTGACAAGCCCGATGCCGAGACCAACGGACAGGGCGATGGCAAGAATGATCGAGATGGATCTCAATCTGCTTCTCGAAAGGTCCCGGAATGCCTTCTTGATCAGGATCAGCATTCTCCCATCACCTTCTTGGATACGGGCCTCTGGAAAGGTTTGCTTGATATTCTGCCGTCCATCAGGTTCAGGACGCGGTCGGCCACATCTGTTATGGATATGTCGTGCGACACCACGATGAAGGTGATCCCCTCCTTTCTGTTCAGGTCCTTCATGAGCTCGGCGATCATGTTACCGGTGACCCAGTCCAGGTTTCCAGTGGGCTCGTCGGCCAGGACGATCCTTGGTTTTTTCACAAGGGCCCTTGCTATCGCGACCCTCTGCTGCTCGCCGCCGCTCAGCTGGGAAGGGAACATGTCGGCCTTGTCCGGTATTCCAACGAGGCTGAGGGCTTCCCTGCTCCTCTTCATCATATCCTTTCTGTCATGGGCCATGTCCAGGGATAATGCCACGTTCTCGGCTGCTGTCAGGGAGGGGATCAGGTTGAAGAACTGGAATATCCATCCCACGGTTTCCCTCCTGTACTCCGAGAGCTTCCTCTCGCTGAATCTGCTGATGTCCTTACCGTCGATGATTATACTTCCCTCCGTTGGGGAGTCTATTCCTCCGAGGCAGTTCAGGAGGGTTGTTTTTCCCGATCCGCTGGGCCCAAGAATCACGAGGAACTCGCCCTTCCTCACCCTGAGATCGATCCCCTGGAGGGCCTTGACCTCAACCTCTCCCAAAACGAAGTTTCTCTTCAATCCCTTAGCGTCGATTATCGTTTCCGCCGTTTCCATTTGTATCCCTTCATTTTACGTTTTCAATGAATGTTTTTCGGTACTGTTTCCTCAGGGCCTCCACATCGAATTCCGTTTTGTTTCTCGACAGTATGACGTAATAAAGAGCCATTCCGTCGAGGGATGACATGAGCACGTACGAGAGCATTTTCGGATCCTTAGCCCCCATGCGGGAGTAGATCTCCTCGACGTATCCGACATAACCCTCGAGGAAATCCTCCCAGATCTGAAGATCCCTCTCTTCTTCTATTGCGGCCTGATACAGTTCGAAGAAGAACCTGCCTATCTGCCGGTTCCCCACCATTACCTCCAATCCGACGTCGATGAAATCCGAGATCCTCTGCTCCGGTGTTTTCCCATCATTAACGCCGGGAATGAGAAGATATCCCATCTCCTTCTCGGCCCAGTGGAAGAGACAGTTTCTGGCCAGGTCGTATTTGGAATCGAAGTGATGATACAGCCCTCCTTTTGAGATCCCGGTTTCCCCGATGATGTCTCCCATGGAGGTGTTTAAGAAACCTTTTGACATGAAGAGTTCGAATGCTGTTTCAAGGATCCGTTTTCTCGTTTCCTGCTCATCGGTCATGATTGTCAACCCTTGACCGACCGACCGGTCGGTCTGGTGAATGAAGAGGCTGTATATTATATTTTTGGACTTGGTGTTTCACTTGAAATTGTGAAGTATGCTGATCCCGTTCTTCACGACCCTGATATGGAATTCATTGTACCTCCTGACCTCCCCGTCCACCTGCGTCAGGATTTCACCCGAAAGACTTCTGATCCTGAGGTTTTCGAACTGGTGGTAGTGGACCTCCTCTCTACCTAGATGCTTACCCTTGTACAAGGTCGATATGCTGGTCAGAGCCCTCAACCTGCCGGCCTTTTCGATCAGACTGAGATCGAGCTTCCCGTCGTTCATCACTGCCTTCGGGGTAAGTCTGAATCCTGCTCCGCAGGTGTCTCCGTTGCCGATGGTTGCCATTGTGGCCTCGAATTCCGCTTCTTCTCCGCCATCGATGGAGACGGCTATCCTCTTAGGATTGAACTTGAGGATCACATCCACGGCGGATATTAGATAAGACAGCGTCGGACCAATGGTCCTGACCAGCTTCTTCCTCCTCTGCGTCTCGAAATTGACCTCGGCGTCCAGTCCTATTCCTACAACATTGACGAAATAACTGCCGTTCACAGTTCCGACATCCATTGGGACGGGATCGTTGGAGATCACGTCAAGTATCGCCTCCTCAAGAGAGGTGTCTCCTTTGATGGATGTCAGGGAATCGTTACCCGATCCTATGGGGAGGATCCCCAGGGCGACCTCGGTTTCGGCGATGACGTTTGCGATCTCGTTGATGGTTCCGTCCCCCCCGCCTCCGGCAATGATATCCACGCCGTCGGCAACGGCTTCCTTCGATAATCTTGTTATATCCTCTCCGCTCGTGCTTGCGTGGACGGAGAGATCGATTTCGGATCCCGCGGATCTCGCGATTCTACGGATACGATCCTCCAGATCGGATTCGCTGATCCCGAACCTTCCCTCCCCTGCCTTGGGATTGAAAATACAGCTGATCTTCCTGCGCCCCACAGTGATCGCTATTGTAATGGATTGAAGGGGATTATACCATTTTCTGCGATCTTGAATTCAATCATTCCGTTGTTCTTCATATTTCAGTGGAATGGGTCCGTTTTAACATTGATCCAACAAGTTAATTAATGAAAACGAAAATATTTTCAATACAGGAGACAAAGGGATGAGATCTTTAATTGCAGTCAACCTGCTTTTAATAATGATTCTATCCTCCTTTTCGAATATAACAGCAGGTACGGATCACGAAGATCCCGAAGAGGTCGAAACGATCTCTTCGATCCCTTTTACTTCCGGACCAGAATCACATGATCCAATTTTCTTATGGGGCAATACCAATCTTAACAATACCGCATCGGCAGAGGGATGGAGCGGCAACGGTACAGATGCCAATCCATACGTCGTCGAGAATCTCTCCATCGATGGTCAATCAATTTATGAATGCATCTTTATAAGGGATACGACGCTTCACATTCTGATCAGGGACTGCGTTCTGTTCAATAACTCGTATGGAATTTTCATTCTGGATTCGAATAATATAACCATCAAGAATATCACAATCCAAGATTGTTGGACAGGAATTTATGTCGACGAAGGACAAGCCATACTTGAGGAAGGACAATAGGGAGGCAATGCAGATAATACCTATCTATGGCTGCCAGCTCAGGAAGGGGTAGGTAACTCCATTTACGATATTCCAGATGTAGGAAAGGTCGTGCATGCTGGGACTCGC
>JBLIRG010000014.1:0-36946 GCA_049472195.1 Thermoplasmatota archaeon
AAGATAAAGGATTATAATGCTCTGGTCATCCGCAGCGGAACTAAGGTCACTGCCGATGTCATTAAAGCCGCAGATCGGCTCAAGGTCATTGGTAGAGCTGGAGTCGGCATAGATAATGTGGATGTGGAGATCACCGGGAATCATATACACAATAATACGATGGGGATCGGTCATTGCGACTCCGATGATCCGTTCGAAATAATCGGCAACAGGATTTGTGACAACCTATACGGGGTCGGTTCGTGGGGCGATTCAATTATCAAAAGAAATATGTTTTCAAGGAATATAAAATATGGACTTTTATTTCACTCCGGAAGTTCTTATACATCCAAAGATATTTATCACATCTCTGATAATGTGTTCATTGGAGGAGGTTACGGAATATATCATTACAATCATGTGAATATAACTGACGATAAAAATACCAGCTTCTATATTATAAATAACACAATATCCGGGTGCAACAATTACGGAATATATTTTGAACTTTATTATAGAAACTACGAAAACAAAATATCCCTATACAATAACAAACTGACAGGCTGCCCCCTATCCTACAGATTGATAGTCCCGCCGCTGGATCTGGATATTCCCCAGAACAATACGGTTGACGGAGGTCCAATAGTTTACGTCAATGAAACGTCTACGCCCGAGAACACAACCATCCCGGAAAGGATCGGCCAATTGATCTTCGAAAATGCCGATGGATGGATTCTCTCCGGTGTCACGGTCCTGGGCGGAGTTCTCATCCACAGATCTCGGAATATCTGGATCGACAGCTCCGATATATCTGGATATCAAGATGGCATTCTGGTGGACAATTCCGGGAAAATAAGCATCAGGGGATCGATTATCCACGGTGCTGTCAACGGGACCAGAATTGTCTGGTCGCCCGATTGCGAGTTTTCTTTCAATACGATCTACGGTTGCCAGGATGGATTGACGATCGATCATTCGGGTGATTTTTCTATACTTGGCAACAATCTTACAGATTGTACGATTACCATGGACTATTCCTTCCTATCCGATCTCTCAGAATTGGGAATTCCCGCTATGGACGAGAACAACACCATAAACGGGCTTCCGATATTCTACAGATACAACGTGAACATGATGAATGCCAAGATCAGGGTTATCGATCGGAGTCTGATCATCTTCATCAAAGTTGTCAATGTTAACATACACGATTATCAGAGTATCCGATCCGGATGCGCTGTCATACTGTTGGGATGTTCATATATCAGTTTTGGCAACTGTTCGATGGTGAATGAAACACAAACTGCCGTAAACGTCCAGTTTTGCGATCATGTGTATATCAGGGATTCGATTTTCTTCGGAAATAATGACGCAATATTCTTCCACAACGATTTTGTATGTTACGTTGAGAAATGCAGTTTCGTTAACAACACCGGAAGGGGTGTTTATATTGAAAGGGCCGATACCACGCATTATCGATTTCTCAACAATACTTTCATCGGGAACGATATGGGCATCGTCCAGAATTATCGAGTAAAGGATATCGTAATTCAGGGGAACCTGTTCGTTGACAATAAACTGAGCTTTGATGCCGGTTATGCCTGTTCCAATCTCATATGGAACAATTCATTCATTTCAGGTCCGAGAACGAAAAATCTGATCCTCGTATCCTATTCCACCAACTGGGATTACAGAGGTTACGGCAATTATTATTCATCCTATCATGGGATCGACTCCGATCTCGACTGGATCGGGGATTCACCATATGAGTTATCATCTGTTTCACAGAACGAGGACAGATTTCCATTGATGTATTCTCCACACGTCCCCCCTCCCGAGCTGAATGTCTATGATGGAAAAAATAACATCACTCTAACGTGGACCGCCCCGGAAGTCATGGATGTCTTCGAGATCACGGGATACCAGATAATACGAGAGTCCTTCCTGGACAGGAAGATCATCGACAGCGTTCCGGCTGAAAATCTGTCATATGTGGACAGATCCCAACAAGAATCCGATCCGTACTGGTATCATGTCCGGGCAGTTGTCAAGTATGTGAACGGCAACAGCTCCATAAACGGAACGGCGTCGAATAGGACAATGGGAATTCTTGATAACGAATCCCCGATAATAGAGATAATCTCGCCCCAGGAAGATTCGATGTTGAAGCTCAGGACGGTGAAGATAGAATGGAACGTTGAAGAGAGATTGAGCCCGATGAAGGAGATCCTTTACATGATAGATTACGGGGAATTTCACTCCCTTGATATTTCCAAACGTGAGGTTTTCTTTTACGATGTCGAGGACGGTCCCCACACAGTGGTGGTCAGGGCCGTGGATTGGCATGATAATTATGCCGAGGATTCCGTATCTTTCACGGTCGATGCAACGGGTCCCAACATCACTCTTATAAGTCCGAAGGACAACTCGTACATAAGTTCCAGGGATATCAGGATCAAATGGACAGCCGTTGATGAACTGAACGACGTGATCTATTATGAAATGAGGCTTGACTACGACGTTGTTGCCATGGGCGAGAATGCCAGGGTGTATGATGCCGAGGATCTCGATCCCGGAGATCACTACATATTTATAACAGCCTGGGACGGGTTGAACAACCCCGCATCGATCAGATCAGAGTTCACGATCGATCTGACCCCACCCGAATTATTCATAAAGAATCCGTACGACGGGATGTTCATCAACACAACCTCCATCACGATTCAATGGGACGTTTACGACTTCACCGATTCCGAAGTAATCTGTCTGTTATCCGTCAATGAGAGCGAATGGGTCGACGTATCCGACGTCCGGGAGTACGGATTGGAGAATCTCAATGAAGGCTCCCACACGATATATATGAGAGCCGAGGATGGAGCGGGCAATTCCATTTCTGCCGAGGCTACGTTCGTGGTCGATCTGACGGATCCGTGGTTCGAGATAATATCACCGGACGATGGCAGCAGGTTCAATGACGGGAATGTAACCTTCCATCTGGAAGGGGGCGATCTGATATCAGGGGTAGATGAGCTGAAATACAGAATAGACGGCGGTCGATCCTGGCACACGGCTTTCAGGGAAGAACTGATGATCCCTGACCTCACACCGGGGACCCACAGGATAGAGATATGGGTTTATGATAGGGCCCGGAATCATGCCTACGGTGAGAGATACATCGTTATCGACGTTGAAAAACCAGGGGTGCTCAATATCTGGCCCACGTCCGGGATCGGACCGGGGGATCCGATCTATATCGAATTCTCCGAGGAGATGAGGACAGACACGGTTGAGATAAACATATTCGGATCGTTGCTCGACATCGAATGGTCCGGGAAAGTTGCAAGGACCAGGATCAAGGACGGTTTCCTTTACAATTTCGCGTACGAGATCCGCATCCTTCGCGGGAAGGACCTCGCAGGCAACGACATCAAGAAGCGCATCTTATACGTTGAGACCGTGGACTGGGCATGGATCCACGGAAAAGTGGTGGATGAGAAAGGGTTGGCCCTGGAGGGTATTGCGGTCATTCTCGATCGAGATCTCTACTGTTTCACGGATCGGTACGGTTATTACCTGATCAATACTACATCGGGAGCCCACAATATCCGTTTTTCACATCCCGCCTTCGTCGAAAATACCACATCTGTCGAGGTTGGCCCGGGAGAGCATCTGGTATTGGACACGATTACGCTGTACGAGGTCGAACAACAAGATACGAACGAGTTCAAGATCAATCCGATTATCCCCATTATGGTTTCCCTGATCCTGCTTGTGCTGATAGCGGTTGAGGGATATATATTGTTAAAGAAACGGGGAAAGAAATCATATTTCGAGGAATGATCCTCCTCAATTCACGAGCTTGAAGAAGTATCCAGAAGGGAATATTAAACAGCTCGGATCATTCCGTATCCATCGTGTAGTAAACGTGATGTCCCCTCAATGCCTCGTGGATCTTGTCGCCGAACCAGATGATGTCCCGAACTTCGGTGTTCTTATCCCATTCATATACGAAATCATGGGATCCCTTGATCGGTTTGAAACCCATATTCATGAGGGTGTCCAGTATGTCCGAAGGCCTCGATCCCTCGCTGTTGAAGAAGATCTGCAGATAAGTCTTCATTACGATCCCCACTTTACAACTGCAGTTGAGTTTAAACACTTTTCCCAGTATGAGGTCTTGCACTTAAAACAAGTTTAAGCGCAACTTACAAAAGAAACCCCCCCAATCCATTTGTGATCCTTTTCAAATTACCAATAAACGTGCAAGGCACCAGTTTGGTTGAGATGTAACGGTTAAATCACAGGGAAGATAATCTCTCTCTCTCCGACCTCTTCAGCTTATTGAATACGAGATCATACGAATGATCTATCATCCGAAGGATCCTCTCGTCGGGGATCGACCCGTCGATCATGACCGTATTCCAGAGGACCGTGTTCATGTGGTATCCGGGGGTCACCGCGGGAAATTCGTCCCTGAGGTCGATGGCGAGGAGGGGATCGCATTTGTGATTGATTCTGAGCTCCTCGGATCTGATGTTGGTGAGGAGGAACATCCTATTCCCGACCCTGATGGTAAGGGTTTCCAGATCGAAGGGAAAATCCTCCGAGGTACCTTTCTTTGACAGGCAGTATTCCCTGATTTCCTGAAGATCCAGCATAAAGACGCCTCATTCGACAATGAGCGTTATGATGATCTTAAACTAATCATTTTCCTTTCGATGATCACCTTTCATTTCAGCGGTCATCTATTAATATCGAAACACGATATCGTAATTCGATAATATGTACGAGAGAAAGGTGCTTATGGGATTTATTCGCGCCCATATTCTTCATCATGCGGTTTCGGAGGACGGAATCTACGGTGCCTGGATGATGGACGAGCTGAGGGAGCACGGTTACGAGATCAGTCCGGGGACCCTCTATCCGATCCTCCACGAGATGGAAAGGGACGGGGTTCTGGGATCTAGGAGGATCAATGTCGGGGGAAAGATAAGAAAGGTATACCGTGCCACGGACGAGGGGATCGTGGTCCTGAAACGTCTGAAAAAATTCATATCCGAGCTGTCCCGGGAGGTGATCGGATGAAGATTCTGAAGATGAGGGGGGTGAGGAAGAAGCTCGGAAAGAGAACCGTACTGTGGGGTATTGATCTCGATGTGAGGAAGGGAGAGATAATGGCCCTTGTCGGTCCGTCCGGTTCGGGGAAATCCACCCTCCTTCGATGCCTCAACAGGATGACGGAGGCGGACTCCGGCGAGATCATGTACAACGGTGAAGATGTTAGGGATATGATCCCCAGGGATCTGAGAAGGGAGGTGGCCCTCGTATTCCAGGAGAGCGTGATGCTTCCCGGAACCGTTCTTGACAACGTTTCTTATGGACAGAAACTGAAGGGATCGGAGGATCGCAGCCTCATAGAGAGATCACTGGAGGATTCCGGTCTGTCCGTCGATTTTCTGGACAGGGAAGCCTCCAAGCTTTCCGGAGGGGAGAAGAAGAGGGTGTCCCTTGCCAGGGCTCTCGCAATAGAACCAAAGATCCTTCTCCTTGACGAACCCACGGCGGGAGTGGATCCAAAGATGGTAAGCAGGGTGGAGAGGGCGATCGTCAATTTCTCCCGGGAACGTGATCTGACCGTCCTGTGGGTCACCCATGACGTGGAGCAGGCGAGAAGGGTGAGCGATCGGATCGCCAACCTCAAGGACGGACGCGTGATGCAGGTTTCCGAATCATCGAAATTCAGATGGGAGGGAGCGTATTGAGCGGAATACCGTATACCTGGCAGGAAGGACTCGTGATCCTGGGGCTTGTCATGATCCTTCTGATCGCGATAATAATCCTGTCGGTGATCAAGAAGATCGGCATCGGGAAGGATTTCACGCTTGCCCTGATCAAGGGCGGGATTCAACTGTTCGCCGTTGCCCTGGTTCTCACATTCCTGTTCAACTACGATCTCTGGTACATCCCGATCTGGTTGTTGCTTGGGATCATGGCCGTTCTCGGGGGCAGGACCTCAGCGAAGAGGGCTTCCAACATGCCCCGGGCCTTCGACGTCACCACTCCCTCGATCCTGTTGGGAGCGGGTGGTGTACTCGTTGTTCTAGCAGTCACCAGGGCCATGCCCATCGAGAGGCCAGAGTTTATAATACCTCTCGCCGGGATGGCATTCGGGAATTCAATGAGGATCTGTTCGGTTGCCCTGGAGAGGCTGATACGCGAGGTAAGGGTGAACAGGGTGAAGGTTGAGACCTACCTCTCGCTGGGAGCGGATTCGACGCAGGCTCTTCAGGAGATCACGAGGATGTCGATCAGGGCCGCGCTGATCCCGACGGTTGACAACCTGAAGACCCTGGGGGTGATCTTCATACCGGGTGCGATGGCGGGCTTGATAATTGCCGGCACCAATCCTCTTGTCGCCGCGGAATACCAGATAATCGTGTTCCTGATGATCCTCAGCGGCGGACTGGTGTCATCCATGATGGTTGTCTATCTTGCCAGGAAGAGGATACTGACATCATCCGATCAGATAGCCGAATGGGTGATTAAGGGCGAGTGATCATCAGAATCCTCTCAATCTCATCTGCCGGTCCATTACAGCCTTGATGAACCTATCCTGTTCCCAGGAGGGAACCTCGATCTGGATGTCATTCACGTTCTCGGGCTTGAACCACTTTGGTATCAGAGTGGTATGTATCCTGAACGGATCAATTTCCATTCCTGTATTGAGGTTGAGATGGATCAGATCATCCTTCATGGCAAACGGATGGTGAATCCATCCCGACGGCAGCCAGGACTTTCGAAGGGCCATGAACAGAATTCTATTCCAGATCGCGGGGGATGAAGCCGATTCATCCTCATTGGATGTTCTTATGTAACGAATATTTCCCAGAGGGATCGATGTTACCTGTTCATTTAAATTGCTGCCTCCCAAACCGCTCGCCCCCCTGTAGTAGCTGATTTTCAGATCCTCTTCGGATAAAAAGATCCGGTAACGACAGTTCCTCCAGAATATATAGTCCAAGGAACCCTTGATAAAACCAAAGATAGCTGATACCAATGAAACACCCACAACGACCAATATGAACTGCAAAACTGCCTCAGCAATTGTGAAACTTCCCGGAAACGCAATGAATCCGATGATTGCCGTAATAACGAAAATGCATACGAAGACGATTTCCAGAAGGGCCAAAGCGGTCAGAGTATATGATACGATATATTTTATCCGCCCGATATTGCTTTCATAGGCCAGTTTCGGATAACTATACATCCGGACCGGGGCGATTAGCTCAGGCTGCGTTAATTCCTTTGTTATAGGAACGGTGGGAATTCTGATCTTCATCGGAAAAGTGATCTTTCTGAGAAAGTCAGCTCTCTGATCCGGTTTTATAGATATTATCACTTCGCTGACCTTCTCCTCTTTGATTCTCTTATGCCTAAATTGTATATGATATCGTCTGAAAGCCATATTATCCTTCAGGATGATCTTCACGAATGTTTCACCAGGAGAGAACTGGGGCACAAGCATTCCCGGTATCTCACTTTTGCTGAGTATGAATTCCTTTAAGGAAGCCCTGCCCAATCTTCTCTGTTCGTCGATATCAAGTTTTTCCCAGGGGACTATTGACCGGATCGATGCGAGGGGTATACTGTTAACACTGTAAAGAGGAGGAAATGAAGGCAGGGTATGAACCTCAATTCTGTCATCGTACAGCACGGAATGATCCATGTAAGGCCCCTTTGCCGGAATGTAAGGGGCAGTGAAGAATATCAAAACGGAGAGTATCATCGTCAGAATATAAAACAGAGCAATCATAATTGTGAAAATAAATGGAGTACCGATGGAGATATCAAAAAAAAACGCTAGGAAAAACATCGGTATGAAAAGAATTGAGAAAGCCAGGATCATAATAATAGATCTGATTCGAAAATGAGCTCCCTTCGTGAGCCCTGTTTCGTACCTTACACCCCGATTCAAGCTCTCTACCCGCAGTGGGATACTGATAACGGCGTTTTAATAGTTTTCAGAGATCAGATCCAGAACGTCCTTGAATAGCCTGTCCCGATCCTTGACCGTGAACGGACAGTGGCCCCCGGTGTATTCCCTGATCTCGATGCCCCGATTCCTCACCGCATCCGTATCGATGATCCTGTCATCCGGATCGTAGTAAACGATATCTCTCTTCCTCGGAGGGGGAAGGTTCTCAAGGTGATCCAGAAGCTGGTTCAACGTGGCAAAGGAAAGGGTCTTCGGGACCGTGGCGATATCCCGTTCCACTGCGGCGTCGCCGAGATCGGGATACTCGAATCCCCGGGGGATCAGGCTGATCCTGGATCTGCCCATGAACCTCACGATCCTATCCAGGAACGGGGAGGTCTTGTGCGGGGGTACTCCCCAATAGGGTCCGATGTAGATATTTCTGCGCGCTCCCTTGACATATGAGGCAGCTAGCGACCCGAAGCTATGGGAGATCAGGATGAGATCCGAAAGATCGTCTGCTATCTTCTGGAGTGGATCGATCACCTGGGATCTGAAATCCGTGAAACCGGTGGGGATCCTGACCAGTCTGGTTCTGAAGGGAATGGATTCCAGCCATTCAATCGTCCACTTGATCCCGGGATTGCCGAAATCGTTTCCGTACCCCATCACGAAAAGCAGGTCATCGCCAGAGGATCCTATCTTCATCACATCGAAATCCAGGTATCTTCCCATGCGGTGTCCGATCGGAGAAGTGGCTAATAAAGGATTTCACCGATCCGTTTGCGTTTTGAATTCATCATCTGCCAGGTCGAGAATCTCCCCGAAAATTGATTCCCGGTCCCCGACCAGGTAGATCATGTGCCCCCCGTCGAACAGCCTCTGTTCCACCCCCCGATCAAGGATCTCCCGGTGTCCGATCAGCAGGTCCTCCTTCGACCAGAATACGATGTCGCCATCCCTGGGAGGGGGCAGGTTCAGCTGTTTTTCCTTCATCTCCGATATGGAGTGAAAGTCCAGGAACTCGGGGAGCCCCTCGAGATCCTCCTTCACGGCGAACTCTCCCATATCCCCATGGTGGAACCTTCTCGGAAGCATCCTGAACCTGATGACCCTGAGATTTCGAAGGGCGAAATCGGTCCATCCCTTGTGAAGCGTTTCGCTGATCCCCCAGAAAGGACAGAGGAAGATCCTTCTCCTCGATCCGAAAAGGAACGATCCGGCCAATCCCCCCATGGAGAATCCGATCAGAACATGATCACCCATCCCCCTCTCGATCTCGAGACAGGGATCTATCACATCTGCCTGGAAGTCCTCGAAATGGGTGGGAAGCTCCACGAAGGTGGCTCTGAATCCCGAGTTAACGATCCGATCCTTTGCCCAGATCATCCCCGGCTGGTTGAGACCGCATCCGAATCCCATGAGGAACAGTATCTCCCTATCCCCTTTCCCTTCGGTTCTGACTGCAAGATCGGGCATCTCGGATCCTCTGACACTTCATTGATCCCGTGATAGATAATGATCACGATGGATCATCGGCACAGGATTCCGTTTCGTTGTTGAGAGGATCCATTCCGTGAAAATATTCGTACCCGTCATCGAATCCGTCGCCGTCCGTATCATTTGATGACGGATCGGTGGTAACCAATCCAAATATTTGAGGAAGCAAGGGATTATACCTCATGTAATCGTCGAAGGTGTCATTCTGTTCATCTGGATTCTCCTCATCACCCATTTGACCATCTCCGGGATCATCATAGAGATGAAATCCGCCTTTCATTCCGATCTCCTTCCAATCGTCAAAAGGATTTAGACCACCAAATATAGGATCGGATTCGTCGAAACAGTTCGTGGTCATATTCCATTTGGCTCCTCCACAGTATTCCCTCAGATTGAAAAGTGATTCTCCGAGATCGATCACACCGTCCCCGTTCTCATCGAATCCATCACCATCGGAGTTATTGAAAGCATCGAATACAAGGGGATCGGTGGGATAACTCCATGAGTCCGGATGCCAGACATGATACCATACTTCCCATCCGTCCTCCATCCCATCCTGATCCGTATCGGGGGATGTCCAGTTAGTTTTGTAGTATACTCTTTCGTCATAATCTTCAAGTTTATCAGGCCAAGGTATTATTGTTCCATCTTCATCAATATAGAAATCATGATCATGTCGTATCTGTGGACCATGTTGCTCTTCACTATCTTCATATGAAATCTGTTCCTCCAAATCCTCAGTGGGATTATTTGAAAGATTCCAAATAATCCCCGACACTCCAGATAATAAGATCACTAAGATAATCATTAACATGATCGATCTCGATCTTGACATCTTAATGAAGGGATTTTTCCGTTCTTTCAGATCCATGATATCCTCATCCTGATGCCCACGGGGATCGGGATCTCCTTCCTTTCGGAAGGGATCGCGATCGGATTAAATGTCGATTCATCATTCTCAATTATCGGATCAAGTTCACAAGCTTCGGAATCAGTTGATCTCGATGGACAGGATCGGTTCTGCCCCGGGATCTTCATACCCGGATGTCCGGGGTATGATCCCGGATCCCAGGGATCGGTGTGGTTCTCATATTCCTGCAGGTTATCGAATCCGTCCCAGTCGAAATCCTCCCGACCGTCCAGAAGTCCGTTGATATCCGTGTCTTTTCTATTTGGATACAGACAACCCGTCCGGTAGATACCATTCTCGAATCCCTTCGGTTCGAGGATCCTGCTTCCGAGATCGGACATATCCAAAGTATTCGCAGTGATTATGAAATCATCATCATCCATGATCATCTCGTAGGGCCTGCATTCCGGTCTGTTCCACATGGATCCGTTGAAGAACTCCTCCCATCCCATGGGAAGAGAGTCGTTGTCAGCATATCGAAATCCGTTTGAGAAATTGCCGTGATCATCCTCCAGCCATACCTCCCATCCGTCGGGTAAATGATCTCCATCGGTGTTGTATCCGCCGAAATGATACAGTTCCATGATCCTCGGGGCGGGACAGTAGGTTATATCGTTTATACCGTCGTGATTCGAATCCAATCCGCATTGATATTCGTACAGATTGATGAACGGGAAATAGTAGCTTACGAGTTCATAGATCCCCGTTCCATTGATCTCAGTCCAGAATTCATACGTGTACCCGTCGTGATCCCCGTCGTACCACCAGTCATCGGGATTCAGGGGATCGAGAAGCCATCTATACCCCCTCAGATCCGGATCGTAAACCGGTCTCCCCCGATTCTTCTCATCAAGCTCCCATCCGTCGGGCATGCCGTCCCCGTCGGTATCGGCCTTCAACGGATGCGTTCCTCTCTGGTACTCCTCCAGATTCGTCAATTCGTCCCGATCCGGATCGTCATATACATCGGTGCTTATCAGCGGATTGATGATCCAGGCCGCAGGCCATTCCTGTTCCGCGCAGTAATGTTCATGAATACCCAGTGAATCCATCAGCTGTCTGTACAAATGATGAAACTCCCCTCCCCTGGTGACCATCCCGTATTCGTACTCCCATCCGTCCGGGAGGCCGTCACCGTCCGTATCCGGATCGTTGGGATCGGATCCCTGGATCCCGAAAACGGATTCGATATCGATCCAGTCGTAATATGGATCTGACGGATCGAAGTATATTTTCGGATCCTCGGTGTAAAACGGCAGGAAATCGGTATTTTCCTCGGTTCCGTCGGACAGGCCGTCATCGTCGCTGTCATGATCATTTGGATCCGTCAGATAATCCTTCAGCCCGTAGCCGCGATGATCTATCTCATTGTCTATCAGCCTCTTGTGAAAATCGAGATACAGTTTATTGAGTTCATGGAAATCGTCGAGGCCGTCCCCGTCCGTATCGCGTACGGTTGGATCGGTTCTGACATGACCGAGGCGGGAATCATCGCAGATCAGTTTCGTATCGATCCCGAAGATCTCGTCGACATCGTACCACCCGTCCATGTCAGAGTCGGGATTGGTAGCATTGGTGCACGGGAAAACGAGGTATTCCCCCTCGTCGATCAATCCGTCACCGTCGTCGTCCAAACCATTCCGGGGCATCGGATCCTTGGTTCTTCCGTTGATCTCCTCCCAGTCGTCCAGGCTCCTCGAAAGGTTCCCCCTCTGATCTATGATCCCGGATCCTCCGAAGTCCATGTCCGAATCGGATAGCGTGGCGTTCGTGAAATATCTGGACCGGTTCTGGGTGGTCAGATAATATCCGGAGACCAGTTCACCCGGGAACCCGTACTTGATCTCCTCTCCATCCGTCAATCCATCACCGTCCGTATCGGGATTGTTGGGATCCGTGGATACGGGATAATGAACGGTTCCGACCCACTCCTCCCAGTTCGAAATACCGTCCGGATCCGGCGTGAACGTGATCCCGCCGTCATCACTTTCGATCACCCACCCGTCATTGTCATCCAATGAATCCGGTATCATCGGATTCACGGAATAGATGGTAAACCATCCGTCGGGGATCTTATCCAGCATATCTTCCCTCGTGTTGAGGGCTTTCTCTCTGGATATTATCCGGGCATTGTATGCCTCCCACCCGTCGAGGATCCCGTCGTCATCCGAGTCGGGATTCCTCGGATCCGTCTGGAACCACGTCTCCGTAGCATTCGGGAAGGCGTTCTCGAGATAGTTGGGCAGACCGTCCCGGTCCAGGTCCCTGAGCCGATCGGTGGAGTTCAGGGGATTGAGCCCCGCATCCCACTCCCATCCATCCATCATTCCGTCCCCGTCGGTGTCCGGGTCCCAGGGATTGGTGCGGTAATCGATGATGCAGTCCCCGTTCCAGTCTGTATTCGACCTGTCGAATCCGGTGTTAAGCTCGGTGTAATCATCGAATCCGTAGAAATATCCCTTCAGAAAATTGAAATAGGAATCCCCGTCAGTATCCCACAGAAGCGGCGAGGTCCCGTTCTCGTATTCCCAGAGATTGGTAAGACCATCGGGTCTCGAATCCAGTATCAAAAGATCATCCTTGATTTCGACTACCATGTCCATATCCAGATCAGGATCGTCAGGATTCAGGGGATCGATGAGATCCCTCTCCCAATGTTGGATTTCCTCGACCGATTGCAACAGTATGTATCTTTGATAGAAAATATCTTCAAACTCCATATATGAATTCAGTTCATTTCGGTAATGGGTCTCCCAACCATCATCCATGCCGTCGAGATCGGTGTCCCAGAGGGAGGGATTTGTGGTCACAGGCCCGTACCTTTCCGGCAGGTCGGGATCATACCTCAGGTAGTCATCGAACGTATCGTTGTATCTTTCCGGACGGGTGGTGTTTCCGATCTGACCGTCGGAGGGATCATCATACAGATGAAAACCTCCCCTCATCCCGATCTCCCTCCAGTCATCGGACGGACTCAATCCCCCGAAGATCGGATCATCGGGATCGAATCGATCATGTTCATGATCGTATTCGGCTCCCCCCGAGTATTCCCTGAGGTTGAAGAGGGCTTCCCTTTCATTGATCCTGCCGTTTCGGTCGGCATCGAAGCCGTCCCCGTCGGGATTCTCGAGTGCGTCGGGGACCAGGGGATCGATGGTGAATTTCTTTCTTACGGGATCCCACAGCTGATATTCGACCTCCCAACCGTCCTCCATGCCGTCACGATCGGTGTCGGGATCGAATGGATCGGTCCCGTGGAAATACGTCTCCTCGACATCTGGAAGTTTGTCCGGCCAGATCATCAATTCCCCGTTTTCAAGTGTAAGATAATCAGAGTCTGCTTTCTTAACCGAAGATGACCTCTCCGCTTCGTCGTATGTAACGTATCCAAAATCATCAAGGTATGGGCATCCAGTTGATAATAATATGAAAACGGCTCCAAGGAGTGCAATAACCACGATTATTGACATTAAGACTGTAATTTTACCCGATCTCAATATCGAGTCAAACTTTTTTATCTCATCGGAGAGATCCATTGCATCATCCCTTACAACCGGGGATCCGGGACTGCCTCCACATACCGAATACGATCCCTTCTTGGGATTGTCATTAAAAAGCGGCCTATATAAGTATCAACAGCACATGAGAAGATCACGACCAGGGCAGTCTATCCAGATCGACGTTCCCCCCGGAGATGATTACCCCGATCCTCTTCCCCCGGAATAATTCACCATTGTCCAGGATCGCGGCTAGCGGGACCGATCCCGAGGGTTCCACCACGGTTTTCATCCTCTCGAAGTGGAGCCTCATTGCCCTTATGATGATCTCATCGTCAACGGTGATGATCCTGTCGACGTTCTCTCGTATTATCTCAAAAGTGAGGGATCCCAGGGAGGTCAGCAGACCGTCGCAGATAGTGTCGGGATCGACGGAGGGAACTACCCTGCCCGCCTCAAGCGATCTGAAGGCGTCGTCGGCTCCTTTCGGCTCCGCCGCAATGACCGCTGTTCCGGGTGACAGATAACGGGTTGAAAGGGCGGTCCCGCTAAGCAGCCCCCCTCCCCCCACCGGGGTCATTATGATATCGAGATCGTGGATCTCCTCGATGAGCTCCTTCGCGGCGGTAGCCTGACCGGCGATGATCCTCGGATTGTTGTACGGATGGATGAATACCGCTCCGGTCCTCCCGATCACCTCATTTAAAGTACTCTCTCTGGCTTCCAGCGTTGGTTCGCAGAAGGTTATCTCGGCCCCGTATCCCCTCACCGCATCGATCTTCACTCTGGGGGATGTTCTCGGCATCACAATATGAGCCTTTATCCCCCGATCCCTGGCGGCCAGGGCCAGCGCCTGGGCGTGGTTTCCGGACGAATGGGTGGCAACCCCCTTCTCCGCTTCCTCATCGGTCAGAGACAGGACCGCATTTGTCGCCCCCCTGAACTTGAAGGCCCCGACCTTCTGGAAGTTCTCGCACTTGAAGAAGATCTCCGATCCCGTGATATCATCTATACCGGTGTTTGTCAACACAGGAGTGCGGTGAATCCGGGATCTGATCCGATCATGTGCTTTCTCGATGTCCGAAAGGGTCGGGATCTCCATATCAAAGGCTCCGCTACAATAACAGGGATCATCGATAAAATCCTTTCATGAGTCGTATACCAGATATGTCAGCGCTATCTCCATCTGGTAGCTGTTGCCGTTATCCGGGATGGAGACCAATCCCAGGAATCCCCCGTAATTGTCCTCGGCGAGATCCATGAAGATCAGTATGTCGATATCGATGTATCCGTGAAAATCCCTCAGGACATCGTCGGGTATCGCAAGGGACAGATCCAGAGATCCCGATCCGTCGGAACCGCTAACACCCGATCCCGTCGATGTCAGGTTCCCCGAGCTCCATATGGTCGCGGAGAAGTGATCCGGTCTGTTCTCCATTCTGTTAATCGGATTTTCATCGCTCCATGACAGATGCATCGAGATCCCGCTGATGAACGCCCCTTCCACGGATTCGAACCCGTATGAATGGGCGTCGTTCTCGCCAAGATAGTTGGAATAGGTGTACCTCTCGGTAAGCTCCTTCATGTATTCCCTGTCGAGCTCCTCGTATCCTTTCATGACCTTGTAGCTTTCGATGATCTCGGGAACGGTGATTATCATAACGGCCCCGATGATCGCCAGCGGTATCAATGATCCAATGGTAGCGATGATCCCCCGTCTCCGTCCTTTATCCTCGAATCTCATTCCTCTCATTACTGGATACATCACATCGATAAATATAAATTGCCCCGGCCAGCACCTCAATAATAATCCAGATCGATAATACATCGGCAAGCTCTCTTGCGATCTCAGGAAGGACAGTATCTAAACGTTCTTAAAGAAGGAATAATCGTGGAAGGTCGCAAAACATTTTTTTTTACATGATTATCAGGGTGTTTTTATTTTCTGATTTATCCTGTCAAACCTATCAGATCTCCGGGTGATTACTTTTTCATCTTGACGCCACAAACCTTATCTATTCTTCCGGGGGGTCAAAATCCATAAGACAGCCTGTTAGATCAGGCTTGATCCAAGAAGGTGAGAATATGAAGGTATACCACGCAGCCCTCGCCGTGATGCTGATCTCGGTGGTGTTTTTACTCGGCTGCATCGAGGATGAAAAGGAGGATATGGAACTTGAGATAATGGGATTGGAACATACATATGATGAGTCCGAGTACATTGTTTTCGAGGTCCGGCTTACCAACAATGATGAAGAGAAGATCATCGGAGACATGGACCTTCACGCGTCATCCTGGAATGGGGAGGGAAACAGGACACTGGATGTCTTTGTTACAACTCCCGAGGGATACAAGATACACTGCATCGGACCAGTTATTGAATCCCTTCCCCAGGCAGTAATTCTTCGCGCAAATCAGACGATCACCGAATCCGTCAACCTGAGTGGAATTCCCATGGGAAGGTCATACGATGATCTGGGGAACGAATACCAGTTCGGACCAGGATTATATTCGATCTATGCCGTATACACATCATGTGAGATGGCAAGCAGCAGTGGAATGGAAACCGATGGTTGGCAGGGAAGCGTAAGGTCCCGCACACACACATTCCGGATCAAAAGCGTCCAGAACCCTCTGGAGCTCGATCCGGTTGTGAAGGTAACGAACCATAATTACACGGGGGATCCACGAAGCGTCCCCTATCAGGACATACATGACAAGTTCTCCTCGAAATACACGGGATCCGATGTCGACTCCGAATTCAGGGATGCCCTTTCACAACGGATGTCCGAGCTCTCGGAGGATGTTGGTGAGAACGGAACCCTTCTAAGGGTGTGCATCAACGCCACCTATTCGGATCTCACTGTGAGACCGAACAGGATCCCTACATATGCGGAGAAATGCACCTACAACGGTGAGGACATATGGGCAATCGCGTTCAACCGGTGCAACGGGTGGGAGGACGGGATCGGCCACTTCGATCTCTACTTCGTCTCGATCCCGGTAGTTGAATCGGGCTGGGTCCACGGATGCAACGTGACCGCAATCCTCCACTGCGACGGATGTTATTGATCCAAATTGACATTGTTTCGCTCCCCCTTCCTGAAGTTGATTTATATCAAATGGAACCATATGGACTCCGGGGGAAGTGTGACGATGATCATACACACAACCTGGTACGGGACCTTCGTTCTGAGCCGGAAAGGCTCTCAGTTCGAGGTCGTGGATTTCATCGGGTCCGATAAGGATCCCGGCCGGATCGCGGAGGATCTGATGTCCGTCTCCGGCGGTGGGCTGCTGGACAGGGAGCGCGACCTTGCAGGCAAATACGATATCAAGGAGGCGACTGAAGAGAGAATATTCGGTATTTTGGAGAATCCCTCCCTCGTTCCCGCGGCTGATGTGGTCGTTCCCGGAAATGACCAGAGGGGATACGACATATCCCTCTTGATAGAGGCAAATACCATCAGAGGATCGATCCTCTCCCGGGAGGAGGCCGCCGACGACAACATCCTGTCCGGGGTGGGGGCCCTGAACGATATCGAGTCCTCCCTGAACATCATGATCGAGAGGATCAGGGAGTGGTATTCGAAATCATGGCCCGACATATCGGAATATCTTGACCGAAGGGAGGTGCTCCAGGCCATGGCCTCCGATCCGTCACCGTTCAATCTGCTGGAATCGATGAAAGGAGGACCCGAGTACGAGAGGCTGAAGGGATCATGTCCGGACTCGGATCCGGCCGGATCTGCCGGTCTCGCAACCCTGGCCGAGAGCGCGCTCGCCATGATGGGATCCAGAAGAAACCTGGAGGCATATCTTGAGATGGAGATGGAGAGATCCGCCCCGAACCTCAACAGGGTCGTGGGGCCGCTGATAGGTGCGAGACTTATTCATTCCGCAAGCGGTTTGAAGAGGCTTGCACTGCTTCCAGCATCTACCATACAGGTACTGGGCGCCGAGAAGGCCTTCTTTCGGTTCCTCAAGGAAGGAGGTAAACCCCCCAAGCACGGGGTTCTGTTCCAGCACCCCATGGTCCATTCCGCGAAGAAAGGCCTTCGGGGCAGGGTGGCGAGGACCATGGCCGCCACCGCGTCCCTCGCTTCCAGGCTCGACGCCTACGGCGGATACGACGCAGATCGGCTCAAGGAGAGGATGGACCGCAGGATCGGGGAGATAAGGTCCTCCGAGGTCCGGAAGGGAGGGGGAAAAGGAGGAAGGCAGCCACCTTACAGGGACGGATGGTGGGCACGACTCGGCGATCCGAAGAAGTCGAGGAAGCACTTCAAGAGGGGCAGAAGAAAGTGAGGGGTGCCGTTGGGGATACAGCTTCCGAAGAAGATGCACAAAAGGGTCGGGGAGGCCTTCGATATATGGGGGATAGAGTCGCTCTATCCGCCGCAGGAAGATGCCCTGGAACCGATAGCGAGCGGGGAGAACCTCGTTGCCGCCGTTCCCACTGCCGCCGGAAAGTCCCTCATCGCCTACATCGCGATCCTCAACCAGGTCCTGAGGGGAAAGAAGGCCCTTTACGTTGTCCCGTTGAGGGCCCTGGCCGCGGAAAAATATCAGGAGATGAGGGAGCTTAGCAAACTCGGGATCAAGGTGGCCCTTTCATACGGGGATTTTGACGAGGATGACAGATACCTCGAGAGGTACGATATCGTCATTGCCACCTCGGAGAAGGCCGATTCCCTTCTTCGCCACCGCACCAAATGGCTTAACGACATCAAGGTGATAGTATCGGATGAGGTTCACCTTCTGAACGATCCGAAGAGGGGCCCCACCCTCGAGGTGATCCTCACGAGGTTCAAGCAGCTCAATCCCGATTCCCAGATGATATGCCTGTCCGCCACGGTCAGGAACGCGGAGGAGATAGCTGGTTGGCTCGGGGCTCGTCTGATAACATCGGATTTCCGGCCGGTGAACCTGAGGACCGGAATACTCCAGGGAAACGAGGTCACATACTCCGACATGAAATCGGGGGAGATCATGACCGATACGGGCGATCCCGTTTTCGATGCCGCCCTTGACGTGATATTCAACTCATACGACAGCGGGGGCCAGATCCTGGTTTTCGCCAACACCAGAAGGTCGGCCGAGAGCCTGGCCTCGAATTTCTCGAAGATACTTTACCGTAAGCTCAACAACGACGAGAGGGGGGAGCTGTTCCGTCTGATGGAGAGCATGGGGAAGGGGGAGACGAGGATTCACAAGAGGATCCGCGGGGCGGTCAAGGGCGGGGCGGCGTTTCATCACGCGGGTCTCTCCAACGAACACAGGGGCATCATCGAGAATGCGTTCAAGGAGAGGAAGATAAAGGCCCTGTTCGCAACCCCGACCCTTGCCGCGGGCATCAATCTCCCCGCCCGCAGGGTCCTGGTTCGCGACTGGACCAGGTTCGAGAGCTTCAATCCCAGGAATCCGATCCCCGTTATGGAGATCAAGCAGATGATGGGAAGGGCGGGAAGGCCGAAATACGACCGCGAGGGGGAATCCTTCATCCTGGCCAGGTCCCAAGATGAGGTTGATCTATTGCTTGACAGGTATCTGTGGGGGACTCCCGAGGAGGTGCTCTCCAAATTGGGATCCATGCCTGCTCTGAGAATGCATCTCCTGTCATCCTTTGCCACCAACTACGTCCGTGACATGGAGGAGATGTGGGAGTTCATCAGGCAGACCTTCTATGCCTACCAGAACGATACATGGAAGATCGAGGGGGACGTGGAGGAGATGCTTCAGTTCCTCTCCGATGAGGGATTCATAACCATCGAGGGCGATAACGTCGAGGCGACCGATCTCGGCAAGAGGGTGGCCCGGCTCTATATCGACCCCCTCTCTGCGGTAACGTTGAAAACCGCCCTTCACTCGGATAAGACGGCAGTAACCCCGTTTTCGATACTTCACGCCATCAGCTCGACCACCGACATCAATCCCCTGTTCATGAGAGGAAAGGACAGGGATTGGGTCCTGGAAACGCTTTACACCCGGGAAAATGAGCTTCTGCTCCCGATCCCGGAGGATCATGTTGAATACGATTGGTTTCTGGGCACGGTGAAGACAGCCCTGTTCTTTTCCGAATGGATCGGTGAGAACGCGGATTCTTCCGAGGCCGGGGATGACAGGATGGAGAGCCTTTTCAATATGGGTCCGGGGGATATCAGGACAAAGGTGGAGATTGCGAACTGGATGCTTTACTCCATGCGGGAGCTTTCCAGGCTGTTCAACAGCGACATGGCGGGACTCATAGACGAGGTCGCTCTCAGGGTCGAGCACGGCATCAGGAAGGAACTAATTCCGCTGGTATCGCTGAAAGGGATCGGAAGGGTGAGGGCGAGAAGCCTTTTCGAGAAGGGGTTCAATTCCCCGGATGTCATCCGCAGGGCTTCCATCTCCGATCTGTCCTCGGTCCCGGGGATCGGGAGGACCCTCGCCGTTGCCATCAAGGGTTCAATGGATCCCGGCGGGGAATTGGAGGAGGATGAGACCGAGGAGGAGTCCGTGCAGTCCAATCTTCTGGATTTCGCCTGACGAGGGGAATCGGTTAATTAATAGGGTCCACATTGTGGTTACGATGGACGCCGATGAGATCTGGGACCGGATCAAGGATGTGATTTTTTTCTTCCTGCCGGTACTTACCGTTATCTCGATGGCATCCTTTCTGGCTTTGATAATGACCCTTTCTCAGCTGGACGTTCAGGCCTCGGTATTCGTTGCCGACGAGGAATCGGGCACCTCCGGACAGGCCTTTGCCGGCCTGGGCAACGCCCTCATCTTCATTATCCCGGCAATAGTCGGATCCTTCGTCATCGTGGCGGCGGTCAGGTATGGAAAGAAGAGGCTTCTGAAGATGGTTTTCAGGGGGCTTCTCACCCTCACGACGGCCATGATCATAATGATGTTCCTCTACATCCTATCCGAGCTGATATCTTCCGTGACGTGGTGGACATATGCCTCGACCATTCCTTTCATGGGAACGGTGATCACCGTCGGTATTGACAGCGGATCGTTCCTCCTGTATCTTGTAATGGCCTTTATCGGCGGATACGTGACCACCGCCGTGATCTTTACGAGGGGCTTCAAGAGGTCCGAGCGCAACGGGGCGCTTATCCTGCTGTCCGCCTTCATGGGAGCGTTCATGGCCGTTATCATGCCCACCTGGACGATCCTGTTCCTCCTCATCGGACTGGCATTATGGGACATTTATGCCGTTTTCAAGGGCCCCATAAAGGACATGGTGGAACTGGACATGAAGGGGAACATGATGGCTTCCCTGCGGGACAGGATCGACCTGGACCCCCTTGGTGACAAATCCGAGGAGTTCCCGTTTCAGAACATGACCTACGATTCCGGGACATGGGCCCTGGGGATCGGGGATCTCGTGTTCTACTCCGTCCTCGGGGCTCATTCCCTGTTCTACTCCATCCCGTATGTCAGGACCGAGGGGATCTGGATGATGCCGTTCTTCTTCGTCCCCGTTTTAATCGCGATCCTCGCGGGGTTCGCCTACACGATATACAGGCTTACAAGGTCCAAGGGAGATTCGATCCTCCCCGGCCTGCCCATACCCATGTTTCTTGGCGTGGGGGTTTTCGTCATCATGATGATCATAGCAAGGTTCGTGATCTGAACCTGATATCAATCATCGAGGTACTCGACATCACCGCTGACGATCCTTTCACTGCCCCCGCCGATCTTCATTATAATGCATCCGCTGTCATCGATATCGAGGACGGTTCCAGTCCGGATCCCTTTCGGGCCCGTATGTCTGATCTTTCTTCCTGTGATCCTTGACAGCTCCAGCCATCTGGATCTGATGGAATCATGATCCCCCCGTCTGATCGATCCGTAGTTTTCATCCATATGCTTAAGGACCGATCGGATGAGATCGACCCTGGATACCACCTTCCCGCTTACATTCTTGAGACTTGTTCCGATATCCGCGAGATCGGGGTCGATCTCGTTGTTCACGTTGATCCCGATCCCTATGACCGAGCTCTCGATCCGATCCATCTCGGCATCCAGCTCCGTCAGGATGCCGCAGACCTTTTTCCCTTTGATAAGAAGATCGTTCGGCCATTTGATGACCGGATCGATTCCGGTCAACTCTTTGACCGCCTCTGCGACCGATATGGATGTCATCATCGTAACGAGCATCCCTCTCTCCGGGGGAAGGTCCGGATACAGAATCACCGAGAACCACAATCCACCCTTGGGCGAGGACCAGGACCGATTTTTCCTCCCCCTGCCCATGGTCTGTTCGTCCGCGACTATCACGCAGCCTTCCGGTATTTTGCTGCGGGCAAGTTCCTTTCCCAGGATGTTGGTGGAATCGATCGTAGGGAGATACCTGACCTCCGATCCGATGATCTCAGTGCCGAGATCCCTCGTCACCTCCTCCGATATGGGTTTGTCAGGGGATGATACCAGTCGATATCCTTTGTTCTTGACGGATTCTATGTCGTAACCCATGGCCTTCAGGGAGTTGACATGCTTCCAGACCGCCGTTCTGGATATTCCCAGCTCATCAGCCATGGATTCCCCGGAAACGAATTCGCTGTCCCTCAGGTAACCGAGGATCCGATCTCTCATGAATTGGGATATGATGTCTGAATGAAATAATATTCGGACGCAGAAAGGTTTTCCATAACTGCGTCCGACAAATCCGGATCCATATGTGGAACCGGATCATTTCCGGTTGGCCGCTTTCCTGTCAATTTCTGATTGGAAGTACGGCTTTGGCAACAACCGATGCGGCTGCGACCTTGAGAAGATCTCCGACAACAAAGGGAAGGAAACCCACGGCCAGAAGCTTAACGAATCCGATGGGTCCGATGAACTCGTTCCACCATACGTTCAGGACCAAGAGGCCGGGGACGTAGATCAGGGCGAAGTTTGCGAACAGCATCATGGGGATCAGACCATGCACCCTTCTCGCGCTCACATACCTTTCGGTCGCATATCCGACGAAAAGTGCGGCCAGGATGAAACCCAGAAGGAATCCTCCGGTGGCTCCGGTCAGTGTAGCAATGCCTCCCTGCCAGTTGGTGAACCAGGGAACTCCTGCCGCACCCAATCCAACGTACATACTCATACTTATTCCCCCCCACCGTCCGAGTACGACACCGGCAAGGAGAACGGCGAAGGTCTGGCCTGTTAAAGGTACAGGCGAGAAAGGGAGCGCAACCCTTGCCTGGGCGAGAAGGCCGGTCAGTGCTGCAAATCCAAGCGCAAGCATGATCTTGTAAACGAGATCCAGTTCGTTCCTCCACCTGTGAAACCTCACAAGCGAGTTCGAGTATCCGTCGATGATCGTGTTTCCGTTCATGTTCATATCACCCAATGGTTAACCATCTACCGCCGAAAGGTTGACTGTTAATAAATCCTTCCATAGGATTGACATAAAATGAACAGGAGAACATGCCCTGCCGGAATTGGAGATCATTTTTTGATGGTCTTGAGATACTCTATGGCATCGACGGGATCCCTCGCGTAAAGATCTCCTCCCAGATCGGATACCACCCTCTCGTTCAGGGATGCCCCTCCGGCGATAACCCTGACCTCCGAGCCCGCCCTTCTCAGTGCGGTCACGATCTCCCCGATCCTTCCCGCCGTGGTCGTCATCATCGCGGACAGGCCCAGGGCGGCAGGATCCCTCTCCTTGACCTCTTCGACGATCCTATCCGTCGGGACATCCTTCCCCAGATCAACTACATCGTAGCCGGAGCTTCTTATGACGGCGGCGGCTATGTTCTTCCCGATGTCGTGGATGTCCCCCTTTACGGTTGCGATCACGAATACTTCCTTCCCGGACCCGGGCGGAAGCAGGTTTTCCACATGCTCGAAGCACGGCTTCGATGTCTGGGCGGCGAGGATCAGCTGGGGGAGGAATATCTCCCCTTTCGAGTACATCACCCCGATCCTCTCCATCGCGGGTTTCAGCTCGTCCTGAAGAACCTCCATGGGATCTTTTTCCGCCAGGAGGGTTCGCGTGATCTCGAGGGCTTCCCCGTCCCTGCCCTCAAGAAGGTATTTGACGAGGCCCATTTCTTCCTCCGCGGCCGCCATGGGAATTTCCATCCTCCCCGAGATCACGAGACCGGCCTCCCTCATTCCCATCAGCACCTCGTCCATTGGATTCATGATGGCGGCCGTCAATCCCCTTTCTATCCCCATGGTCAGGAAGGATGAGTTGTAAAAGGACCTGTTGGGAAGACCGAATGAAAGATTGGAAAGGCCGCAGATGCTCAATAGATTGTTGTTTTTGAGATAACGGACCGTGGACAGTGTATTGTTCGGATCGTTCCCGGCCCCCATCGAAAGAACGATGGGATCGAATAGAATTCTGTTTCTCCCGATCCCGTGATCCTCGACAGCGGATAGAGCCTTCGTGATATTTTGAATCCGCTCCTCAACCGTTGAAGGAACGTCCTCTCCCATTGCGAGGACAATGATCATCCCGCCGTAACGGGAAAGATAGCCGAACTTGATGTTCATGTCCCCCGCCTTCACGGTCGAGGAGTTGACCAGGGGCCTGCCGGGATATATCTTCATGAGCCTCCCGAGCACCTCCGGGGTCTGGACATCCAGGGAGAGGGGAGCTCCAAGATTGTAGGTCATGGCCAAAACGGCCTTTTCCATGAAATCCGCCGGAACGGAGCTCTCGTGTCCGAAGTTGACATCCAGAATTTTGGCCCCCGCCTCGATCTGGGATGACGCTTCATCCATGATGAGATTGAGGTCCCCCCCCTCCATGGCCTCTCTCAGTTTCTTCCTCCCGGCAGGATTGATCCTCTCCCCCACTATCACGAACTCGTCGAAATTTACCATCGTTGAGGGGGATGTGACGGCCGGAAAGGTCTCGATGTCCCTTTCGCTGGGAGGTCTTTTTCCGATAAGATCCCTCATCGTCCGGACATGCTCCGGTCCGGTCCCGCAGCACCCTCCCATGATGTTCGCCCCGAGGTCCCAGAAGGTCTCGATGAACTCGGAGAACCTGTCCGGTCCCACCGGGTAGTGTGTTCTTCCGTCCAGGATCTCCGGGAGTCCGGCGTTGGGTTCGATGATCAGGTATTTGTCGGAGAACCTTGACAGTTCCTGGAAGATCGGGACCATCTCCTCCGGCCCCAGGGTGCAGTTGATCCCCACCGCATCCACATCCAGATCGTTGAAGGTGACCGCGAAGATCCTGGGATCGGTCCCGGTAAGCGTCCTTCCGTTGGCATCGAAGGTCATCATGGCAGCAAGGAATATATCCTCCGATATATCCCGGACCGCAAGACAGGCCGCTTTCAGCTCGAGTATATCCGTGAACGTCTCGAGCATGATCCCGTCAACCCCCTCGTCGATCAGGATCCGGGCCGTCTTCAGATAGTTTTCATGATAGAGGTCGAAGGATCCATCCCCCATGGGGTAGGGCAGGATCCCGGTAGGGCCGATGTCCCCGAAGATCAGGGTATCGTCTCCCGCGGCGCTTCTTGCGATTTTCACGGCGGCTCTGACGATCTCGCGGTGATCCGGGATGCCGCTTGCCTGGAGCTTCACCGGGGTGGCGCCGAAGGTGTTGGTAAGGATGATGTCGGAACCGGCCTCCACATAGTTCCTGTGAATCTCCCCCACCATCCCAGGATCCGTGATATTGAGCATGTCCGGAACATCAACGTTTCCGGCCGATCTCCGTATGAACTCGGCCCCGTACGATCCGTCGAGGAGCAGTACCTTCTCCTTAAGCAGATTTGCGATCTCCGTTCTATTCCTCAACTCTATCCCTCCATCCGATCAACGCCGCAACCGTCTTTCTCGGAACCAGCTGGTAAGAGGTCTCCACGCATGATACCCCGATCCTCGATCCGCTGAGAATGTTCAATATCCATTCATTGAGTTCCAGCGGGAGGTCCCCGTATCCGGGGGAGATCCTGGCTCCGCCGGATCTGTTCTGAAATTTCTTCCTGAGATCGGAATCCAGCTTCCTGACCGCGAACTCCACTAACTCCGATGCCAGCCCGTCCAGGAAGAAGGAGGACAGTGTGTTTCCGCCCCTCTCCTCCGAATCGATCAGATCGTCAATACCGGATCCGATCGTGACGAGAAGGATGGAAACAGTATCGGATCCCCCGAGATGTTTCTCCGCAAGGTTTCCGGGGATCTCTTGGTCCTCGATCCTTGGGGGATCGGATCCGGCATTGAATTCACCGATCAATGCCATCGGGTCCGCCGTTTCCCTGATCCGATCCATGGATGTTCCATACAGATCCCTGAACTCATCGGGAATATCCATCCTTCCCTTGAAGCCCAGCCTTCCCGCGGCCGCTCCCTCGGGCAAATTGATGATTTTCGGATCCATTCGGATGATTTCGATCATCTGCTCCGCACCTCAGATCAGTTCCCTGATTATCCTGTCGGTCGCCTCCCACGTGTCCATGGTGTAGAAATGTATCGAGGGAACATTGTCCATCAGCTCCTTGCACTGACGCACCGCATGTTCCACCCCTATCTCGAATACCTCCTCGGGATCCGTGATGTTATCCCGGATCCGGTTTGAGAGGCTGTCGGGGATGGACGCTCCCGTAAGGTTCCTGACCACTTTGAGGTTGGACCTGTTGATTATCGGCATTATCCCTGGAATGATAGGTATATCCACTCCCGCCTTTCTCAGATGATCGGTCATGTTGAAGAATACGCCGTTGTCGAGGAACAGCTGTGTGATCGCGAAATCCGCCCCCATGTTGATCTTGTTGATCAGGTTCCTCCTGTCCGCCCCAAGATCCCGCTCTCCCTTTTCGTTTATGCAATCCGGATGTCCTTCCGGATAACATGCGACGCCTATCGACAGTCCAAGCTCCCGTGATCTCGTCTCCCGTACGAGATCCGATGCGTATCTCAGACATTCGGAATCCACGGGGCATTGAGGCTGGAGGTCGCCCCTTAGAGCGAGGATATTGCTGATGTTGAAGTATTCCAGAACGTCGAAGGTTTTTTCGAGCTCCCTCAACGGCGTGTTGATGCAGGTGAGATGTGCGACGGTCTCGATCTTGAACCTCTCCTTTATGATCGCCGCCAGCGGTATCGATGTGGCCTTGGTGAGATTGTCGGTGTTGTACGTTACGGAAACGAAAGCGGGATCGTACCGCATGAGGATCTCGATGGTATCGAATATGTTCGAGAGCCTCTGCTGAAGCTTCATTCCCTGTTTCGCTCTCGCCTTTGGAGGGAACACCTCCAGTGAGAACCTCGTACCGTCGCTTTGATCAAGTATCTCGTCGATTCTCAATACCTCACCCTTTCATATAGATCGGATTTTCAAGTATATTGATCTCTTTGCTTAATACCGTATTGTCAGTATTCGATCGATACGGGAAAGATGAAAATCAAAAATCGAAGGGGGCATCCACGCCCCCTCCGGAATATTTTACGATCCGTTCACTTCAGCCTGGCCGAGAGCTTCTCGATCATATCCTCGGTCATGGAGGCCAGATCGTAGGACGGGGTCCATCCCCATTCCTCCCTTGCGGCCGTATCGTCTATGGACTGGGGCCACGAGTCTGCGATCGCCTGTCTGAAGTCGGGTTTGTAGGTGACCTGAAGTTCCGGGATGTGCTTTCTGATCTCGTCGGCAAGCTCCTTGACCGAGAAGGACATGGATGCCATGTTGAAGTCGCAGTGGTGCTTAAGTTTCTCCACAGGGGCCTCCGCGAGATCTATGATCCCCTTCAGGGCGTCAGGCATGTACATCATCGGAAGGACCGTATCCTCCTTGACGAAGCACTCGTATCTTCCCTTCTGTATGGCGTCGTAGTAGATGGCAACCGCGTAATCCGTGGTCCCTCCTCCGGGAAGGGTCTCGGATGATATGATCCCCGGATACCTGACACCCCTGACGTCCAAGTTGAACTTCCTGAAGTAGTAATCCCCGAGAAGTTCCCCGGCCACCTTCGTTACGCCGTACATTGTTCTCGGCTTGAGAACGGTCTCCTGCGGTGTGTCAAACCTGGGGGTCTCCGGTCCGAAAGCTGCGATGGAGGAGGGATTCATCACCCTGACGAGGTCCTTCTCCCTGGCGCATTCCAATACGTTGTGGAAGCCGTCCATGTTCACCTTCCATGCGAGGAGGGGTTTCTGCTCGCCGACCCCTGAGAGGATCGCCGCCATGTTGTATATGGTATCGATATCGTATTGATCCACCACAGAGTAGAGCTGTTCCTTGTTGGTGATGTTGCAGATCTCCACCGGACCCGTTTCCCTGATCCGCTCCGAGGGGGGGGTTCTGTTGGTTCCCGCTACCACGTTGTCGTTTCCGTATTTCTCCCGAAGGACCATCGTGAGTTCGGATCCTATCTGCCCCGCGGATCCCGTGACGAGCACTCGCTTCATTTCCCTGACCATTTTATTCACTCCCGTGTGAGAGAAGTGTAATGCTTGAACCCTTTTGAAAATTTCTATTGTCAAAAGCATTCCTTTCTGATCTTTTCAGAAAATGTTTTATCCTTGATCCGGTTGATGGGAGATCAACGGGCGGGATCGGATTCAGATCCCGTTTATGAGATCTCCGGGCCGATGGTCTAGCTGGTTATGACGTCGCCCTTACAAGGCGGAGGTCCCCGGTTCAAATCCGGGTCGGCCCACCACTTTTTAGGTTCAAGTCACCTAAATCACATAGAAAGGTATCCAATAATAATATATACAATTGAAACAATTGGATCAATTATGGCAACGACCATCACTATAAGCACCGGGACCAAACAGAGACTGGATGATTACAAGATGGGAAATATGACCTATGACGATCTTTTAAACTCCTTCATGGATTCCATTTCGATAGAGGATATCGCAGAAGATCACATCAAAGAACACTACAGAAGAATGAAAGATCTGAAACCAATCGAAAAGGATGAGTTCAAGAAACGCATTCTATCATCCAGTTGAGAATGGCGAGTGCGGTCAATGAGTTCAGAGAAGAAAAAATTCACCGTATTGGTGGATGAGAGGGTTGAAAAGGATCTGAAGACCGTTCCGAAACATATCACTCTTCGGTTTCTTGATCTCCTTGATGAACTGGAGGAAGATCCTTTTCAGAACAGATCTGGGTTGGATGTCAAACTGCTGAAAGGACATGATGACCTGTACCGAATCAGATTGGGGGATTACAGGGTGCTGTTTTCATTAGATAAACCAAACAGGACCGTGATCGTCACAACCGTTGTTCACAGGAGAAGGGCTTATCGATCTTTGATCATCTGATGGTTCGGATCGGTCCATTCATTTGAATTTACAATTTCTTGTAATATCAATTTTACCGAAATACTGAATCACAGGAGATAGATACAGCAAGGGGTGGACGAGGTGGAGGGTTAGGGAAGAAGCAAAGAAATCTAAGATTGAATGCGTGAAGATAGATTTCATATCCACCTCGTCCAATTGTATATCGAATTACCCACACATATAAATTGTTGTTCAATTTCTCCCTTTCGGAAAATCGATTTTGTTGAGATCGATTGATATGAGATTGAACATTAATGCCAATTAAATCCCGTATGATGTCGAATATTAACTTGGACCGCTTCTTTTCCTCAGGAAAAGCAGAAAACACACCATTCCCAGCAAGAATAATATATTGATCGGATCCAAAAACGGAGAGCTCTCCGTTTTCAGATCATCACTTCCGGATTCGATCTGAACGTTCAATACAAGATCGGATGCATCGGCCTCCTCCCCCATCTGCTCGGCGTCAGCCGAGATCGCCCTTATCCTGATCTGATAGGTGCCGGGAACGGTTTCGATCCCCGCTTTGACATTCACCGCGAGCATCCGTTCGCTGGCCTCTTCCAGCTGGAATTTATCCTGGGATAATTCCACCGATATCGCATTTGTCTCAAGATCGTCGTTGTTCAATACCTCTATACTGATCCTGTCGTGTCCGTTTCCCAGGTTCGTCAGATTGCATGTGAATCCTGTCTCCTCTCCCTGCTTCAGGGATCCACTCGGATCCTGGTTTGTAAGTTCGAATTTCCGGTATTGGTTCACTGATATCCTGACCTCGTCGGAATTGACGCTTCCCTGATCATCCGCGCTCTCGGAGTACCATTCGCCCGAGATCGTCACGTTCCTCTTTGTCGAGGATGATGTTCCAGGAGGGACCTGAATTACGATCGTGATCTCCTTCCCATGGCTCTCCTCCGTGAAGGTGATTCTTTCTGGAACCTCGGTTTCCCAGCCGCCGGCGTCGGCCCTGATATCGATGACAATGTCCTCGTAACCAGGGGGCCAGGACCTGTCCAGTCTGACTGCACCGTTTATTTCCACGATCCCGTCGGATCCCGGATCCACGTCCGCCGTGGTGGATTCCATCTCGATAATTATCGATATCGAGGGGAGGATCTTCATGGATTCCACATCATCGGATATGAGGGTGGTTAATGAAACCGCCATCACCAGACTGATCATCAGTACCAATCTGCTTGTTTTCATTCTGATCATTTTCATATTATCTCTCCCTGCCCCATGCCGGCGCATGGAAAAATGCACGTGATGAATATATATAGACGTTGGAACGAAAAGTTGACGTGAGGGCCGCTGCCTGGCCATAATACTTTTATACTGTTTGTGAGCCAGAGCGGGGATCTCCCTGGCCGGCTCGATATATATAGAATAAACCGGGATTGTTAATCATATGAAGGATCGGATGATCCGATCCCGGAAGATAATGGTGATCCCATGGATAGAAGGTCATTGTCATTGGTTTGCTCCGCATTTATCATCCTCGCTTCGTTCGTCCAGATCCTCGGGAGTTCGGACGGGGATCTGATCGATGAGGGATCCCTGGTTGCCAGGGATAATATATTCATATGGGATAACTCGGATTTCACTTCGGAGAACGGCGTCAGCGATGGATCGGGCACACCCGGGGATCCGTATATCATTGAGAATTGGACCATTGATCACGGAAATGCAGGTCAGATCATTATTGCCGATACTGATTCTTATGTAAATGTAAGAAACTGCAGGGTGTGGGGGGATCCGAACAGCGGGCCCGGGATCAATATCATCAATGCTTCGAACATTCACATCATCAACTGTTCGCTCGAGGATCTCGATCTCGGCATATGGATCCAGGGGGGATCGAGCAGCGTCACCATCGAGAATACGTTCTTCAACAACACCGAAGACGGTCTCAGGGTCTATGGTTCCAAGAATATCCATGTCATCAATAATTTCTTTCTGTTCAACGAGAATTCGATCGATTTCGATGAGAGGGTCAATTCCTCGGAGGTATTCAACAACACGATAGTCGGATCCTGGTATTTTTCCATCAGAATAACGGAAGGGTCCGAAAACAATCATATTCACAACAACACCATATATCGGGAAACGGAAGAATATCCGTATCCCGAGAACAGGGATTATCATTACGGAACTGGTGTCAAGGTCGTGAAATCAGATCATAATATCATAGAGAATAATATCATATCAAATCAATCGACGGGTATTGCCATTCATGTCTCTTCCGATAATCGTGTACGGCAGAACCGATTCCACAACGATCCGTTCAACGTCACCAAGGGTCCGAAAATCGGGATATCAATTCAGGAATCTCCTTTTTCTCAAATTTCCGGAAACAGGTTGATCAACAGCGGTGTTGCAGTAAGGGGAAGCATACTTGCCGATGTGACATCGATACGGATTGACGAGACCAACACCGTAGACGGAAAACCGGTAAAATTCATCAAGAATGCCACATCCGGCCCCGATCTGAGCGGAGACTACGGGCAGATCATCTTTGCAAACTGCAGCGGATTCGACGTCAGATCTTTGACAATGAGATCCAGCGGCATACTCCTTTTCTTCACCTTCTGCAGCGAGATATCTGTTGTCCACAACAGGTTGATGGATGCCATGGCCGGCATCGATATAATCGATTCGGAGAATATATCGGTAAAGAACAATGTCATCGAGCGCAGCTTCTACGGGATCACGTCCGTTGAATCTTCAAATATCACCATCAGTTCCAACAATATCGTGAGCAGCGAGCAGGGTATTATCAGCGCTTCTCGGGGAATAATGATCGATAACAATACCATCTCCCGGACCCGGACCGGTATTCGGTTGCTTGGAGATGGAGGTTGGATTGTCGACAATACCATCGAGAACGGATCCAGGGCGGTCGAGCTCAGAGGTACCAACACCACCGTAATTCGGAACTCCATCATTTCCCAGGATGAGATCGGTATTTTTTCCGCAGATCCTTTTTATTTTGATCCCGTCGAGGACTATCCAGGACCGACGAAACATTCGATCCTGGAGAATCAGATCATCAACTGTTCAACAGGGATCGAGATCGAGACCGAAAAAAATACCGTCGTCGGAAACACCGTCAAATACTGCTCGGGGGGGATCAGCGTTGGTTCGGCATGGAACAATCTAACTGGGAATTATATTATCAATAATCTGGAGATCGGCATTTTAACAAGTGCCAAGGACAACGATCTGATCGGGAACGAGATCAGGGGAAATTATATCGGTATTCAGCTCGAGGGCAATGCGAAAGGGAATCAGATCAGGGAAAATGATATTTTAAGAAATGATCTTGGAATACATCTTATTGACGAAGTGTGGGAGAACCAGATAATCAGGAACAATATCTCATTGAACTTCAGGTTCGCGATCATTATCGATGACGATGCTACTATAAACGAGATCTTCTGGAACAGGTTCTACGGAAACGGCCGAAGCGGGGTCCAGGCCATGGATAACGTTACCGGCAACGTGTGGGATGACGGGATCCGACAGGGCAATTACTGGGATGATTACGCTTCCGTTTACGTGCCTCCCGCGGTGAATGACGGGACCGTATGGAACATATCCTATGCTCTGGCCGGATCAGGATCAGCAGAAGATCGGTATCCCCTGGTATATCCCGGGGGTCAAACATACAAGGCCCTGAAATTGATCCCGCCCGGGATCCCGGGGGCGAGGGTGAACGCTTCATTCGAGGTCCGTTTCTCGTATAAATCGGCGGGTATATCCGATGATGATATCGAATTCTCTTTGAAGACCAATGCATCATGGCTGAGTCTATATCAGAACGGGGTGCTCAACGGGACTCCTGGCCCCGGGGATGCCGGGTCATACTGGGTCAATGTTTCCATCACCGGTGATAACCTCATTGACTGGGTGAATTTTACCGTCAGTGTTTCCGATCCACTCGTGAAACCGTGGATCAAAACGAGAAATAAGTTATCGGTCCTCCAGGGAATGTCCTATTACGTCGATTACGAGGCGGGCGGCAACGGATCGTTCAGCTGGACTTTGACGACCACTGCGGAATTCCTTTCCATCAATTCGACCACGGGAGAATTATCCGGAAGACCAGCAAATGAGGATGTGGGAACCCACTGGGTCAACGTATCCCTGTTCGAAGGGGATTCCCTTGCGGATTACACCAACTTCACCCTGACGGTGGAAAACGTGAACGATCCGCCGACGGGAGGCGTTATCAATTTCGGGAGCCTGGAACTCAAGGAGGGAGGCCCCCAGATGCTGTCCGTATCATTCGACGATCCCGACAAGGAGTTCGGCGATCGTTTCAACATCACCTGGACAATATTGGGGATCGGGATCGTGGGCTACGGTGAGTATGTGAATCTCTCTCTCTCCGCAGGCAACTACTCCTTATCCGTCAAGATCACGGATGGGAACGGGAGCTACATCTATGTCAACACGACGCTTATCGTGAAGAGCGGCGCCCTGCCGGATGAACACGATGATGACGATCTGTGGAAGTACCTGCTCCTTTTGCTGGTTCCGCTTGTAATTTTATCCCTCGGTGCGGTACTGGTTGTTATCAGGAGAAGAAAGCCGGAGGAAGAACCGGCTCCGATTGGCGGATTCGGATACGAGCCGCCTGCAGGAGGAAAGGGCAGGCTGGAAGGGATGATCGAGCAGGACCTAATATCGGAGGGAAATCTGATGGGGCCCCCGATCCGGGATGATCCGGTGGAGATCGGTTCTGATGAGCTCTCATCCACATCCGGCTTCACGGGATCGATGATCATCATGGAGGATCTCATGGATGAAGCGCTCGCTTTCGATGGATCGGGCCTTCCCGCTGACGAATATCTCGAGGAGGGACTTCAGATTAAATATTCGGAAGGGGATATTACCCGAGAGGAATTCGAAGGGATAATTTCGATACTAAGGGGAGAAGAATGAGATCGGGGGAAGATGATGGAGGGAGGGAATGACGTGACGGACGTGAAATATCTCCGTGATGACATCCGCGGTCTGATCCTCGAGCATATCCGGGAGCATCCCGGCATATCGTTCCAGGTTTTGAGGTCCGCCTTCAAGATCCCCTCCGGGACCCTGAGGTATCATCTCGATCACCTCGTGAAGAAGAGGAAGATCGTTCAGGAGAAGGTCAGGAACCAGCGCCACTATTTCTCATACCTGAGGTGGAAGTTCCCCCAATGTCCAGATAATATCTCCCTGAACGGGAGACAGGAAGTTATCCTCGATCTGATCCTCGAGAACCCGGGGATCGGAAGATCGGAGATCCTGAACAGATCGAGGACCGATCGGAATACTCTGACAGGCGATCTGAAACAGCTAAGGAAATACCGGCTGGTAAGGAAAGTATCGACAGAGGGCGGATCGGATGGTTACCGTGCGATCACGAGGGATGATCTGAGATCCGATATGTTCCGGATCCTCGTTCGGAAATATGTGGACAACGATATCGATAGGGAGGCCTTCTTCGATATGATGAAGGAGCTCGAGATCTCGTGATCGGATGGCTTTGATCGGGATATTCCGGATCTAATCAAGCATCTTCTTGAACATGTCCCGGACCATCATCTTCTTGAGGACCGGATAGTCCTCGGTCGCCTTGTTCAGGGCGTTCCTTTCGATACGTTTTCTCTCCTTGTCCCAGTCCATGGTGACCTTGTTCATCGTCTTGATGACGGGATCCCTCTCGTACTTGGGGAAGTCCGTGAGAACGTCGGTTCTCGCCTTGACGATCTTCACCCGATCATCTTCGGGAAGGATCACGGTGGCGTCTAAAATGCCAGTGATCTCCTCTCCCCTTTTTTCCTCCTCCATGTTGGCGATCCTGGAGAAGCGTTCGTGCAGATCCCTGTGGATCTCATCCTCGGATTTTCCGGAGATCTTCCTGATCTCTTCCAGGTTCAGATTGAAGATCTCCACCTTCTGATGATATTCCCCACAGGTTCCGCACTCGTTCAGATGCTGGTTTATGGATCTGGAATCCGTAAGAGCGCATTCCAGGCATTCTTTCGCATATTCGTTCAACTGTTTGAGTGTGGTCATACTATCTACCTTAAAATGTAGATAGATAACCGTATAAACTATATTGTGCCTGAATAATAATAATCATTAATAAATGAAATTTATAAGTAATTATTAACATTTTCATCAAAGTTAATAAATGGGAAGATCAAGGAATATATCGAGGAAAATCATTGAATGATGTAATATATCCGGGGGATTAGTTTCTCAGATCATCTCGTTCTCCCCGGGGATCAGATCCGAGGGTTCGTACCCCCTGGTTTCAGTTCGGTATTATCAACAGCCGGTTCCTCCACTGATTTATTGGCTTTAACAATGAAGAAAAGAGCAACAGAAATTGCAGCTGCTACCAGGATGATAACTATCAGCACGATGATGACAATCAGGATCACACTCGATCCATCATCATCATCTTCATCATCATCGTCTCCATTTATTATCACAGCCGGCTCGCTTTCGTTTACTTTTACAAACACCTGATCACTAGTCTTCAGACCGTAGCTATCCTCCATGACGAGTGTTATATTATGCAGTCCCGGTTCAAGTTTTACCGTGATCTGTTCCCCGGTCCCAAGATCGCCACTTATGGATGAGTTCCAACTGAAGGTCACTTCATCATCCAGGTACATATCAAGATCCGTGAAATCGACCACGGTCAGGGTCAGATTTTCCTTGTCGGTTATAATCAGACTGCTTGCCTGTATCTTCCCTACCGGGCTATCCGGTATGTTTTCCACGATAATGATAATGTTGACCGAGATCATCGACTCGCCGTCGTCTGCATATAGAATGAGATCATAGGTCCCGATGTCATCCCAATCAGGTGACAGGTAGATGGTTCCACCTTTCAATTTTGAAAAGGGGAATTTTTCAGACATGGTGTAAGATATCTTATTCTCTCCCGGATCGATATCATCAGCTGACATTGTGATGTTCAGGTAATCATCCTGTTTCACTATGAATGTAAGATCATCCTCGATGTCCTTTCCTCCGATCTCTACCCACTCGGGCGGATCGTTTATGTTCTTGACGGTCAGCTTAAACTCCTCGACAACTTCCAAGATCCCATCCGAAACCGACACGCTGCATCGGTATATTCCGACCATATCATTTGTTGGATTCAGCTTCAACAATCCCGAATCGCCATCGAAATGGAATTGCTCGGGGGACGTGATCAGGTCCTCCAGACCATTCAGATCTATCTGAAAGCTAAATGTCTCATTTCGATCCCGATCGGATGCCTTGAACTGATATGTGAATTCCTCATCCTCGTTACATTCCAGGTCCGGGACGTGTTCCAATACCGGCATGTCCGGGATATTTTTCACAATGACCCGGAATTCCGTGATAGCCGAATCCATCCCGTCGGATACTTCGATGGTTGCGGTCGCGTTTCCGTACCAGTCCTTCTCGAGGTTTTCGATCCATAGCATCCTGTGTGTAACAAATAGGTTCAATTTCTCTACCTCTGATGAACCCAGAAAATTAAAACTAAGCTTGTTTGACTCCGTTTCCATATCATAACAATAATCCGGGAGATCGCATATTTTCATATCTTCGCTTTCCTCATCTATTATGAACGGATCAGCATCCAACCAGACCGGTGGGTTGTTTATTATATTGAACAGGCCGATGAAATCCGATGAAACAGGCAGAAAATATCTACTTCTGCATTCAACTGAGAGATTATAAGATCCGATATTCAGCTCGATCGGGGGACTTACTTTTACCTCCCACCATTCGCCGTGCAGTTTCGGCTCGCTAATCCATGAGGGAGGGTCCTCT
>JBLIRG010000015.1:0-52765 GCA_049472195.1 Thermoplasmatota archaeon
CGATCGATCGATAAGATGAAGCAGGGTCTCCGTCGTGGTTACCCCCGTTTCAACATCCTTTTCCTTGTATGTCAAGCGGAGAATTATCTCGATGGCCAATACGGCGATCACGAGAAAAATGATGGGGAGAAAGAAAACACCTGCAATCTCCCAGAATGTCATGCCGAGGTCGATCTCGTTGGGATTGCCGAAGGAAAGCTCAATCGATGAGCTGTCTTCCCAGAGGTTCTCGCCGCTCTCCGTCCGGATAGGAGTTGAGATTGACACCCCTATGAGATATATCCTCTCATCGGAGATCCCACCTCTACCGGATCTTATGAATATCGTTCTGTGATCGTCGCTCCAGTTGCTTTCAAATGGGAATCCGGGATCGCTTATCCTGAAACTATTGCCCGGATAATATATCTCGATGCTTCTTTCCGCCATATCGATCATAACGGATTCCGGAAAAGTGATCCAGATGGTGAATTCCCTGATATGGCCTCCGGTATCGAATATGATATCGGATCCGGATTCAACAGATGGCCCCGATGAAGCTGCCGATGCGATCATGGATTGAGACAATATCAGGAGGAGGACGCTTGAGATGAGAATAAAAGCCGATGATCCCCTCCTCACCGGAACGGATGATGTCGTTCGCATTGTATCAGTCATCATTTTATCACCATGACAGATTAACATCCCGGGATAATTAAGGGACAACTCATACGTATTACGTATTGAAGATGAGCAAGTATTATATACCGAAGCGGGTCCCTGTCGGAAATCTCAATCTTCGGAATGAATATTTAAACAATTCCTAATATCTTCAATGAACGAGTGTCAAATAGTATCGTTTATGACATATTTTTTCAATGGGAAAAAGATGGGATCCCGCATACCACCATATTATCAGCTAATTGACGATTAACGGGTATTTTGACATTATTCTATTTATAAGGAAAGGTATCTTGGGATTACGATTATCGATTTAACCGAACTTCGAGGGAACCAAAACGGAGGCGACATCAAAGTGGGAAATGTCACAGAGGGATCGAAAATGGAAGACCGCATCGAGGACAGTTTCAGAGCAAAGATCAATGTCAAATACAACGATCTTCTGAAGACTGAAAGGAGGAAGGATGCTTTCTTCATTCTCATCCTGTTCTTCATAACATGCGTATTCTTCTGGAAGGTCATACTGAATCCCCAGGGAATGATATATTCCCCTCATTCCGATACGGTCACGCAGTTCTACCCCTGGAGGGTCATAGCCGATAATGCCCTGAGGGACGGATCCCTCCCTTTCTGGAATCCGTTCACTTCCTCGGGCGAACCTCTCCTGGCCAACCCCCAGCTGGCTTTCTTCTACCCGGTAAACATCGTGCTGTTCACTATCTTGCCCGTCCATATGGCATTCGGTTACAGCTTCCTCCTACACCTGTTCTTCGCAGGAACATCGGCATATCTCATCTCGAGGAGGATCGGGCTGGATAGAACTCAGGCGCTCCTTGCCGGATCGATATTCATTTTCAGCGGCTACTTCTTCGGCCACCTGTATGCGGGACACTATCCCCAGCTGTGTTCGGCCTCCTGGATGCCCATGGTGTTCCTCCTGTTCGATATGGCATTGACGAAACAGAGCAAACTGTTCGCGGGTCTGACCGGGATCGCCCTGGGCAATCAGCTCCTCGCCGGACATGTCCAGATATCGCTTCTCACGGGGATCGTTCTCATAATATACTTCCTGTTCCACCTTGTCTATGTGTCCTGGAAGGATACCAGGACGTCGAGGAAATTCTATCTTCTTCTGATATCGGGTTTCGCTGCCTTCATCGGGGTCCTGATCTTCGCCGTTCAGTTCCTTCCGACATACCAGTATACGGATATGTCAACCCGGAACGAAGGGGTGAGCTACAGCTGGGCGACAACATATTCCCTCCCGCCCCAGAATCTCATCACCCTGCTTCTTCCGAACTTCTTCGGGAATCCCACCAATGATTCCTACTGGGGCATGTGGAACTACTGGGAGCTTTCGTTCTACATGGGTATCCCGACACTCATACTGATACCACTGGCCTACCGTTTCAGGAAGAACAGCTATGTGAAATTCTTCTCGATCCTGGCTCTCATCTCGCTTATCCTCGCTCTGGGAAGATACACGCCGATATACTGGGTGCTCTGGAAGTTCATCCCCGGGTTTGACATTCTGCGGGTTCCGTCGAGATCGGTGTTCACGTTCATCTTCTCCTGTTCTTTCCTTGCCGGATTCGGTCTGAAGAACCTCACCGAGAGCCTCTCGATAAGGAGCAAGAAAAGATTGTTCCTGCTCGTCAAGATACTCCTGATATTTGCCGCCCTGATCATTATGGGCAACATCATATTGATCGCCGGCAGGGGGCCCATCACCGGTATGATCGAGGAGATCGCCAAGCTGGTTGTTCCCGATTCGGTGGATTTCTCCGATGAATACTCCACGATGATAAAGGACATCGGGCTGCTGGCAGTGATCCTTATCGTCACTTCCGGACTCCTTTACTGGCGTCTCGGAAATGGTGAAACGGCCAGATATTTCAGGACCGCTTTTCTGGTTCTCATCATTGCCAACCTGGGATTCTATCATATCAATTTCATCGACGTGAGGGATCCCGATGACGTTTATCACTTGGATGGATACCTGGAATTCCTGAAGGATCATTCGGAAGGTTACAGGGTATACGACACATCTTCGGATGACGTGCTTCTGATCATGGACAACAAACAGATCATATACGGGATATACACCATAGGCGGATACAATCCTTTGAATCTCGAATACTATACTGATCTGACGGATTCCATCCACAACCTGTCGTACAACCCGCACCATCCGATCCTCGACATGTTGAGCGTCAAATACATACTGACAAGCGAGAGGCTCCACGAGAGCGGCTTCGAACTCGTGTACAGTGAACACCACGGAGGTCGCAAATACATCTACGAGAACCAAAACGCACTTCCCAAGGCCTTTGTCGTTCACCAGATCAGACATCTTTCAGGTGAGAAGGTTTTCGAAAGCGTGGTCAATATGAGCTTCGATCCCTCGGCGGAGGTATTCGTGGACGATCCCGATTCCATCAAGTACTCAAGCACGGACGACGGATCAGATGACATCGTGGAGATCGTTGAGGATTCGGATAACAGGATGAGGATCGAGATCGATATAACCAATCCCGGTATGCTGATCATGGGACAGAGCTATTATCCATCATGGAGCGCTTTCATCAACGGAGATCGGGTGAATGTGATCAGGACCAACCATGCCCTCATGGGGGTATATGTGGAGGGAGGCCGCCATAACATCACTTTCAGATGCGATAAATACCTGTGATCACCTGGCAACCTATGTTATATCCTGTTTTATTTTCCATATGTTTCATTATTTCACATTATATGCCATGCCAGGGATGTTTTCAAATGTAGATTTTATATACAACGACACGTCATATGGGATTTGTGTCTCAAAATGGGTTGAGTAATGAGGTTTTATCGAGGGTGTCCTCGGCTGATCTTCACGCATTGATCATGATCATCGAATCCGAGGGGCTGCCCGTGAACGGTCTGGCCGAGAAAATGGGCGTTACCGACCGGCATTCATCCAGGGTGGCAGTTACCCTGGAGAAAGCGGGTCTGATCAGAAAAACGAGGCACGGAAAGGAGATACTCCTCTATCCCATGGAGGGGTCAAGGATCATAAGCGCCATGAAGGAGCTTATCACAGACGACAGGGGAAGGGGAGCCCTCAACGGCATCCTTGAAGATCACCGAAATACAATGATGATACTGAGCCTGCTGACTTGCGGACCAGGAGGTGTCGAGGACATCATCAACTCACTCACCTTCTCCAGATCGACCTTCTACCGCACGCTGAAGCGGATCGGACCGGACGGTATGAAGCTGGTCGTTCTGAAGGGAAGGAAGGAGAAGATGTACAGCCTGAACACGAGCGACAACCTGCCCGGAAGGATCGCGGGTCTTGCCAGAATGCTCTATCCGGATCTGGAATACCTCAGGTCGGACCATATGAAGAGGGAAAAATTGACCACGCTCAGGACCAGGATACTGGTTTATCTTGAAAACTACAGCAACATCAGGGACAGGTATGTACTCCCCATGGACCTCACGCAGGAAGGAATGGCAGAATCCCTTTGGACAACCCAGCCCATCATATCCAAGGAGCTTCTTAGGTTGAAGGACCAGGGATTGATCTCCGAGAAAAGATCCCATATTTCAAATCAGAAGAGGAAGAAGAAAACATACCACCTCACGGATGAGGGGGACCTGGAGAATTCGAAACTGATTCCCGCGGTCCGATCAGAGACCGTGAACATAGTGGATTTCAACGGGGTCTCCGATGAAATGAAGATCGGCGACATACCCGGAGAATTCAACACTCCGGTATCCATAGTGGAAATACTCAACTACCTGGTCAACGAGGACATATTGGTTTTCAGCAGGCTCCAGAACACTCTCGAATCAAGGAGGGAATCCAGGTTCATATCCTCGCTTCACCGCTTTCCGGTTGTCAGATATTTCTTCGGAAGGTCGTCGGAGAGAATGTCCTTCCTGCAGTTCCTCGAGGATGATGGGGCCAGATTGATGAAGTTATCGGGAGAGGCGGGGATCGGGAAGACGACCTTCCTCTCAAGGATAACGCAGGAACTGAAGCAGGAATGGCCGTTGTTCTATTATTCCATCGACGAATGGAGCACACCCAGGGGCATACTCACGAACCTGGCCCTATTTCTTGAGAGATGGGGGCGGGATGAACTGAAGAACTTCCTCGAGAACAGGAGGGATATCAATCTTGACGAGGCAGTGATGGTTATCGAGAGATCCCTCAACGATAGGAAGGTCCTGCTCATTTTCGACGACGTGCAGAACGGTGATGAAAGGATAGAGAAACTTTACCAGGCGCTCCTGGGGAACAAGATCCTTCACAATCTCAAGATAGTCCTCTCGGGAAGGATCATCCCCCAGATCTCATCATACAAGGACCGCCACTACGACCTGGCTTTCGAAGGACTTGACAGGGAATCCAGCACTCAGCTTCTGGCGGAGAGGAACGTGGACCGCAGGACATTCGAGAAGATATTCCACGCCACGAGAGGGCATCCTCTGGCACTTGAACTGATCGGATCCAGCGGAAGTTATGCGGATTTCGACATGAACGAGCTCATAAGAAGGCGGATACTTCCCGGATTGAATCCCGTTCAGATACACGTTCTCGAATATTCATCCGTATTCAGATATCCCATAACTCCCGATGCCGTCCGAATGATCATGAAGAGGGGAGGTCTCGAATATCCGCACAGGCTCAACAGGGACGATGATACCAGGGAAAGGGCAGACGAAGCCATACTCGAGGGATTCGTCAAACTTTGCCTCATGACCTACAGCGGAAATTCATACAGACTTCACGACATATTCAAGACCGAACTGTCCTCCAGCATGGGATCCAACGAGAGGAACAGATACCACATCATCGCATCCGATTATTACAGGAAGATGCAGAATGATCCTGCGAGGGTGGAGGTTCTGTATCATCTCACACACGGCGGCTATTACGAGGATGCCGTTGAATTTCTGAGGAAATACGGCGACGCACTGATCAAAAGGGGATACTGCGAGAACCTCAAGGAGATCCTCGAACGCATCGATCCGAACTGGATCTCCGGCAGAAGCCGCATCTGTTTTCTCTTCTACCTCGGGGAGATCCATTTCATTCTGGGGAACTGGAAAGAGGCAGTCAGGAATTACAACAGATCCATCAGCATCTGCAGATCCGAGGGATTCGAGAGTCTTATCACCAGGGCCAAGGTGAAGCTGGCCATGATCCATGATCTTAGCGGAGAACAGCAGGAGGCGATCAGGGAGTACGGGGAGTCGATCGAGCTCGCAAGAAAATTCGAACAGTCCATCCTGGAGTCCTATGCGGTCAGACACCTCGGGACAATAGCATATATAAGGGGAGATGTCGAAACAGCGGAATCATACTACGAAGCATCCATGAAAATAGCAAGGGATACGAGGAGCAGGGAGTGCCTGGCAAATGCGTATTTCCTCGGATCGATGCTCTGCCAGCTCAAGAAGGATTACGGGAAATGCGAGACCCAGATGAGGGCCAGTCTGAGAATATATGATGAACTGGGGGACAACAACCAGAAGTTGAAGACCATGAACAATCTGGCATGGCTGTATGCCATCCTCGAGGATTGGGAGAAATCCATGGATCTTCTGGAAAAGATGATATCCCTATCATCCTCGATCGGGGATTTTCTGAACAAGGGCTTCGGCCTTCTGAACAGCGCGGATATTCTCATCAGGAAGGGAGAATTCGAGGAGGCCGAAAGGAGGCTCAACCGCGCGTATCACCACTTCGTCCTGCTCAACGAGGTGAGAATGATACATTCCACTGAGCATACCTTTGCGATGCTCTACAAGAGAAAGGGATCACTGGAGAAGGCGAGGTTCTTCTTCGACAGGGCATCGGAGGGGTATGCCAAGAATGAGATCATCAATCAGTTCCCCGAACTTCTATACGAATACGGGGACATGGAGGATTCGGTTGGAAGCCGGACGAAGGCCGAGGGACTATACCGGGAAGGACTCATGTATGCCAACAAGATGAAGGATGAGATGTGGATAGAGAAGATCAACGGCAGGTTGCGTCAGTAGAATCATATCAGGATGAGATGCCGGGAAACAGGGGGAGATAGAGGGGTTGTGTGTGGGGAAATTTCATATGGGAAGAGGTTAAAAAACACTCCCGCCCGTTCCCCGGACATCCTGAACGCGAATGCCGGTCCGTGGACCGGGGGCAGTTTACCGGCCTGCCCGGGCCGAACTCGCCCGAAGGGCGCGTGAGAGGAAAGAGTGGTTGTGCATGGGGAAACAGGCACAACCGGGATTTCAGATTCCTAATAGAGGTTCTATAGGTGTGTGTTATCCGACCCGGAACTCGGATCCTTGATCCTGTCGGGGCCTTTTCGATACGAACTTCGCTGCCTTTCATTTGTTATCACGAATGTGGGGAAACTGAAATCACTGAGGTTGACGGCTTTCGCCTTTTGAAGGGCGAAAGGCCTGGTATCCATTGTATGACGGAGCCCCTCGATCTTTCCTGTTTTGATGAGGTAGGTTGTCGTGACAACCCTGCTGGTATGTGAAATGGGATGGTCGTCCCGTCCTTTCTTGCTACCGAGTGTCTCTTTTATTATGGAATCATCTCCGTCAATCATGTTTTCTGTGGATCCTGAGAGGGTTCCCTGCAAACGCTGAGGTCCGCAGAGGGATTGTTCCTGACCGACATGATCATGAGCTGACCGGTGTCCGACGAGAACTTGTGCGGTTTGCATTTGGGAACCAGGATGGATATTCCATCCCTGAGAGCATAGTCCATTCCGTCCACCGTTATTTGCCCGGTGCCCTTGATGATGTACTGAACCTCATCAGAGCCCACATGTACGTGGGTGGCCGAATTCTCTCCTTTTTCTATCACCAGGATCTCGACGATCAGGTGATCGGAGAGGATGGGGACTTTCTTCACGATCCCGGAGATATACTTGCTTTCGATATCCTTGATATCGATCATCTCTAGGGACTCGCTCAGTTCCATGACACTTTATGGGAAACACCATATAAATGGAAATTTCAAGATCTGTTGTAAAAGGGTTATAAATCTACCCCAATTCTGGTCAAAGAGTTGCACAATTCATATGCAAATCTATTACAAATTCAGACCACGGATCGATTCCCGGCCGTGATTTCCACGGAGGGGGGAGGCAGCGGTGCTGCCTAATACTAAATACATCTTGAACGGGGATTTTGGACCTGTAAGATGAGTATATTATGAAAAATATATAAAATTTGAAATCAATCAAATTTTGGTTTTATGCCCACATTGAAACAGAGGTTGTCATACCTTATACTGGGCCAAAAAGGGGGAAGGAATCGAATTCAGATAATTGAGGAACTGAACGAGAGACCGTACAACCTCAATCAGCTGGCGGAAAAGCTGAACCTGAATTACCGAACGGTAAAGCACCACATGGAGGTCCTGATGGAAAATGAGATAGTCAGCTCTTCCAGGACAGGCCGTTACGGCGAGGTGTACTTTCTCTCCCCCGAGATGGACAAGAACATGGATGTATTCAATGCAGTTATCAAGAAGTTGAACGACGTCACCACTTCACCCAAGTTCTTTCAGAACGTGATAGAACAGACCCAGTATGCGGTGATCATAGTGAACCTGGACCTGGAGGTATTCTTCTGGAACGAGAGCGCCGAGTCCATGTTCGGGTACCTCGACCGGGACATAAGGGGGGAGAAGATCCCGATATTCCCCGATGAGAAGATCAGAGATGAGATCATTGGGAGAGCGTTGGAGGAGGGATCGGTTTCGGGAATCGAGGCCGGGATGATATCGGGGTCGGGAGATCCTATCGAGGTGAACCTTAGTATCGACGCGATAACGGAGGAAGCAGGGGAGAGGATCGGATATTCCATAGTTATCAACGACATAACAATGAGAAAGAAAACGGAAAGGGAACTCGATCGACACCGCGAACACCTGGAGGAGCTGGTGGATCAGAGGACCAAGGAACTTACGAAAACCAATAAAGAACTGGAAGAAGAGATAAGGGAGAGAATGGAGGCGGAGGGGAAGCTTATCGAAAGCCAGAGGAAGATGTCCCTCCTTCTTGACAACCTTCCTGGTATGGCCTACAGGTGTCTGAACGACAGGGACTGGACCATGGAGTTCATCAGCGAGGGATGCCTTGATCTGACAGGATACAGTCCTGCGGACTTCGTAGACAATGCAAAGGTGTCATATAACGAGATAATTCATCCGGACGACAGGGGAATGGTCTGGGATGAGGTCCAGACCAGCATAGACAAGAGGAAACCTTTCAGGATCACATACCGGATCACCAGCAGGGAAGGCATGGAGAAATGGGTTTGGGAACAGGGCCAGGGGGTTTTCTCGGAGGACGGATCGCTCCTCGCCCTGGAGGGATTCATCACCGATACCACTGACAGGGTAAAGGCCGAGAAGGCACTGAGGGACAGCGAGGTCATGATGCAGTCGATATTCAAAGCGGCGCCAATCGGCATCGGAGTGGTCGTCGACCGGAATTTCATCTATGTCAATGATCTCATGTGCAGGATGGTCGGATTTGACAGGAAGGAGCTTGTCGGCAGGAGTGCGAGGATCCTGTATCCCAGTGAGGAAGAGTACAAGCGTGTCGGAGATGTGAAATACAAGCAGATAAGGGAAACCGGCATGGGTACGGTTGAGACGGTATTCAGAAGGAAAGATGGGTCCGAGATCGATATCCTCCTGTCGTCGGCGCCAATCGATCCCACAGATCTGAAAAACGGGGTTACGTTCACAGCCCTGGACATCACCGAGAGGAAGAAGGCCATGCGGGAGCTCGGCGACTGTGTGAAGACGAAGGATTGAAGAACACAAAGGGCCGCAATGAATCCGCATATTTACCGGCCGTATTTTTATATGATGATTGTATGTAAGTAACTACTTACTTGATTGTTTTCCCGGTGATGGCATGGATGATGAAATCGAGTTCACAGACACGCAGATTCGGATAATGGAAACCGCGCTCGAGCTGATCTCCGAGTACGGATACAGGGGGACCACCACCAGAATGATAGCCGAAAGATCGGATTTCAACGAACTGACCCTTTTTAGGAACTTCGAATCCAAGGAGATGCTCCTGAGAAAAGCACTGAGATACGAGCTCAACAGCGAGCGAATGCACAACGAGATACCGCAAAGATGGTCGGGGGATGCCGAGACGGATCTATTCGATCTCTGCATCCTGGTCCGAAACAACCTCCGCAGGAGGAAACACCTCATCAGGATCATGCTGAGGGAGCAGTCCTCCAATCCCGTCGTCGAGGAGAATGTTTCCTCCGTACCTCTGATCTGGAAGGAGATCATCGTGAAGACCATATCCGGCATAATCGAAGGGACCGCGAGGAAAGGAACCGATGTCGAGGTCGCTTCCCTTCTTATTGCCAGCTATATCTTGAGAGGTGAGATGATGACGGCCGTGCTGGGATTCGACCCGTTCGATTCCAATACTGACGAGAAGATGAAGGTGGCCGTAGGGATATTCCTCCACGGGATCATGGAAGGAGGGTCCGGATGAACGCTATTGTGATAGAGGGGCTTTTCAAAAGCTTCGGAAAGGTGAAGGCGGTGGACGGGCTCGATCTGCGCATTGAAAATGGCCAGGTATTCGGTTTGATAGGTGCAAACGGGTCAGGAAAGACGACAACTATCAAGATACTCTGCGGGCTGCTGAAACCGGACAGAGGTAAAGTATCCATTCTGGGACGTAAGGCGGGGGATCCGTCTATCCTCTCCAATATCGGGTACATGCCCCAGGAGACGGCTTTATATGAGGATATGACCGTCCACGAGAACCTGAAGCTTTTCGCGGGAATATTCGGACTGAAACGATCTGATTTCCTCCGGAGGGAGAAGGAAGTCCTCGATATGGTGAACCTCATTGACAGGGTCGATTTTCCCCTGTCGGATCTGAGCGGCGGTCAGAAACACCGGATATCACTTGCCGTATCGATGATACACAGTCCCGACCTCCTGTTCCTGGACGAGCCAACGGTCGGGGTGGATCCGCCTCTTCGAGCGGGTTTCTGGAAAACGTTCCGGGACCTGACCTCATCCGGGGTCACGATATTGATGTCCACCCATTACATGGACGAGGCCGTGAACTGCGATTCCATCGGGATGATGCGCCAGGGAAAGATCCTCGTCGAGGGACCCCCCGAAGATATCACATTGAGAGTGGGGGCGGATAATCTGGAGGACGCTTTTCTCAAACTGACCGGAAACGATAACGGCAGGGAGGGATCGAGATGAGGATCTCCCGAAGTCTGATGGTGACCAAGAAGACATTCTGGTCACTAAGACATGATAAGCGGACGGCGGCCCTGATAATCATTGCCCCCGTAATGGCGATGTTCATATTCGGGCTTGCCTTCAGCGGTGAGATCCATGATGTCGAGGTAGTGGTGCTGAATCAGGATCGCGGTTTCACCGTTCCCGGGACCAACACCACCGTGATGATATCCCAGATGATCCTCCAAAACGTCGATGGGGACAAGGTCAACATAAGATATACGGATGATCCGGGAAAAGGGGAGGATCTGGTAAGATCAGGGGAATGCAACTCCCTCGTCATCTTTCCGTCGAACTTCACTTCCGGAATCTTATCTCTCATGAACGGCGATCTTACGACACTGCCTGATAACTCCTCCATGAGGATCAGATCCGACCGGAGCCAGGTAAATGTCGCAACCGAGGTCCAGCGGGCGTTCGCTGACGCGGCGGTCAAGACAGCGGAGGATCAGGGATGGAGGTCTCCGCTGGACATTGACACCAGTGATCCCATCTACGGTGAGAATGCCCGGTTCATCGATATGTTCGTTCCCGGAATCATGGGTTTTGTCATTTTTCTCATGACAACCCTTCTGACCCTTGTTTCATTCGTGGGTGAGCGAACGAGAGGCACTCTGAGCAGGCTTCTTGCCTCCCCGGTAACCGAAGGGGAGGTGGTGGCCGGATACGCAGCAGCCTTCAGTATGATCGGGATGATCCAGGTGGGCATTCTGCTGACCATTGCGATCCTCGTATTCGATATCATTGTGGTTGGAAATCCTCTGATCGCATTCCTGCTGTGTTCCATCCTGGCCGTTGTGAGTGTCTCTCTGGGCATCCTGCTTTCAAGTTTCGCCAGGAGGGAATCCCAGGCGATACAGTTCCTGCCCATCGTGATACTCCCGGTTTTCCTGCTGTCGGGGGTGTTCTGGCCGATCCAGGCCCTTCCGCAATGGCTGAGGCCGCTTTCTTATGCCGTCCCGGTAACATACGCGGTCGATGCGCTGCGGTCGGTCCTCCTCCGCGGGTGGGGTCTCGGGGACATATGGCTGGACCTGACGGTACTGCTCGGATTCGCCGTTGTCTTTCTCTTCGGGGCCGTCGCATCATTGAAACTGACCATGAGAAAATAAGAAAAGAACCATGCTGGCAATCATAATACGATCATACCCTCACCTTGGTGACCATAAGTTCACCATGTTTCACTCCCTTTATGGCCATTATGTTCTGGCCGAGGTCGCGAACGTCCTCCGCCGGTCCTCTGACTATCAGCACCTCAAGGCACATATCGTGGTCGATGTGGACATGGGTTGTGGACTGGATCTCGTTCACATGATGATGCTGAATATGCATCAGACGGTTCGTTACATCTCCCTCGTGGTGATCGTAGATATATGTCAGCGTACCGATCACCATCCCTCCGATCTCATCGATATCCGCCTCTATTATGGATTTTCTTACCAGATCCCGGATAGCTTCCGATCTGCTCTGATAGCCTTTCCTCTCGATGAGCGAATCGAATTTTTCCAGAAGCTCCGGTTCGAAGGACACACCAAATCTTTCAACTGGCATGGGGGCACCGTGATCAGGACGGGTTTCTACCGATATTAAATATTCGAAATCCGGCTCCAATCGGCGGCATGTCATCTATTCATCTATCGGGCATACCTGCGCATAAGCGCCGTATTCATTTCGGAAGGTATCATTATATAGAATGGCCGATTATTCATAATCGAAAAAATTTCGTATAACCGAAAAGTTGGTGGAGAAACATGGCCGGGGCCAGGAAAACGGGACGGAACGAGGATTATCTCGAAGCGATCTATAAGATAGTTCAGAAAAAGGGATATGCCCAGGTCAAGGACATAGCAAAGGTCCTGAACATCGGACCGTCATCCGTCACGGAGATGATGAACAAGCTCTCATCCGAAGGGCTTATCAATTACCAGAAGTACGGCGCGGTTACCATGACGCCAAAGGGCGAGAAGATCGGAAAGAGAACCTGGTCCAAGCACGTGATCCTGCGGGATTTCCTGATGAAGCTTGACATACCTCAGGACCTGGCCGACGAGGAGGCCTGCATGATAGAGCATATTATCAGCGACGAGACCCTTGAAAAACTGACGAAGTTCCTCGAGTTCTCCAATATGGAGGATGATCCTCTGTGGCTGGATCACTTCCGTCACTACTGCAGCACAGGGGAATATATCAGATGCACCCGGGAAAACAGGGACAGCTGTCCGCTCCACAAGTTGAAGGGCGATTGATCTTCTCATTTGGTTTCCGGACCCATAGTTTGCAGAGCGGCCTTTCCCTTGTCCGTAAGTACGAATATTCTCGGATTCCCCGATGCCGAATGGTCCCTTTCCCTGCATTCGGATGCCGAAGGACAGCTGCCGCAGGAGCCGAAATTCGAACCGCAGACATCGGTAATATCCTTTACGTATCCCATCCTCTGGAGCATTTCCATCCTGTCGGCCAGGGTCGATTTCGTGATATCGAGTTCCCTAGCCACCCTTTCATAGCTGAATCCGCCGCGGGATATCATTTCCAGTATTTCGCGCATCATTCCGATCAGCCTTGATTTTCCAGCTGCATGTTATCTAACAACCGAGATATTTGAGTTTCCCCGATACGGCGGGACTGCGAAATGAAATGCCTCGGGCTCTTGATGCTGTCGGATATCAATGCTGACGAAAGTATTCTCAGTTCACGACCGGGCTCAGAATGGATATGCCGTCCTCTCCGATATCGATGAGATACTTCTTCCTCGAATGGCTCGTCGACCTCATCTTGATGACCTGGAAATAGAGATGAATGTCATGCTGATGTTCGATCGGCCCCATCTCGATGATACCGTCAGCCAAGAACATCTCGGCCCCCATACCCTCGATGATGTTCGAGAACCTCGGCGTCTCCATTATTATGAAGGATGTTAGATTGTACTCCCTGAGCTTCTTGAAGAAATGAAACATCTTGGATCTGAGGTTTTCCGTGTCGATAAGCGAATACAGGCCTCCGAGGGAGTCCAGCCCGAAAACCGTGAAATTATCCCCCTCCTTGTCCTTGAAGAACTTGATCACACCGTCCACCATATCCAGGAAATCGGGATGATCACCTGTCCCCTCGAACCTGCTCCTGATATCCGAATAATCGGATATGAGAAGGTTTTCAGGAACCTTGATCCCGAGGGAGTCCATGTTTCTGAGGTGCGATATCGTGCTCTCCTCCAGCGTCAGGTACATCCCGAACTCACCCGATCTGGTGAGATAGTTGGACATCAGCTGAAATACCGTTCCCGATTTCAGACTGCCGGGTGGCCCGTATACTATTATGATTGCCCCCTGAAAGATATCATTACTGAAGATATTCTCCATTCCGTCTATGCTATCCCAGAACATCTATCACACCTTCTACTGTTTGCTTACGAAACAATCATGCATCCCTTTTATAACCGTTTCGCATCATAATTCGTATTATGAAAATAACGATGGCAAAAGATTACATGCATTGATTCCATGAACCAATAATGAAAGGATCCGATTGGGAGGAAGTATCGGAGGCCCTCGATCGTTGGATTCTGGATATAGAAGGGATTGAAGAGGGCGCTGCCATTCTCGTGGAGGGAAAGAAGGACACATATTCCCTCCGATCCCTTGGTATTGGCGGGGATATACGGGAGATGAACGTCGGATTACCCATTCTCGACCTCCTCGAACATATGAAGAGGGGCACCGGCCCTTTTGAAGAGAGGCCCCGGATCAAGAAGTTGATAATACTCGTCGACTGGGACAGAAAAGGGGATAGACTGGCCTCGATGCTCGAGCAGTACTGCAGGTCGGTCGAACTCGAGTGTGATCTTGAATTCAGAAGAAGGCTGTCCATGATCACCCGCAGGTGGATCGTTGACGTCGAATCGATAGACTCAATCTACCGGAATCTGAAGCAGGGAAAACTGAAACCTTGATCCCGTCATTTAACGTGGGAGATCATTTTCACTCCCGGACCTCCGACATCCGAGGCCAGGATCTCACCGGGCTGAAGAGACCTTCCTACGCCCCTGAAATCATCTTCATGACCCACGATCACGATATCGCCCGGTCTTATTCTCCCGCGGACAGATGTGATGCCCTGATTGAAAACAGTTCCCCGCGGTACGAAATCATCTATCATCACGAACCTTCCCGTCGACCGATCGGGTGATGCGTTCCATATCATACGGCCTCCGTCCAGGGTCGGGACCGGGCCTCCGATGCGCATATCGAAAAGGTTCCTTCCGCTCTCCCTTATGAATATATTCCTGCGGTCCCTCCAGATCTTCATTCCACTTCGAGGTTTGATATCGCATGAAAGTGAGAAGTTGACACAGTTCAATGCCTCCAGAAGATCCGACCGGAATTCCGGTGGAGTCCAATCTCCCTCCATGGATTCCGATACGTGATCCCTCAGAGCCTTCCCCGGATTGACTGCATCCATGCGGGATGATCCGAAAACGTCCCTGAAGGTGGTCGCCCCGAAATAATCTGACGGGATCGGAAAGAACTCCTTCCCCTCGCCATGATATGATATCACATGGTTGTAATGCCCTTTTTCGTGTATGTCGACCACGAGTTCCCTTATCCGTTCCACCTCCTCCGGATACCAGTTACCCGTGACCGGTATGTCGTAATAAGCCGCCGGGTAGAGCGATTCCAGTTCCATGGGAACGGCTCCGAGTGGTGATGTCATAACGACGATCTGAATCCGGTCCCTCCAGCCCTTCACTCCTGAAAGGGAATCCCTGATCCTCATATGGGTCCTCGAAGAGGAATAGGGCTTCCTGGCGGAGCAGGGAAGGAGGAGAAGGATATCCTTGTGCGGCAGAGGCCCGTAATGGTCCATCAGGTCCCTTCTCCACAACTCGAATTCGGGGGATCTCAGATCGTCACGGTATGCGACCAGACGCTTCGCGGACTTTCTCCATGAGGGAACGCCGGGTGCGATCGCTTCCAGATGGCGGACCTCTACAGCACGGAGCAGGGAGGAATACCCTGGCTTGTCCGCCATTATTCCCATCACATGGTTCCTCAGATCTCCCCTTTCAAGGTGGTGGATGCACCTGTTCAACCTCCTTCTGAAGGTTCCGAGGTTGTGCTCCTGCAGATCATCCGGATCCATATCATCCGGACTCCCTGCCTCCGATGATCGAGTGCAGGCCCTGCATCCGCAGATATCCGCGGGGGAGGAGTATTTCAGAATGTCATCGAGACGTTCCCGTCCGGAATCGGTATAGTAATATCTCAGACTGCTGTCCAAATCTATCCGGGTTGTATCGAACAATTCCGCCCCGAGGTAGAACAGGACCTCGAGGTTCTCACCGTCGGTTCCGCCGGGAATGTACAGCGGAGGGCGGGCAGGGTATCCGGAGATCATATCCCCGACAGCCTCGGAGAACACCATCATGTCGGTGAATATCAGCGGTGACAGAGGAAGGATCGTGACGGGAAGCCCGATCCTCTCGCCATCCATCAGCGAATCGATTGAAATCCTGTTGAAAGCGACAGCGCGGGGCATATTCGTTATCTTCATTCTTATCAGTATTTCATTGAGCCTTGTCTCGAAGATGGATTCGTTTTCCGGATCGTTCCTGATCGAGATCTCGATTCCGTCCCACCCTTGAGAGATGGGGATGCCGCGGCCCAATGCGTTACCTGTCGGGTCAGCCCCGACATCGAAAATCAGGGGAAGGTACGCTGTTCTGTCCCCGTACCTGAAAGACGATCTCCGTGTAGGACCGTCAACCTTCTCAATTCTGATCGACCATTCCGACTTGACCAATTCGTACCCACCAGGATCATGCATAGGATTTCATGTCGTCCTTGAAACCCTTCCAAAGGGTATCAACTTTCTCCTTGATCTCCTCGATATCACCTATGGTTTCCGAAGGTTTTCCCGGTTCGGTGGTTCTGAAAAGGACCTTCTTGACGAAATATTCACTGCAGGAGATGTCCTCCCTCTTGACCGCATTGGAAACCATGGAATCGACATGCTCCATGATCTCGTTGTATGTTATCATCTGTTTTGGAATTATATGGACTGCGAATACACCGGCAGAGGATATCTCGACAATATCCACAACCAGCTTTTCCTCGATCCCTTCTTGGATCTCGTAGGCGTCAAGAGCGTCTGCCAGGGCGAATATCTCCGGACCTGTCAGTTCTTCCTCGTTGTCAAGTGATATTATGATATCCATGGGATTCGATACTATGACTTTCAAAGGTCCACCTGATATTTTCAAGACAACTGATGGTAAATAAAGGTTACATGATAATTGGGTCCTGATGAAAATCAGGTGTCAACGGGAAGATCTCTGAGATGATATATCACGGATCTGCCGGCCGGTTCCTTTTTAATAATATTCACCTTCTCCAGCCTTTCCATGTGCCAGTGGACGGTCGAAGGGGATAGGCCTGTTGCCCTTACTATCTGTGTCTGCGTCTTCGGTCCGTCCGTTATCAGTTTCACTATCAGCCTTGCACTCTCGTTGGAGAGGATCGCAGCGGCCTCGTCAATCTGGGATTTGTCCATGGCATTCCGGTAACCCATGGAGCTGGGGTAGTATCTCCTCTCCTTGGCACCCTTGTCCGAGAGGATATGGCCAGTTTTCTCGAGCCTCCTGAGATGATAGGAGACGGCTCCCTGCGAAAGCTGGAGTTCCCGTCTGATTGAAGTGAGGTTTATACCGGGATTGACCGTGATGAGATCCAGAAGATCGGATCTAACCATGTTTGACTGCTGTCCCGAGTCCATGAAAACCCGACCGGAAAGGGCGATCACACCAAGAACGGACAGTACCGTTATCGCTACGATCGGGATGAAGAGAGCGGGAAGTGCATCTTCGGATGAGCTGTTGGCAGGATCGCTGATATTCCCTAGATCCCCGGATGACAGCTTCTCCCCGTCAACGTTATCGTCTCCCTGGTCTTCCTCCCCGTATGCGGGTTTTTCATCCGCCCCCGATCCGTTGAACCTATCATGTCCGTCGAGATATCCGGAATCGTCATCATCCGGAGTATCCGACTGGTCAGGCGGTATATCATCACCGCCTTCGGAGCCTCCGGAATAATCCTGGCCCATTCTGCCGCCATCATCTTCAAAGAATTCATCGCCCGAATCCGATGTGAATCCCTCATCAACCGAGTTCATCAGCAGAATGAAGGATCCGGATACTATACCCAGTAATGCGATGATCATGAAAGCCGAAAGGGCTCGGATGGTCCACCTGGAACTTGGCATCACTCTACAAGCCGCGTGATCATTTTAAAAGGTTTGCGGTCCATCAATGAAAATTATTTCTTCTTGCCGGGTTTCCTTTTGGTTTTTTCCGGCGGCTTCTCCTGTTCCTTTTCCTCTTTTGGTCCCGACAGGTCCGAAAGGACCACGGACTCCCTCATTAGCTTGATCACCCCGGCGCAGGAAACGCAGCATAGCTCGTCTTCCGAATAGCACTGGTTCCTGCAGATCCACCTGCCGCAGAAAGGGCATTGAATGACGGATGCTTTCTTGATACCGTCCTTGCAGAGATCGCAGACGTAGCCGTCAAGAGATTCCAGGTCCTCTTCCGGTGGATCACCCTGTTTCCGAACCGGTTTTATCGTTTCCCGGATCTTTCGAAACAGTGGTTCCCTCGGAGCCTTTCCGGGGCTCATCCCTTCTTTCCTCCCTCACCGAAGAGCTTGTTCTCCGCCATTCTGAGTTCGTCCAGCTTGCCCTCCGCCCATTTCACCTCCGTTGCCCGCTCCGCCCTCCTGGTCCTTTCTTCCAGTTCATTGAGCCGGAAAAGGGCTTTCCTGGATACGATCGAGTTATCGGACCATATCTCGTAAAGTCTGGATCTCTCATCCGGTTTCAGCATGACAATGGCATCCCTGAGAGCCTTTCTCTTCTGATGGGCGGCATATCTCTTCAGCTTCTCATGCTTGCTTTCAAGCTCATCCCGCTTCACCAGATTGAGATGATTGTCGATCACATCCCAGGTTCTGAGGCCTGCAATTATGAGTATTGCCAATGTCAGTACGATCACGATCACAACGATATTATCCATCAGGGAATCGGTGAGATCCGAGGCTGTGGATGAGAGAACCGATCCGGAGCGGATGATTTCCGTCATGATTCCGATCATCACATTCACCTCAGAAGGTCACCTCGTGATGTCCGCAGTAAGGGCATTCCTTGCGGTAGTTCTTGTACATTCCGCAGTCCCTGCAGAAAGCGGATCCAAGCTTGAAAGCGGGTGGTTTGCCGTTTCCGCTGAAGAGTATCGAGTCTACATTTCTCAGAACCGGTTCGTTCTTCAGGCTCTGCTGCTCTTTCTTGATGTAATCCATCAGAAGTTCCATCTTCATGTTGATATCGAAATAATCGTGAATATAGGCATGGAGCATCTCCAGTTCCGAATTACTGTAACTCTCGTTATGGGACACTGCAAAGCTCCGGATGACCTTTGCAACCTTTCCCGGCAGCTTCGGAAGAGTTTTTTTCGATACCTCTTTCTTCACCTTTCTGGACCCTGCCACCAGATCACCCGCCCTTCCTCTTATCGGGACCGAACATTCTGCCCTCGTACCCCCTGATCTTTTCGAGAGTGTCGAAAAGCTCAACGGTCTGCGAGCCCAGTTCGAGCCGCTTGGTCCTTACATCGGCTACTTCCATCCCCTTGTCAAGCTTTGTTTTGAGTATTTTCGAATCCTCCAGCGTTTCATCGAAGGACTTCAGATCCTTGTCTGTCCATTCCACCGAGTCGCCGATCAGGTTCTCCAGATGGGCCTGCTTGGAAAGAAGATCCATCTTGAGAAGGGATATCTCGCGGTTCGCGTCCCGTATCCGGGTCCTCCGCTTGACCACCTTTATCACAACGTACATCGCATAGAGAAGTACCAGCACCACAAGAGCCAGTACAATGATTATGTGGATATTGGAAGCTATATCCGCCATGATATTCGATAACTATTATGTCGTTACAATATATTATTTCTTTCCAAACTGACTATGAAACTGGTCTGAGGTTCGATTTATATCAAATCGGAGCATATACCTTTACATGGCAAAGATCGAACCATACGGAATCGAGAAGGATCTCAATATTCTAAAGGGAAAGTCCGGAAAACACAGTGCGAGATTGGAGGGGCAGTTCATGGGACTTATGCCGGTCAGCGAATTCCCCATGCCGGTATCCGACGGAAAACACCACAGGAGGAAGGAAGAAACCGGTGCGGTTATCGATCCCGCGATTTATATCGATCTCGACGCCACCGATCTCGCGGAAGACAGGAACCTGGTCGATATGGTCCTGTCTGTTTTCGGATTGGAGCCAAAGGAGGCGGATTTCGATGTCTTCATCGTAATGGACAAGGTTCTAAGGGCGTTGGCCAAGGCCAAGTTCAAGAACCTGGCATCCCTCGAACTCAACGGCAAAACAGTCTACGAGCACCCGGAGAAGGAAATGGATCTGAAGGACGTTCTCGAACACATCAAGGACTACATCCTGGCCGATGAGAAGATAGAAGAGGCAAAGGCACTCGTCATCGAGAAAGCCGAGGGTGATACCCAGGCAACTGTCACGGTGGATAACGTCCATACCCAGATGACGCACGATATCAAGATCAAGATCAAGGGAGATATTGAGGAAGAATACCTGAACAGGATCATAAACTATCTCGAGGACAATCTAGAGATCGAGAAACTGATCGAACATTGAACGAACTGCCGGGGGATCGATCTTCACGGATCCGGCGTTTCCCAGGGGATTTCCTCATCGACATGGAGAGATCCGACAACCTCTTCCTTCAAACGATCAAGACCAGTGCCGTCCATGGCGGATGTTCGGACCACGGACAATATCCGCCTGCCGTGCCTCTTCATCTCGCCGTCCAGAAGAGATGAGTTCGATGCGGAAGGAGGGTCCAGATCGATCTTGTTAATTACGATGATGAAATCCATATTTGGGACCGATTTTTTCAGATCCTGCAGAAGCTCCATCTGCGGTTTCAGGGGGAAACCGCAGTGTTCAGTTGGATCGATCACGAAGACACAAACGTTCGTCAGAAGGGTCAGGGCAAGAATCCCCTGCTTCTCGATGTCGTTCCGCTCCTCGAATGGTCGATCGAGAAGGCCTGGTGTGTCCACCAGCTGGTATCTGGTTCTGCCCTCTTCGAAGTATCCCACGTTCAGCTCCTGTGTGGTAAACGGATAGGAAGCGACCTTGGGAGTTGCCGTTGATAACTCCTTTATGATCCGGGATTTTCCGACGTTGGGGAATCCCGCTATTACCGCGGTGGGATATTTGGTCGGGATGGAGGGCAGCTTCTTGAATCCCTCCCTGACCTCGGAAAGGAAATCAAGATCTTTTTCCAGATCGTATACGAGGGAGGATATTCGCCCGTATCCCTCCCTGAGCTTCAAGGCCATGTAATCGGGTTTGGAGGTTCTCTGGATCTGCCTTGCCGTCTTGGACGATATCCTGAGGATCTCCTTCCTGGCCCCATCGATCCTTCCAAGGGACCTCTTTATTTGATCTAGGGAGAACATGAGGTCTATCAGGGCCATATAGAAGGGCGGTATGTTGTTGAATGATGGAAATGCCTTCACATATCTCTCCAGGACGGCATCTATTGTCGATGATGCCGATGACAGCTTTCTCATGTTCAGCTTCTGCATCCTGAACCTGAAGTTGGGATCCCTGACCTGGATCTTGTTTGCCCGGGAGAATGCCTTATTGAGTATCTCCTCGGGAGTCATTATCGTCGGAACGTCGAACATGTTGATTCAGGCAGGGCAGAAGATTTCCTTTATTACTAATTTGCCGTTATCTCGAGCTGTCGGGATCAGAAGTCATATCGCTGGTTTTCAATCATGGCCAGCCGGCGGATTCAAGACGTCCTGTTCAGCTCCATCGGATTTTCCTTCGGTTGGTTCGGACATCCCCGGAGGCCCCATCACCTCCTGTGCCTGAATCTCGGGGTATCCGTCTGGAAATGGAACATCCCCCTCGAAAACGGGCTGATGATTCACGGGAGAGGGGGGCGGTGTTCCGGATAACGGTTCGGTTTCGATTATGATATCCGCGGGTATGGTCTTCGGTGGTGCCGATATGTCCCCCGATCCGTTCTCACCCTCGGGTTTGTGATAAAGGGAACCGTCATCAAGCTCCTTTCCAGGTGAGAGGACCTGCTGTGCTTCAACCGGGGGGGGAAGAGCGGGTCTGTGCTTGGATTCCGCTTCCCCGGGAGGAAGCCGGGACATGGACGGGGCTTCCAGCATGGGAACTCCTGCATGGGGGGCGATTCCAGGCATCATCGGGGCCGGCTGCATCGGCTGTTCCCGGGATCTAACCGTCACTATCACGAGAAGGGTAATTATTATGAGGATAAGAAGGACGATGAAAATTCCGATCACCAGAAAGAGCAGTGTCTGATCGCCGTCGTCGGCCGAAGGTGTGGTGATATCCTCAGGGGGGCCATTTTTCGTTATCTCAAGGGTATCATTGTAATAAATGGTCCTCCCTATGTTGTCGACGATCATCACCGTCGAGAAGTTGGCCTCGCCCGAGACCTTTCCGGATCCCTCCCAGTACAACACCCCCCTGGTGGCTTCGAGAGGGATTCCCATCACCTCCTTCCCTTCGTCGTCATATAGGTATATCCATACCGAGTCCGGAAGTCCCGATCCCCTTCCGGGGTAGAACTCAACAAAAACCGAAGCATTGCCGTCATATTCCACGGCAACCTCGCCTGACACGAGGGCCGGTTGTTCCACATCGAGAGTGAACAGATCCTCAATTATCATGGTTCCGTTATCTCCGGCATCATCCACAACCTCGATCTTTAACCAATAGGATGCAATATCCCATTCCGGGGCTGTCTGGATCCGTCCAACGTATTCCCCCTGACCTGCATTATCGAAGGAGACCTCGGTTACCTCGGAACCTGCCTGATCGTAAAGAACCGCCTTTATATCCAGCCCCCAGCCCGGTCCGTCCGGATCCGTGACAGAGATGGTGACCGTGACGCTGTCGCCCTTTATCACCGTGGGATCATCCATGTCGGCGCCGCCCTCGTACTCTATCCTCCTGATGTCCATTCTCGGCGGGATATTGTACACCTCGATGAAATCCTCGTATGACATGCGGCCGCCATCTCCCTCGTCATCCTTGTAGGAAACGGTCAGTGTGTAATTTCCGACGGAAAGCAGGCTTCCCTGAATCTCGGCGGGATACTGGATCCCCGACATGAGATCGATATCCTTTTCCCATAAGATGCCGGCAGACGGATCTCCCACAGGACCGTGAAGCGACATTGAAGCGGACTTGGCGGGGAGACCTTCGGGATCAATGTACAACAGATTGAACCTGGCGGTTTCCAGACGTGTTATCCTCTGCCCGCCATCCAGCACGTCGAGGGTCGGAATGCCGTTATAGGTCCGTATTAATCCCTGCCAAGCGCTAATGGCCCCGTCTCTGTCCACAGCCTCCACATGGATCTCCCATGATTGGGACTCGTCCTCCACCGGTATCCTGATCAACGCCTGGGCTGACGTATTGTCGATCATGTCCATCCCGGTCATCGGCATACTGCCGCCTGAAGATCTCTCGGTCCAGACATCGATCGCGAGATCGCCCGATGGGGTGTCGGGATCGTACCAGGATATATCGACTGTGACATCCCCTCCCCGCATGAATTCCGAACCCGGTATATTCGCGGTTACGGAGGGCAGTGCATTGTTGATCCTGATCCTCTTCTTCATGTCCATCCCGGCCGGGGAATTACTTCCGTCCTTGTAACCGACATGAAGGGAGTAGGACCCGAGCCTCATGTCCCACGCAACCGGGAATTCGATCGTGACGTTGAAAATATCTCCCTGGTCCTCCACACCAGCGATCTCGGGGATGAATTCCGTCCGGTAAGGGTCCTCGAGGATGATTTCGAGCCTCGAAGGATCGAAATCCCTGTCGGGATCCTCGACCATTACGTTGAATACGAGGGTCTCGGACCGGTTGACCTCCATGATCGGAAAATGGATTCCAATTTTTGGTACGGTATTGACGGTCACACTCATCTCCGCCTCGTTGTTGTTCGGATCGAACTCCCAGATGTTTCCGTCCTCGTTCAGAACGACCCTGAATGTATGGATTCCCTGAACGGGATACTTGTCAGATGACAGGTTGACCGTCGTCGATCCGGAGGGGCCGATGCTCACGTAAACATCCTCCATCTTGAATCCGTCCATGTAAACGGATACCTGTCCCTCCTCCACGTACCTGCCTCCCTTGTTTGCAAGATTGATCTGAAGATACGGGACTCCCAGATCATCCACAAGGGGCGCAAGAGGCTCCTCCGCGAATCCCATGTCCGCCCTCTCGTTGAGATACGGGGTGCATTTGGGATCTCCTATGACTGTGCCCATCCATGAAGCCGCGGCAGATCCCATCCAGTAGGATTCAGCCAGTGAGAAGCCGTAATAATATGCCGGGATCAGTATATCCGCATGCGAGACAGCTGTTATGAACGGCTCCCACGTGTACCCCTTGACCCCGGTTACACCGTCATGGATCAGGTCAGCCACCAGAGACTGGCCGTACCCGGTGCCGTAGGTCATCGATCGGCCGCCGGTCGATACGCATGTCTCCGCTATGGCTCCGGGGATCCATTGATTGTGGGGTCTTATCACCCTCATGTTCAGCGAATCGAAATAAACGGTACCTTCACCCAGGAGCTCCAATATATATCGTATGGTTACCACCGATGTCTCGTTCTCGATGGGGTCCTGATAGCCGGCCCAGTCCCTTGTCCCTGTCCTGTTTGCCAGGGTGTGGGTCCAGACGACAGACTCTGTTGAATCCATACCCTCCAATATCATTCTCGCACCTGGGGATGTCACATCGACGAGGCGGTACCGGGCATCTGCGATGTAACGGTGATCCGCGTAGTTGACAGGTATGTCCTGATATGCGCGCAGGACTCCGGGTCCGGTCCTCTGAAGCATCAGCGACCATGATCCGCCGTCATGATCTTCCTCGGTCCTCAGGGCCATTCCCCCGTCGGATTCCAGAATCCAGCCGGACGGGCTTCCTCCGGTCCCTGTCTCGAATCCGCCGTTGGTCATCTGGCCCCGGTTCCAGTCACCGTCGTTGGATCCCCACGAATAGTAGGCCGACACATTGCTGAGATCCGTTATGAACTGGTTTTCACCATCCAGAAGGGCAGGGTAGTCGTTTTCCCTCAACCACTCGTATGCGTTGAGCATCCAGTTGTTGGCCTGCCTGTATCCGCCGGAGGAATTCCTTCTCGGATCCATATCGAGGAATGCCTTTCCCCTTACTCCGAACGACATTCCGGCCAGATCCACCAGGCCTATGGCCTCCTCCTTGGTGTATCCCGTGAGCCGGGTTACCAGTCTTATCCCGAACTCCTTTCGGGAGAAAGGAGTCACCTGGCCTCCGTATGGATTCTCGAAGGCTCCGGTCCCGTGTATGTATCCCTCGTAGGGGCCGTCCAGAAGCATCAGCTCCGAATCCACGGAGGCGCTGGAATAGTACCTCTGGTCGTTCATGTTGTAATAACCGCTGGAAACCCTCAGCGGAACTCCCTTTGTTGTCACCATGAAGTTGATCTTGTCCGTCAGGTTCCTTTCTGAGAGGTTCTCCTTGACCTGCCGCGCAAGTTTGTCGAACTCATCGAAATCGATCGTCTCCCGATCCTGGACCGAAACGTTGATGATATTGATGATCGGAAGGCCTCGGTTCACGGCGAAGTAGGTCCCGATCTCCTTGCTTATTTCTGAGTTGTCGTTCACGATCAGGGCCACGTCATCGTATCCAACCAAGCCGTCGTACAGCCCTTCGGCTTGATAATCAAGGACGAAGGAAGGGGGATCCATATCGGATTCCATAGCTTCGAAGGGATCATCCTCGGCATCGACGGGTTCAACGAAGGTTGCAAGCGTACCGGCAGTTAAACAGATTATGAGTGCCGCGGTTAGTATCTCTATCCGCATGGAAGAACCTCGCTGTGATCCATACACCATTGAACGAATGATAGATAATCGTATTGGTTAATCTGTACAATATTCCCAACGCAACCGGCGGAACAGTTGTGATCCGATCGTTCAGTTACGGTGAACGACCTCGATTATCTTTCCGATCTCCAGAAGATAGGTGGACAGGGACATTCCCTCGCTCCATTCCATCACGAAATTACCTCCAGCCGTACGGCGGAGCGGGGGTATCTTGCTGTTTATGGTCCTTGAGAAATATTTCAGGCCGTCCATCTGTATGGTGAATACGCGCCATGGATCGCCCTTCTTATTTTTCAGCCTGAAGGCGTAGATCGGGAATGTATTTGCCCTCCGGCACTCCTCGGTGAAGACCTGAAGCTGCTCCCTCAACCGGGGCTGGCTAAGGTACACCTTCTCGTGAACCGAGGACTTGACCTCGATCGGAAAGGAAAGCTCTCCCCGTAAAGCCACGAGATCGACACCGAAAGACCCCGCTCCCCTGATCACCATGAATGGATACCTCTCGCATATACCGTATCCAAGGGCTTCCCCCGCGGAGCAGGTCTTCTTCATTTTGACGACGGCCTGAAGATTCCCCTCAAGGAGTTTCTTCAGCTCCCTTTCGTATTCTGTACCCATCCAACTGTCAATCCGGCAACATGTTTTATATAAAACCCAGGGGAGGTATACGAATATATATTCGAAAAACCCCTGGCAGCCCATCCCTGATGAACGACCGAATTATTATCGGGATCGGCATATTTGGATCCGTCCTGTTCACAGTTCGCGGAACTTGATCGTCGATCAGTAGGTCCTTCCTGAAACCTGCTGATAGTTCTGGGGCGGAGAACCGCTCCTTGCCATATTTCTGGAAATTGTCTCGAGCTCGAATTGTATGTCCTGTAGCCTCTTCGCGTATTCCCTCTCCGGTTCGAGGGTCAGATAGTATCCGTTTGCGATAAGCAGCGGGTAAATGATCAGCCCCGGAACAAGAAAACACCAGAAGAAGACGCTGGGCTGCTTCGTGACAACGCAGTCCACGACGTATTCTATCGGCCCCTTTCTCACCAGCCGTACATCCACCGTCAGCTTCATGAGAAAACCCCCGGGAACCCCCTCCTTTCCCTCCTCGATCACGAATCGATAGTTGCCTGGATCCCTTCTGATCTCTCCGCCGAATATCATCAACCGCTCCTCCAGGGCCCTCATTATCAAGGGAGGGTCAAGCGGAGACTGTACCGGGAATGATAATTTCTGATCACCCATTTGATAACCCGTCGGGAATCCGTATAATGGGTATTAATTATTTCCATCCGGAGGTGAATATCAAATCTTGTCAAGCCAGCCCGGGTGCTGAACCTTCGTCTCCTTCAATCCGATCAATCTCCGTATCAGCTTACCAGCCAGTCCGGGAGTTATATATTTCTCGACCTTGGGGGAGACCTCCATTACGTCCATCACCACGATCTGTCCCTTCAGCTCATCCATCATCCTTCGGATATCCCATGAATTCAATCCCCAGGGTTCCGGCGTCCCGGTTCCGGGTGCTTGGGAAGGATCGATCCCGTCTATATCTATGGACAGATACAACGGCCGGTCCCTGATCGAGATATCGGTATCCAAACTCTCAAGGACCTCAACGATCCCGTTTCTTCTGACGTCCATGGAACTGAAATAACGAAGGCCCATCTCCCTCGCTTTCTGAACCTCCCTTCGGCATCCGGATCTCACCCCGATAAGGCAGACGGAATCGATCCCCCATCTGTCGACGATCCTCCTTGTCACACAGGCGTGGGAATGGGGATTTCTCATATACTCGTCACGGAAATCCAGATGCGCATCTATGATCACCGCCAGACCTCCGAGGCGGCCGTACTTGAGCATGAACGCATCTATGCTGCTCTCCGATATCGAATGCTCCCCTCCGATGATGATGGGGAGCTTTTCCTTATCCATAATGTATTCCGTGAGGGCCCTGACCGATTCAAGAATATCTGCCTGATTGGACTCTATGTTCTCGAAACCGATATCCCCGAGATCGCAGATGTTGAGATATTCGAGTTCCACATCCAGGTCCATCAGGTAGGTCTCGAAATTATAGGACTCCTCCCTTATCCCGGAAGGACCCCTATGAGCGCCTGATAGATGCGACGCTGTTGCATCGAACGGTACGCCGAAGATCACATAGTCGGCGTTCGAGAAATCTGAATTCGCATCCGCGAATCCGGGATCCACGGGCACGAGATTGAATGTATTGAAATTCATCATACCACCGAGCTCACGCCCGGGTGATCATCCTTCTTCCCATGGCCTCCTGATACTGGACCTCCTGACCGGCCTCGATCTTGTCCTTGAGATCGTCCGGGATGACTATGTTGAACATCTCGTAGGATTCCATGTCCATGAGCTGCGCCTCATCTCCCTGAATGGAAACGACCTGGGCATTCCTCTTGTCGATCAGCGGAACCTGGACTTTGTGTGTTACAGGATGGACAACCGATCTCTTGGCTCCGTCGAAGATCCCGATGGCCACGATACGCGCCTTGGCCTCACCGTGCTTCCCGGGTTTTGATGTGCTGAGCTCTATGATCTTGCAGGGCTCATCGTCGATGACCATGTATCTCCCGACTTTCAGTTCCCTTATCTGCTGACTGGTCCATGACATTTCGGATTCTCCATGGGTTGATATGACTAGACGTTAAACCGATGTATAATATAAATAATTTGGAAGGCGGCGATGAATCCGGCAGGCGTGTACTCGGATGAAACCGATCAAGGATTATCCGGGATGCTGACAGGGATCATCAGTGACGCGTAAGTATCAGACCCCGGTTATGACCTCTGCCGATCCTTCCTTCCGTTTGCCCCACCTCTCGATCACGGTTGAAAGCCTCTTCACTCCCTCGACTATCTGTTCGTCACCGGCGTGCGTGAAGTTTATCCTCATGCAGTTGTGCCCTGTCCCGTCGGCGAAGAACGAGCTTCCGGTAACGTAAGCCACATTCTCGCTGATCGCATCCTGGAACATATCCGTCGTATCGATCGAAGGATCCAGTGTCGCCCACAGGAACATGCCTCCCTCCGGTTTCGTCCATCGAATATATTCCTTGGGCATGTAATCGTCCATTGCCTGGAGCATGATCCTCTGCTTCCTGCCGTACAGGGAAATGATATTGTTGAGGTGCTCGTCGATGTAACCCCGTCTGAGATACTCCTTTGCTATATGCTGGGTGAAGGGCGGAGTGCAGAGATCAACGGCCTGTTTGGCGATAACCATCTTGTTGATTATCTGGGTGGGGCCGGCAGACCACGCAATTCTGAATCCGGGAACAAGCGTCTTGGAGAACGTTCCCAGATATATCACCCGGTCCTCCTTATCAAGCGATTTCAGCGGAGGGAGCACCTCACCGGTATACCGGAGCTCACCGTACGGATCGTCTTCGACTATCAGTATGTCGAAATCATGGGCAAGATCGATGAGCTTGCTCCGCCTTGAACGCGACATGCAGACCCCGGCGGGATTGTGGAACGTGGGCACCGTGTAGACGAATTTTAAGAACCCCCTGTGTTTCTGCTGGCTCCTGAGGTAGTCCTCCAGGAGATCCATCTGCATCCCGTCGTCATCGAGCGGGATCGATGCGATCGTCGGATCGTATACGTTGAAGGCATTCAGGGCTCCAAGATAAGTGGGAGCCTCCATTACCACCTTGGACTCGGAGCCGATGAAAAGCCTACCGAGAAGCTCAAGCCCCTCCTGGGATCCGACTGTTATGATGATATTGTCCTTGTCGCATTCGATCCCCCACTTGCTCTTCAGCCTTGCGGCGATCTCCTCCCGGAGCTCCGGAACCCCCTCAGTCGACCCGTACTGTAGGATCCTCTCCGGTTCCGTGATTATCAGATCGTTCATGATCTCCTTGATCTTCTCAACCGGGAAAGCCCGGGGATTCGGAAGCCCTCCTGCAAAGGATATTATCTCGGGTTTCTGAGTCAGTTTCAGAAGCTCCCTGATTACCGAGGCCTTCATCTTCTTGGCCCGGTCCGAGAAAAGGTCCTCGTAATGCGTGATCTGGGTTGAGGTCACACCTTCATCCTTCAATTCGCTCATCTCAATCACCGATATAGGGTATTCATCACGATCCCATTAAGGTATCGGTCGACACCATTCATTGCAGGGCAATTTCCACGCGATCACCCGCCGCAAATCGATTATGCCTCGAAACATATCTAAAGGTCCGCATTCCAGATGGGATCTCCGACGAAATGAAGCGTCTTGACGGCCTTTCCGGATTTCGATGAGATCATTTCCGGTCCCGTCATGATTGCTTTTCCCACGCAAAGCGGTCGGAGGTTCTTTTCATCCCTTATCCATACTATGTCGTCCTTATCAATATCGGGATCCGCGTCCACGATGCCGGGGGACATCACATCGGCGCCGTTCGCCAGGAACTTAACCGCCCCCATGTCAACCGTTATCCATCTCTTTCCGGGTTTGAGTAGTATTATCCCGTGAAGGGTGAGGAGAAGCCCAGGAAATCCCTCGACCGCAACGAGCTTGTTTTCAATGACGTATGCCCTCTTTCCTTCGAGGGTCCCGGACTCAATGGCATCGACCCCGTCAATGGAGATCCCGAACTCGTCCGACATCCATGCCAGGATGTTCCTTGCCTCCTTCGATCTCACCCTGGCCCTTCGTTTCAGAGCGATATCCTTCATGATGATTGACCCTCATCTCGGTATATATCATTTCTCCAATCACGGGAGATGTGATGGTGTATCCTTTAATTACGCGTAGGCCTTATTCGGTCCATGGACCCCCTCGAGTACCTGGAGTCGCTTTCGGAGAGCGGTATGAAGATAGGGCTCGAGAGAATGGGACCGCTTCTCTCTGACATGGGATCCCCGCATCTTTCAATGCCATCTGTGATGATTGCAGGAACCAATGGAAAAGGATCCACCTGCAAGATGGCCTCGGCGATCCTGAGCAGGCTAGGACTGAGGGTCATCACGTACACTTCTCCGCACCTGCTTCGGGTCAATGAGAGGGTGGAGATCAACGGTCAGCCCGTATCGGACGAGATCCTGGGTGCGGGTATCGAAGCAGTGCGGAGATCCGTGGAACGCCTCTACAGGGATCGGATAGGCCCCACGTACTTCGAAACGCTGACCGCCGCGGCATTTCACATCGCAAAGATGAAATCGGCAGACCTGCTGGTATCGGAGGTGGGACTGGGGGGAAGATTGGACGCGACGAACGTTCTGGACCCCCAGGTATGCGCGATCACGAGCATCTCCATGGACCATACGGAGATACTCGGGGATGATCCCGTCAGCATCGCGAGGGAGAAGGCCGGAATCATCAAGCCGTCCGTTCCTGTCGTGATAGGCCCTCTATGCCCCGATGCCGATGACGGCGGCCGTTGTCTCAGGACCATCCTCTCGATCTGTTCCCAGAACGGCTGTTCGGTGGTGGCAATATCGGGAAGCGGGGAAGTTGAGAGGGTAAGAAGGCTGGTCATGAACAGCGGTGTTCCCGATTGGAGAATCATCAAGGTGGGAGAGGTTGGGTGGCATAACGGTACATCCGCACATCTTTCATGCGAAGGACCGGCAGAAAGACATTTGGAGAATCCCGCGTTCAAGCTGCTGGACCGGATCGTGGACGGGGAATATACGACTCCGCTTGTCGGGAAGCACCATGCCTGGAACATGTCGTGCGCCATTGCGGTGTCAATGATAGTGCTGCCGGTTGCCCTTGCGCACAGAAAGATCATGAACGGACAGCTCTCATCATTCGATGACCTCATACACGGAGGATCGGACCCGGTGCTGGGCGAATACCCTCTGGAAGTGCTTCGATCAGCAGTATCGGAAGGCCTTTCCGGTGTAAGGATGATAGGAAGGTTCGAGGAGAGATCTCTCAACGGTAAAGAGGTGATCCTGGACGGGGGGCATAACGAGGAAGCGGGGACCGCCACGGCAGAAACCATCCGTGCAAGATTCCCCACGGCAAAGGCTTCCATATTGATCTCCATGATGAGGGAGAAGGATCCCGCCGCTTACATGAGCGCCTTCGGCCCGGTATGTTCGGCTCTTTTCATAACCCGTATGAAGGAAGAGCGCTCGATGTCCGTTGAAAAAATGTTGAGCGGGGCCGTCAAAGGGATGGAAGGCAGCTTCCCCATCCACATCAGGTACGAGATGAACGATGCATACGATGAGTGGTCAAAGGACGTATCAGCCTCCGAACTCGGTCTCGCATGCGGATCGTTCTACCTCTACAAGGAGGTTCACGACAAACTCCCCGATGACAGCACGCAATGATTTGGAATCAAATATGATCGGGTAGATCGGATCGTAATAATGTCCTGTTCGATCACTCGATCTCGAAAATATCCTGAAGGTAGGTATTGCCAATCCTGTCCTTCGTTTCCCTGTAATCAGAACTGATGTAGAAGCACCTCATCTGGAGGGAATGCAGACTATTGTCAGTCATAATCAGTCGGCTCATTTCCTTCCACCAACAAATATTATCCTTTTCACGCTTTATAAAACTTTCGAGAATGAGGATTCCGATCCCGCAAGTTTAATAGAGGATTCATCCCGTAACCATTTTGCAGCAGCGGTTCGGATGAAGGGGAGAAAAAATGGATTTCAAGGCCGGAGATCGCGTCATGGTAGAGTACACGGCAAGGCTGGATGACGGAACCGTGGTGGATACCACAGAGAACGATGGCCCGGCCGTTCTGGAACTAGGGGTCGAGAAGGTCATGGTCGGCTTCGAGGAAGCGATCAGGGATATGGAAGTGGGGGAGGAGAGGGAGGTCGTGATCGAACCGGAAAAGGCTTTCGGAGATCCGGATCCGGTTCTGATAATGGACCTGCCAAAAGAGGGGATCCCGGAAGAAGGCCATTTCCCTGGAAGAAGGTTGATGATCAAGATGGAGAACGGTATCGGCGTTCAGGGAATCGTACTTGACGTGGGAGAAGATTTCGTGAAGATTGATTTCAACCATCCGCTCAGAGGAAAGAGATTGACCTACAGGATCGTGATCCTGGAATTCATTCCATCCGTCATGCCTGATGATCAGTGAATATCCGGGAGTGCGGGCTTGAACCCGGAAAAAACCTGCACGTTTTTTTGTGATTTGAACAGGATCACATATGGATCGGGGGGGTTTTACTTATCAAACGGGAATTTCAAAGCATCCATTCTTTTTTTTATACTCCTATCTGGTAGAGAACACCCAACCTCATGGGGTGTGGGGGTTCAAAGTTCGAATACGGAGTGTCCCCTCCGCGTTTGATTTTTCATCAAGTTGCTCGAAAAACTTGTTTTTGGGCATGACCCCACGGAAAAGAAAGTTATTAATGTATAATTCCGATTTGGTAACTGCATCGATCGAAACGATCCCAGCATGCCGGAGGACCTGACTTGAAAGCTGTAAAACCCATAATAGCATTTTTCGCACTCGCCATGGCCGTAGCTCTGTCCGGATGTCTTGGCGGAGGAGGGGGTGGAGAGGACGAGCCAAAATACGAGATATTCCAGGGCGAAGCGACCTACGTTGGAGCCGGGGATGGATTGGCTCAGGCAACAACCGAAACGATCACGGCATCGCAACCGGTTACCCTCGACAACAGCATGATCACCGAGATAACCTTCACAATCGATGTAACGGACGGAGATCCGGATACCAATACCGACATGGTCAATGAGATCAACATATTGGATTCCGATGGCAACAGCAACATATTGTCGGGTGGAGCCACTCCTTATTCCCAGTCAACGACCATTACATGGGACGGGGTAAATCCGATGAACAACACCTGGACCGTCGACTTCTCGGTAGTTATCGAGGGAGGAGACGACAGATGGATAGGACCAATCTTCTGGATCGGAACCCCTGACAACGGATTCCAGTACAGCGTTGCGGTGAACTACACATTCATGGTACCGCTGGAATGATCGATCGCATCGATCGGATCATTTTCCTATCAGATATATCCATTTTTGAATGATCGGGTTCACGATCATACCGATCCTCGTGAATCGAGCTTCACACATTGCGGCAGAACCATTTGGGATAGTTTTTTTTAATATCATTACGCTATCCGGCCGATCAAATCCAGGGGGAATGAATTTCCATGGTACAACCGGTTATCGTTTCAGCAGTCAGGACAGCGCAGGGTAAGTTTGCGGGTGCGTTGAAGGATTACAAGGCCGCGCAGCTCGGGAGCATTGTGATCAAGGCCGCCATTGAGAAAGCAGGCATAAGATCAGAGGACGTCGACGAGGTCATAATGGGAAATGTCGTCTCCGCAGGCCAGGGACAGAACGTGGCCCGCCAGGCTTCCCTTGGGGCCGGAGTGCCGGTGGAGGTGGGGGCTTTCCATGTGGACAAGGTATGCGGGTCGTCTCTGAAGGCAGTCATCCTCGCCGCCCAGGCCATCAAATGCGAAGACGCTGAAATCATTGTTGCCGGCGGAATGGAGAGCATGTCAAACTGCCCCTACATCCTGGACCAGGCCAGGTTCGGTTACAGGCTCTTCGACGGAAAGATCATCGATTCCATGGTCAAGGACGGGTTGTGGGACGTATACAACGATTTCCACATGGGACATACCGGCGAGATCATCGCCGAGAAATGCGACCTCACCAGGGAAGAGATCGATGAGTTCGCGGTGGGAAGCCACCTGAAAGCCGCCAAGGCGACGGAGGAGGGGTACTTCAAGGAAGAGATAGTCCCCATCGAGATCCCCCAGAGGAAAAAGGATCCGATAATATTCGACAAGGACGAGGGGATCAGATATGACGCTTCAAAGGAGGGTATGGCCAAGCTCAAGCCCTTTTTCAAGGAGGATGGAGTGGTAACCGCTGGAAACGCATCACAGCTGACAGACGGAGCGTCCGCTGTGGTCGTCACGAGCGAGGAGAAGGCAAGGGAGCTCGGGCTCGAGATCCTGGGAAGGATCGTCGATTACAATACCGTGGGGGTCAAACCCGAACTCGTGATGTACGCGGTGATACCGGGGGTAGACCAGCTGTTGAATAAGACCGGGATGACGGTTGAGGACATAGACCTTTTCGAGCACAATGAAGCATTCTCCTCGGCATCCGTGGGGCTCATGAAGGAAATGAACATACCGGCCGAGAAGTTCAACGTTCACGGCGGGGCGGTCGCACTCGGCCATCCCATCGGATCAAGCGGAAGCCGGATACTCGTCACGCTTCTCCACGCCATGAAGAGATACGGTAAAAAGAGAGGAATGGCTACAATCTGTCTTGGAGGCGGAAACGCTGTTAGCATGATAGTGGAGAGGGATTGAACCAAAAGGAGTTGATACGGATGGAAGTCAGGAAGATCGGAGTGATAGGCGCGGGACAGATGGGGCACGGCATCGCCCTCGTATCGGCGCAGGCCGGATTCGATGTGGTATTGAACGACATCAAGGACGAGTTCGTCCAGGGAGGACTGGGGAAGATCGAGAAATTCCTTTCCAAGAGCGTGGCGAAGGGAAAGATGGACGAGGCCGAGAAGGAGAGTATAACCTCGAGGATCTCGGGAACCACCGATCTCAACTCCATGGCGGATGCCGACCTTGTCATCGAGGCGATCGTGGAGAACCTTGACATTAAAAAAGGTCTTTTTGCCAAGCTGGATTCCATATGCAAATCTGAAACGGTTCTGGCCTCCAATACGTCCACGATCCCGATCACGGATCTGGCATCGGCGACGAAAAGACCGGAGAAGTTCATCGGGATGCATTTCATGAACCCGGTTCCGATCATGAAGCTGGTGGAGGTCATCAGGGGTCTTAGAACGGACGATGAAACGACCAAACTCATATTCGAGCTGTCCGAGAAAATGGGAAAGACTCCCATCGAGGTTAACGACAGCCCCGGATTCGTTTCCAACAGGGTCCTGCTTCCCATGATAAATGAGGCCGTTTACTGTCTCTACGAGGGAGTGGGGACCCCGGAAGCCATAGACGGGGTCATGAAGCTCGGAATGAACCATCCCATGGGGCCGCTGGCCCTGGCCGATCTCATCGGCCTGGATGTCTGTTTGAGCATAATGAACGTTCTGTACGAGGGATTCAACGATTCCAAGTACAGACCCTGCCCGCTTCTCAAGAAGATGGTCCAGGCGGGGTATCTCGGCAGGAAGACCGGAAGGGGATTCTACGACTACAGCCAGGGGTGATATGGATGGAATACGAGAACCTGATAATCGAGAAGGACGGACCGGTTGCGGTCCTCAAGATCAACAGGCCGCAGGCGCTGAACGCCCTGAACGAGCAGACGCTAAGGGATCTGATGCATGCGGTTGACGAGCTGGAAACCGACAGCGAGGTCAATGTTGTCATCCTGACGGGGGAGGGCAAGGCCTTCATCGCGGGAGCCGACATCAAGCACATGTCGAACCTTACCTCTCTGCAGGCGAAGCAGTTCGCGGAGTACGGGCACAACCTCCTGAACAAGATCGAGGCTTCACGCCTCCCGTTCATCGCGGCCGTTAACGGATACGCTCTGGGAGGCGGATGCGAGGTGATGATGGCATGCGACATAGCCATCGCTTCAACGAGGGCGAAGCTCGGACAGCCGGAGATCAATCTCGGGATCAGTCCGGGTTTCGGAGGGACACAGAGGCTGACGAGGCACATCGGCAGGATGAGGGCCAAGGAGCTTCTGCTCACCGGCGACAATATCTCGGCCCAGGAAGCGTTCGAGCTTGGTCTGGTGAACAAGGTAGTGGAGCCGGAGGTTCTGATGGAGCAGGCGATGGAGCTTGCAAAAAAGATAGCCTCCAAGTCAGCCGTTCAGGTCTCCTTCATCAAGGCGCTCGTCAACAAGGGAGCCGACGTGGATCTGGCAACGGCCAATTACCTTGAGATCTCATACTTCTCCTCCTCCTTCTCGACACATGATCAGAAGGAAGGGATGAAGGCGTTCATAGAGAAGAGAAGGCCGGATTTCAGGAATGAATGATATCAAATGGATCCGAGGATATGATTATATCCGATCCGTTCCATATTGACATCGGTTAGGATGATTGCCATATCAGGGTCCGGATCGGTGAAATCGAGGATACTGATCTTGACTGCCGCATTGGTCTTTTTCTCGGTCATTATGAGTTCCGATGCATGCGGATCGGAAATCGTATCCGAACCAACCGATGTCCCGACGCGGCAGGATGATATCCAGCCCCCGGAGATAGAGCTGGTAATGGATGAGATCGATATACCAACAGGCCCCGGAGAAACTGGTTTTATAAGGGCCAGTGGACATATCCTCTTAACACCACAGGACAATAGATATGAAGACGAGGATTACATCTTGAAACTGTCATTGAGACCTCGTTCGCAGGAGATTCGGTGTACGATCTGGCCACCCAACCTTTACGAACCCGGGTCCCATAGCGAAGGTGTCCTGAATTTTTCTATAAGTGTAAATATCCAAGTATCTCCTTTGATATCGTCAGTGAACATAGACACTGCAATCGATGTCATCTGTGAGTGGTCGATCTGGAAAACCGACCTGAACGGATCGAAAGAACTGGGTCCGATCAATGTGAACCTGCTCCCTTACTCATATCCGATATTATCATTCGAGCCCTCATATTTCGAGGGATCCGTTGGTGAATGGATCAGTGGAAAAATCGAGATATGGAATCAGGGAAATGATCGGGGAACCTTCACCATCGTCAACATAACACCGCCCGAAGGTATCGAGTATCGGCTCCCCCAGAACACCATAGAAATTGATGAAAGAGCGAAAGGATATCTATATCTCAGCGTGATCCAGATCGGAGGAACGGGCAGGATGAATCAAATTGAGATGATCCTGATCGGAACGGTTGGAAACGATACAAAAGAGTTTTCAAATTCTCTCTATTTCGAGACAAAATATACCCCTGCATCGTTCTTTCTCAGCTGGTATTTTCCCGTCGGTTTGTTGATAATGATTGTAGTGATAGCTGCAGCACCGACATTTTACAGAAGAACCCTGGGAAAAGCTCGGCTCATGGATCCCTTCTACAGCTGAAAAATGATCATGAACTAATACATGGACCGGGACGATCCGAGTTATTCCCTGTAACCTCTGCTTCTCGTGAACAGCTCGATAACCAATACCGATCGATCCTCGATACGGTAGATGATCCGATATTCACCGATCCTCAATCTGTGCTTCGAAGGATCGGTGTCCTTCAACTGCCTGATATCCGCCCCCGATCTCGAGGTCCGTGGATCCTTTTCCAGTTCCTTTAAATTCTTTCTGATCCGGTTCTGCATTTCCAGCGGAAGATCGCGGAATTGCTTCTGAAAAGTACGGGATAAGAGAACCTGGAACATCACAACTCATCCATGGATATGAATTCGTCTTCCTCGAGGATCCGGTTCCATCGATTATCCAGCTCCTTCCAGGCGGCCCTCTCGATCAATCTCTGAATGATATGATCATAACTCTCACCTTTTTCTCCCAGAATGCGCAATGCTTCCCTGGTTTCGACGGACACCGCGATGGTAGTGGTCATTATATCACTTATAATAATTATAGATATTATATCATATATAACTTCTTATCAATACCATCACTCATCGGTTCGGATCCCTCTTAGAAATTTGATATATGCCTTCAATACCCTGATCTTCTCATCCGAATGAAGATCTGGCAGAATATCGCTGAAGAACCGATCCTTCCCGCCCTCATATGGATACCACCAGTCCTCCCTCTTCCTGTTCCTCCCGTCGACGGTGATGCATTTTATATTCACGAAATTCAGCATCCCGTATCGGGAAGAGGTCTTCCCCATACCGCTGTCCTTTATTCCACCCCACGGCATGGTCTTAACCTCTATCGCCCTGTTGTTCACGGAGACACAGCCGGCGTGTATTCTTCGTGCGATCCTCTTCCCCTTCTCGAGGTCCGATGTCCAAACCGAGGTGGCCAGGCCGTAAGCGGTATCGTTTGCCAGTTCCACTGCCTCGTCGACGGTCTTGAACTTCATTATTCCCAGAACGGGCCCGAACGTCTCCTCCTTCATTACAAGCATATCATGGTTCACATCCGAAAGAACCGTCGGCTCGAAGAAGAGGCTGTCATGCCCTCCTATCCTCTTTCCCCCCGTCAGGACCTTGGCACCCTTCCCAACTGCATCCTCGATGTGCCTCTCGACGTTTTCCACCTGAAAGGGTGCTATCATCGGTCCTATGTCCGTATCGGGATCCATGCCGTTCCCGACCTTGAGAAGTTTTGTTCCTTCCACAACCATCTCGATGAACCTGTCCGCGACATCCTCCTGCACGTAGATCCGCTCTATCGAGGAACAGCTCTGCCCGGTGAACAAAAGAGAGCTCCAGACGATCCCGGCAGACGTCCACTCGAGGTCCGCATCGCTGAACACGATGGCCGGATCCTTCCCCCCGAGCTCCAGAACCAGCGGTGTGAGGTTCCCGGAAGCCGCCTTCATCACCTTTCGTCCCGTGGCCGCGCTTCCGGTGAACACTATCCTGTCCACCCCTGCCTCTACCAGGTACTGCCCGGTCCGTCCGTCCCCCGTGACCACTGTGAAAACCCCTTCCGGAGCCCCCGCCTCCTTCATGATCTCGCCGATCCTCACACCGCAGAGGGGCGTGTATTCGGATGGTTTGAGGATCACCGAATTCCCCGCCATGAGCGCGGGGACCAGGCTTCTGAAAGAGAGAAGGAAGGGGAAGTTCCATGGATTGATGACCGCGACGACGCCCGCGGGTTCGAAAATCACCCTGTTCTTCTGACCCAGAAAAGCGATCCCGAGATTGACCTTCTCATCCCGGAGGAGCTTCTCCGAGTTCTTCTCGTAATACAGAAGATCGTCAAGTGAGAAATGCAGATCGTGAAGGACGGCTTCCAGCCTCGGCTTTCCGGTTTCCCTGACAATCAGGTCTGCCAGCTCATTCCTCTTCGCGATCATTATCGATCTGGCTTTCCTCATTACGGCAGCCCTTTCCCGGAATGACCTACCGCTCCATTCCGCGAAAGCCTTTCTGGATCTCTCCACTGCTTTTTCCACATCGGCCCTTCCGGAATTGACCACCGTTCCCAGGATCTCCCCCGTCGCGGGATCGACGGAGTCTAAGCTGTCCCCTGCTTTGTTCATATTACCAACTTGATCCGAAATATCGAAAGGATTCTGACAAAAATTAGCTTTTCCGTTGCCATTCATTGATGATCCTAACAGATTTTGATATCCGCTGAATGGACCTATGTGATCAGGATCGATACTGGGTTCAGGTCATCTTGAAGACGCCCTTGAGCTTCTCCGCAACGAGATCGGAATCTTCCCTCAGACCCTTCTGGCCGTCGATTATCCGGTTCATCCTGAGCTTCCCGCTCAGATCGGATCCGGATCCCTCCCCGTATCCCACGATGATCCTCGCCCCGTCCTCCGCTATCTTGATGGCGGAAGTCCGGGCGTGGATCCTCGCCATGGCCTTCCATGTCTCCCGATCGAATTTCACGGCCCTGGAGTATTTTTCCTCGGCGGACTTCATGCAGAATACCATGGATGTCTCGGCGAAGGCCGAGAGCTCCCCGAGCCTCATCAGTACATGCTGGTTCCTGGTGAGCTTCTGAACCCTGCAGATCTCGAATATCTCGGCCAAAGCCCTGAGCCCTTCGGCGATGACCGACGCTCCGACGTCGGGACTGCTCCGGTGGAGCTCATCCATCGAACCGGCGAGGTTCGTGTAAAATTCTCCCCTACTCTTCAGATGCTCCTGCCAGCGGTTTCTAGCGATGGTCATCTCCAGGATCTCATTGGTCCCCTCGTAGATCTGGGTTATCCGAACGTCCCTCTTGATCTTCTCGATGACCATCTCGTGAACGTACCCGTAACCCCCCAGGGCCTGAATGGAGGCTTCCGCAGCGGCGTTCCCCGCCTCGGATCCCGCGAACTTCGCGATCGCGCCCTCGGTCTGGAGGCCCCCCTCGCCGCCGCTGTCGAGCCTGTGCGCGATCTCCTCGATGTAGGCCCTGGCGGCCTCCAGTCTCACCGCGTGGGGCACTATCAGCTTGTGGGTGTATCCCTGCTTCTCGGAGAGGGGCCCTCCTGCCTGTATCCTGCCCTGGCTGTAGCTCACGGCACGGCCGAGAGCGTCCCACCCGCATCCCAGTCCGAACGCGGCGACCATCAGCCTGGTATTTCCGAACACGGCCTGGGCCTGGGTCAATCCCTCGCCTTCAACCATTCCCACCAGGTTCTCGGCGGGGACGAAAACCTCGTCCATGGAGAAGGCCACGGTATTTGCCAGCCGGATCCCGTGCTTCTCCTCGGGATTGTTGAACTCCATCCCTTCCGATCCCTTCTCCATTATGAACCAGCCGACGGCTTTCGGGTCCTTGGCGAGGATCAGGAAGATATCGGCCGTCCCCCCGTTTGAAATCCACTGCTTGTTCCCGGTGATCTTGTAGCCAACCACCTTTCCGTCCTCTTCAACCGGGACCGCCTTGGTCTTCAGCGATCCCAGATCGCTTCCTGCCTCCGCCTCTGTCGCTCCGTAAGCGACAAGGGATCCCTCGCTTGCGATCTTCTTGAACCATTTCTCTTTCTGCTCGGGAGTACCCCCAACCCTCAGCGGATCGAGGCCCAGAAATGTCGCGAATACCGATGTTGCCACTCCGAGATCGATGGAAGCCAGCGTCTCGCATACCTGATACATGTCGAAGTTGGACGCTCCGATCCCGCCGAACTCGGTGGGTATCAGAAGGAGATTGATCCCCAGTTTCGTCGGATCGTACATCTCGACGATCTTCTCCTTGGGGATCTCCTCCCCTTTCTTGTCCAGCTCGAGAAGATAGTCCATCGGCATGTTCCTCTCCGCGAACATCCTGATCCCGTTTATCATCATCTCCCGAGAATCGTCGTCCAGTCCTGCCATGAGAATTCCCCCGTACTCCTGCCTGTTCGTCGATCGAAATCGCGAGCAGCGGTTTCTCCGCCGGTCTTGATCGTACACCTCAAATATATTAATTTGGTCTGAAGCCTGTCAAGGGTTTCACATTCGGGATCGATCTAAAGTCACATGGATTTAATCTGTCTAAGAAGATCCGCCATCCCGCTCGAATGCGAACATTATTTATCCGCTTCATCATTTTCCGGACCATGAATCTCGAACTGACCGAACAGCAGAGGATGATCCGGGATCAGGTTAGGGAATTTGCCCGGAAAGAGGTGGCTCCGGGAGCCGCGGACAGGGATGTCACCGAGGAATTTCCCACGGAGATACTCGAGAAGATGGGAAAGCTGGGACTTCTGGGGATAATGATCCCGAAGGAATACGGCGGGGCCGGTCTGGATGCTGTAAGTTATGCCGTCACGGTGGAGGAGATATCAAGGGCCTGCGCCGCTACCGGCGTGATCACCTCGGTCCACAACTCCTTTGCGGGATACATGATACATAAGTGGGGGACGGAGGAGCAGAAGAGGAAATACATCCCGAAGCTTGCGAGCGGGGAGGTCCTGGGTGCTTTCGCGGGAACGGAACCGAATGCTGGCTCGGACCTGGGTGCGATGCAGACAACGGCCGTGCTGGACGGAGACAATTATATTGTCAACGGAACGAAGACGTTCATAACCGCCGGATCGAGGTCCGGCATCGTTATCATATTTGCGATCACGGACAAGGATGCGGGCCCGAAGGGCATAAGCGCTTTCATCGTCGAAAGCTCCTTCAAGGGGTATCAGGTCGGTCCGATTTTCGACAAGATGGGGATTCGGGCCTCGGAGACGTCGGAGCTGATATTCGAGGACATGGAGGTCCCGAAGGAGAACCTGCTCGGCAACGAGGGAGAGGGTTTCAAGATCGCCCTTGCAAGCATAGACGGGGGAAGGATCGGGATCGCATCCCAGGCCGTCGGTATCGCCCAGGCCGCCCTGGACGAGGCTATCGCCTATTCCAAGCAGAGGATCCAGTTCGGCAAACCGATCGCGAAGTTCCAGGCGATCCAGTGGATGATAGCGGAGATGGCCACGAGGATCGAGGCTTCCCGCCTCCTTGTTTACCAGGCGGCGACGCTGAAGGATAAGGGAGTCCGGTTCTCCAGGGAATCCGCAATGGCAAAGCTGATGGCCGGGGAGACCGCGGTATGGTGCGCTGACAGAGCTATCCAGATCCACGGCGGCTACGGCTACATGAGGGATCACAAGGTTGAAAGGCTGTTCCGCGATGCGAAGATCACGGAGATATACGAGGGGACATCCGAGGTCCAGAAGATGGTCATCGCATCCACATTGCTGAAATGAAATGTCTGAAAATAACTGTTCTATCGGAGGACCCTGCTCAGGATCTCCTCGGCCCCCGTGTAGGGATCCTTCTCCTTCTCCGGGATATGAAGACCATAAGGATGTATAGTAACAGATAGATATACATCTCACTGGAATGAAGATTCAGGAACATCTCTCTTTGAGAAAAATCTCCATTGTCAGATTCTCGATGAGATCGATCTCGTCGAAATCGGAATCCTCGGAGACCAGGATACTGGCCCTGCTTTCAATGGCACATGCAAGATGTATCGAATCTCTCGGATCGAGATCCCGATCCTCAAGCAGCTCATAGGTGGCGAACAGCAGTTCCTTATCAACCGCAATAAAGTCCAGATTTCTCATGTGGAGAAATGCATTGATTATCTTCAGGGCGGCCTCCTTTCCCTTTTCCCTTTTGACTATCCAGTAGACCTCATCGAATGTGAGTGTGGAAGTGGATGCCCTGAATTCACCACACCTTACCCTCTTGATTATATCCCTGGCGTACTCTCCGGTGGCGTCGTCATACAGGGCCGCGCAGATGAACACATTGGAATCCAGATAGATCAATTCCTGTCCTCCATATGTGATTCATAGGCCTCGTGAGGATCGATCTTTCTCTTAATTTTCTTCCCTTTCCTTGCAATCTCAAGGAAGATCTCCTCGGTCTCCTCCCTTTCGGTATTGATCACAAGCCCGTCCTCGGTATATTCCATCAAGACCTCGCTCCCGGGTTGGATATTGAACTCGTCCCTGAACACCTTTGGGATCACGATCTGCCCTTTCGGGCCAACCTTCACATGCTTTGCAAACATACTAACCAGCAGTTATACATTTGTAAGACCTTTATTTATACCTTGCTGAAACATATGCATATATTTCTTTCTCAAGACGTCGACAATATCGGAAGCCCCCCAAAGAAGGTCCCTTTAGAAATGAGGAATACAGATTGTGCAGTTACTGGTTGCGCATATCAGAATCAGAGAGAAGACTATCTCAGCACCCGGCTCAGGATCTCCTCGGCCCCGGTGTAGGGATCCTTCTCCTTCCTCTGGATCTGATCGATCAGCTCCTCCACCCTCTCCTTGAACACCGCCTCGTCGAAGATCAGGTTCATGAGCCTTTTCCTGATTATCTCGACGAGCTCGGCCTCGTACCTCCTCCTCCGGTGCTCCTCGAATGATCCCGATTCGAGAAGATACTCCTGATGGGAATCGATCTCCTCGACGAGCTCCGCTACACCCTTCCTCTCCTTGGCGATTGTCTGCTTTATGGGGATCTTCCGATCCCCTGCCCTGTAGGATAGATTGACCATGCTCTCTATCTCGGCGACCGTCCTTTCTATTCCCGGCCGGTCGGCCTTGTTCACCACGAAGATATCGGCGATCTCCATGATCCCTGCCTTTATGGCCTGGATCGAATCTCCGAGGCCCGGAACGAGCACCACCATGGTGGTATCGGCAATCTTGATGACGTCCACCTCGGCCTGGCCCACTCCGACGGTCTCGACTATGATTATGTCCTTCCCCGACGCATCGAGGATCTCCACCACGTCGTATACCGCACCGGTCAATCCCCCCAGCATTCCCCTGGTACCCATGCTCCTGATGAAGATGTCGTCGTCCCTGGAAAGCTCCATCATCCTGATCCGGTCCCCGAGCAGCGCGCCTCCGGAGAAGGGGCTCGTGGGATCGATGGCTATGATCCCTACCGTCTTTCCCTTTCTCCGGTATGCCAGGGCGAGCTCGCTGATCAGCGTGCTCTTCCCGGCCCCCATGACGCCGGTCACGCCGATGACCTTCGCCCGGCCGCTGTACTTGTGAATATGGCTCATGGCCCGGGATGCCCTGGGATCGCCGTTCTCGGCGAATGTGATCAATCTTGCGATCGCCCTGGGATCTCCGTCGACGACCCTCTGAGCCAGGTCGTTCATCTTTTCACGTTCTCCTTGATGAAGGTGACAATATCTTCCATGGGGGTTCCGGGTCCGAACACGCCCTCGATCCCCGCTTCCTTCAGAGCCGGAACGTCCTCTTCGGGGATGATCCCCCCTCCGACAACGAGAACGTCCTCGATCCCCTTTTCCCTGAGGATATCCGTCACGTCCTTGAAAAGGGTCATATGGGCTCCCGAAAGGAGGCTTAGACCTATTACGTCAACATCCTCCTGGATTGCCGTTTGAACGACCATGTCGGCCGTCTGATGAAGGCCGGTGTATATGACCTCCATGCCGGCATCCCTCAGGGCCCTTGCCACCACTTTGGCTCCGCGGTCATGGCCGTCGAGGCCCGGTTTCGCCACGAGAACTCTGATCTTCACTGCCATTTTCTCATCTCCTCCTTTTATTAATATATCGCAGGCTCCTCGTATTCTCCGAAAACCTCCCTGAGCACGCCGCAGGTCTCACCCAGGGTGGCATAGGCATGGACGCATTCCAGGATGTAGGGCATGGTATTCTCGTCGCCCTCGGCGGCCCTTCTCAACCTCTCGAGCGCCCGTTCCATCTTGTCGTTATCCCGATCCCGCCTGAGCTTCTTCAGGCGGTTCTTCTGGATCTCCTCCCCCTTCTCGTCCATGGCGAGGATCGGTATCTCGATCGGCTCGTCCAACTGGTACTTGTTCACGCCGACTATCGTCCGGTCACCGCGATCGATCTCCTGCTGAAGCCTGTACGAGGCATCCGCGATCTCCCTCTGGAAGAATCCCTTCTCGATGGCCGGTATGACCCCGCCGTACTGTTCGATCCTGTCGAAATATTTTCTGGTTTCCTCCTCCATCTTATCCGTGAGCCATTCAAGATAATATGATCCTCCCAGCGGGTCCATGGTGCCTGTAACTCCGGTCTCCTCCTCGATGATCTGCTGTGTTCTAAGGGCAAGCCTGACAGCCTTCTCGGACGGAAGGGCAAGCGCCTCGTCCATGGAATTGGTATGAAGTGACTGGGTCCCTCCGAGAACCGCTGCCATGGCCTGGATTGCGACGCGGATCAGATTGATCTCAGGCTGCTGGGCGGTCAGACTGACACCCGCCGTCTGGGTGTGAAACCTCATCAGCATCGACCTTGGCTTCTTCGCTCCCATCTCCTTCATCCCGGTCGCCCAGATCCTCCTTGCCGCCCTGTATTTGGCTACCTCCTCGAAGAAATCGTTGTGTGCGTTGAAGAAGAAGCTGAGCCTCGGAGCGAAGGCGTCGATGTCGAGCCCCCTCTCCATGGCTGCCTTGACGTATGCGAAACCGTCAGCCAGAGTGAAGGCCAGCTCCTGAACCGCTGTGGATCCTGCCTCCCTGATGTGGTACCCGCTGATGCTGATCGTATTCCACCTGGGAACCTCCCTGAACCCGAACTCAAAGGTGTCAACGGTAAGCCTCATCGAGGGCGCCGGCGGAAAGATGAAGGATTTCTGGGCGATGTACTCCTTGAGCACATCGTTCTGAATCGTCCCGCCGATCTCCGTTCGGGGTATTCCCTGATTGTCCGCATTCGCGATGTAGAAGGCCCATACAACCGGCGCGGGTCCGTTTATCGTCATGGAGGTGGTGATCCTGTCCACTGGAATGTCCTTGAAGAGGATCTCCATGTCCTTCAGGGATGATATCGCAACCCCGCACTTTCCGAACTCCCCCCTCGACAGAGGTTGATCGGTGTCATATCCGTAAAGGGTGGGATAATCAAAAGCAACGCTTAGGCCGGTCTCGCCGTGGGCAAGGAGGTACTTGTAACGCTGGTTGGTCTCCTCGGCGGTTCCGAATCCGGCGAACTGCCTCATGGTCCATACCTTTCCCCGATACATCGTGGAATGGACCCCCCTGAGATACGGGTACTCGCCGGGATTCCCTGACATTGATCCATAATCGAAATCCGGTATGTCCGCCGGCGTGTAAAGGGGGCCGATATCCGTCCACGACAGGTTCTGGAACTTCTCCTTTAGCTCCGGTCTTTTCCCCTTAAGCGGCAGGTAGCAGGATCTTTCCCACTCGGACCTTGCCTTCCTGATCTTTTCGATTTCCTCCTTGTCATACATTCGGCTCATCCCCTTTATCAGAATTCAATGCCTTTCCTCGCCTGTACACCCTGTTTGTAGAAGTGCTTTATCTCCCTCATCTCGGTGATGAGGTCCGCCTCTTTCATTATCTTCTCAGGGGCGTTCCTTCCGGTAAGAACCAACTCCACGTGGACGGGGCGGTCCCTGATCATTTCCAGAACCTCATCGATCGGGAGCAGATCGAAATCCATTGCGACGTTGATCTCGTCGAGTATTACCATGTCATACTCGCCGCCCTGGATGATCTCCCGGGCATGTTCGAAACCTTCGCGGGCGAGGTCAATATCGATCTGCTCGGGATCCTCCCTGGACACGAACTCGTCCCGGCCGTGCTGAAATATGTCGAATCCCGGTATCAGCTCGGCGGTGTCGATCTCAGAATACCTGCGGCCTTTCATGAACTGGATCACGGCCACCCTGAGTCCGGCCCCGGCAGCCCTCATCGCCAGACCCAGCGAGGTGGTCGTCTTCCCCTTACCGTCACCGGTATACACGTGCACATATCCTCTGGTGAAGCTCATGCAGGTTCCAGTTAAACATGATGTTTGTTATATTATTTTCTTATGACCGATGCAGGATTCCGATAAGCGGGATCTGATCGGTTCACCCATCAATGAAAACAATTACCATAGAAACTTTTATTTTTATATTTCCCGATGAGGGCGTCATGATCCTGGAACTCAACGAGCAGCAGAAAATGATAAGAAATATGGTCCGTGAATTCGCCGCCAAGGAGATCGCGCCAAAGGCCGCAGAGCTGGACGAGAAAGAGGAATACCCCCAGGATGCCCTGGACAAGATGGCAAAGCTGGGAATCCTGGGTGCGATAATCCCCGCGGAATACGGCGGAGCGGGCCTGGACATCGTGACATATTCGGTACTGATCGAAGAGATCTCGAGGGCGTGCGCCTCCACGGGAGTGGTCACTTCAGTTCACAACTCACTCACGTCCTGGCCGATAATGAAATACGGCACCGAGGAACAGAAGAAGAAATACCTGCCGATCCTGGCCCGCGGGGAGAAGATCGGTGCTTTCGGAGGGACCGAACCCAACGCGGGTTCCGATCTGGGGGCCATGCAGACCACTGCGGTCCTTGACGGGGACAATTATATCATCAACGGGGCGAAGACCTTCATCACGAGCGGACCGAAGGCGGGTATAATCATCGTTTTCGCGGTTACCGACAAGGAAGCTGGGTCCAAGGGGATCAGCACCTTCATCGTTGAGAGCGGTTTCAAGGGATATTCCGTTGGCGGCATCTTCGAGAAGATCGGGATCAACGGATCCCTGACATCAGAACTTCTGTTCGAGGACATGGTGGTCCCCAAGGAGAACCTTCTCGGAAAGGAGGGTGATGGCTTCAAGATAGCCCTGTCAACTCTGGACGGGGGCAGGATCGGCATAGCTGCCCAGGCGGTGGGAATCGCTCAGGCCGCCCTCGACGAGAGCGTAGAATACTCGAAACAGAGGCAGCAGTTCGGGAAACCGCTTGCCAAGTTCCAGGCGATCCAGTGGATGATAGCGGAGATGGCGACAAAGATCGAGGCCGCCAGATTCCTCGTCAGAAATGCGGCTTTCAAAGAAGACCAGGGAGAGAGGTTCGGAAAGGAGGCGGCAATGGCCAAACTGTTTGCGGCCGACGCGGCTTCATGGTGCGCCGACAAGGCGATCCAGATCCACGGGGGATACGGGTACACGAAGGAATACCCCGTCGAAAGGCTGTACCGCGACGCCAGGATAACAAGCATATACGAGGGGACGTCAGAGGTGATGAAGATGGTCATCGCCGGCAGCCTTCTCAGATGACCGGGGTGACATAATGGGGGAATTCGACTACGAGAAAGAGTGGGAAAACTGGAAGTGGGTTATTCCGGAAAGATACAACATGGGATACGACTGTGTCGACAGACACCTGTCCGATCCCGCCATGAAGAACAAGGTCGCTCTCTACTGGGAGCACGAGAACGGAGAGACCAGAAAATACACGTACTGGGAGATGGCGGCGCTCTCAAACAAATTCGGCAACGTGCTACGCGACCTTGGCATAAAGAAGGGCGATCGCTTCCTTATCAGGCTCCCGAACATCCCGGAGTTCCAGATGATATTCCTGGGGGGGGTCAAGATAGGAGCTGTACCCATACCCAGTTCCACCATGTTCAAGGCCAAGGAGGTCGAGTACCGGATCCTGGACAGCTCCGCGGTATTGGCCGTGACCACACCGGAATACGCCGCGGCGGTGGAGGAGATAAAGGCCAACTGCCCGACGCTGAAACACATTATCGTCATCGGTGAACCGCAGGGGGACCAGAAATCGTTCTACGATCTTCTGAACGGGGCATCAAGATACCTGAAGATCGAGGATACGAGCCCCGAGGACATGGCCTTCTTCTGCTACACGAGCGGGACCACCGGAATGCCGAAGGGAGCGGTCCATGCCCACAGATGGGCCATTGGAAACGATCCCAACGCCTTCTACTGGCAGGCGTTCAGGCCCGACGACATAGTAGCACATACAGGGGCCCTGTCATGGATATACCCGCTGGGCAATGCGTTCATCTACGCCTGGAGGAACAAGGCCTCAGTCCTGCTTTATGAGGGGCGGTTCGATCCCGAAAGATGGTTCAAGCTCATTGAAAAATACCAGGTAACCAACCTGGCCTGCGTTCCCACAGGGTACAGGATGTTCCTCACGGTCAAGGATTTCCATGAGAAATATGACCTGTCGACGCTCAGGCACTGCATCAGCGCGGGAGAGCCGCTGAATCCCGAGGTCATAGCCGAATGGAAGAGGCTGTTGGGCATCCAGATATACGACGGAATAGGAATGACCGAGTGCATGGTATACCTCTCCAACATCCCGGGAATGGAGATTAAGCCCGGATCCTGCGGGAGGCCCCAGCCGGGACATATCTGCGCGGTGGTCGATGAGGAGGGAAATCCCGTCCCGCAGGGTGAACTGGGAACATTGGCTGTCCGGAAGGACGATCCCGGGCTGTTCCTCGAGTACTGGAACAAACCGGAGAAAACGGCGGAATGTTTCAGGGGTGACTGGTTCCTGACGGGAGACACCCTGTTCATAGACAAGGACGGTTACTACTGGTTCTCCGCCCGGGGAGATGATCTCATCATGACAGCGGGATACAGGGTATCCCCGTTCGAGGTCGAGTCCACACTGATAGAGCACCCTGCGGTCCTCGAGGCGGCTGTGGTCTCGAGTCCGGACGAGATGAGAGGGGTGATTGTGAAGGCATTCTGCATACTCAACGAGGGCTACGAGCCCTCCGACGAGCTTCTCAGGGACATACAGAAGTTCATGAAGGAGAACGCCGCACCTTACAAATACCCCAGAGAGATCGAGTTCGTGGATATGCTGCCAAAAACCCAAAGCGGTAAAATAAAAAGAAAACAGCTCAGGGAGATGGAGATCCGGAAGAAAAAATGTTAATTTCGCAATTCGGAGGGATAAAGGATGAACATAGTCGTATGCGCCAAACAGGTAGTCGATGTGGGTGAGATCAAGATCAACCCGGGTACGAACAAGCCCATACTCGACGGCATTCCCAGAAAGATATCCGATATCGACAAGAATGCCATGGAGGAGGCTATCAAGATCAAGGAGAAGCTCGGGGGCAAGATCACGACCCTGACGGTCGGAACCCCGGACTCGAAGGAGAAGATCAAGGAGCTGCTGGCAATGGGGGCGGACGAGGGAATTCTGGTTCCCATCCCCGATGGGGCCGATTATCACGTGATATCGACCCTTCTCGCCAGATCGATAGAGAAGATCGGAAATGCGGACCTGATCCTCTTCGGCGAGGCTTCCATCGATCTTTTCTCCGGCCAGATGGGGCCGAGGGTGGCAGGCTCTTTGAACCTCCCCCAGCTCACGTACGCTTACAAGCTGGACGTTTCTGCGGACAAGGTTGTTGCCGAGAGGAACATGGGGGACAAGATGGTGAAGTCCGAATCGACATTTCCCGCCGTGATCACGGTTACAAAGGAGATCAACGAACCCAGGCTTCCATCCCTCATGCAGATCCTGGGATCCGCCAGCAAACCGATCCACGACTGGAGCCTTGACGATATCGGGGCCGCCGATGTCAGTCCGAAGGTGAAAACGATCGATCTCAAGGGAGTGGCAATGGACAGGAAGAACGTCATCTACCAGGATGACCTCGACGAGGGCGTGAAGCGGCTTGCGGACAGCCTAGCGAAGGATGGAGTACTGGGGTGATCATGATGATAATGATATTTTCCGACGTGAAGAAGAACGGGTTCGAGCTTGTTGGAAAGGGCAGGGAAATGGCCGGCGCATCCGGAGGATCCGTGACAGCCGTTCTGACCGGAAAGAACGCTGAAGCCGATTCTCTCGAGTACATTCATCACGGGGCCGACAAGGTGATCACGGCCGGAGCGGGGATGGAGAACTTCAAGGCCGAGGAGGTCGCCGATATTTTGGCACAGGCTGCGAAGAACGAGTCGCCGGACCTCGTTCTCATCGCTTCCACGAAGAACGGAAAGGAGCTGGCGCCCAGACTGGCTGCCCGCCTTGAGGCAGGCTGCTCAACGGACTGCAGCAACATCTACATGGACGGCGGGGACGTCATCACCGAGAGGGTCGTCTACAGCGGAAACGCCGTGGCCGTTCAGAAATTCGAATCAAAGCCCGCGATAGCGACGATCCCGGGAAAGGTCTTCGATCCCCTTCCCAAGGACGAGGGGAGGATCGGGGAGGTCCTCAAACTCGACTCATCCCCCGGGGAATATGCCTCGAAAATACTGGAAGTTCAGAAGATGATCTCCGAGGGAGTGAACGTGGAGGACGCGGAGATCATCGTCTCCTGCGGCAGGGGTTTCAAGAACAGCGGGGACATCAAGCTCATCGAGGAGCTGGCCGATACCCTCCACGGGACGACCCTGGGCTGTTCAAGACCGATAGCCGCCGATCTGAAATGGCTCTCCGAGGATCACTGGATCGGACTGTCCGGCCACAAGGTCAAACCGAAATTGTACATTGCCTGCGGGATCTCCGGGCAGATACAGCACGTTGCCGGAATGCGGGATTCCGGTATAATCGTGGCCATCAACAAGGACCCGGACGCGCCGATATTCGAGGTGGCTGATTACGGGATTGCGGGGGATCTCTACGAGGTGGTGCCGGCGTTGACTGAGGCGTTGCGGTGAGACGAGCCGCCGGGCTCGCAGCCTCAACAGTCATGTCGACCGGCCCGTACTGAGCGAACGACACGCCGATAGTCAGCCGAACTGGCCGCCGGCATGACTGCCGGCGTTGCAGGCGTGGCCGCCCGCTCCACGGAGAGGTGGGCTATTGGAGCCGTTGCAGGAGGCGCGTTCCGACCTCGCCGGCGGAGCTCGATCCGCCACTGTTCCTCCACGCCTTCAGCCGCTCAGTTTGAAGGCCAGCGTTCCGGGCTGCGTTGTCTCTTCGCGCATTCGG
>JBLIRG010000016.1:0-52330 GCA_049472195.1 Thermoplasmatota archaeon
AGCGTGATGCGCTGGTCGACCTGGTGAAGAAGGCGACCGAGACGCCGTCGTGGAAGGAGACGCTCGGCAAGCTCGGCTGGACCCCGTGGTTCCTCGGCGGCGACGCCTACAAGGCGTTCATCGAAGAGGACATCAAGCGACTTCGAAAGCAGATCGAGGAATTCAAGGAGATGGGAATCGATTCGGGTGGACTGGAAAGTGAGCTTCATAAACTCGACGATTCGATGGGTTCAAAGCATTTCGCGGAAGTTCAAAACACGGTCACCTATATCGAGAAATCAGTTTCAAGGATCGAGAAGGAATACAACAGGAAAAAGGGGCACATTCAGCTGATCGAGGTGTCGGATATTCTCGACGATTACGGTCAGATCCTCGATTTCGGCGATACCTCGGAGAAATTCAAGAAGCTTATGGACGACGAGACCACCATATCGCCGAAGAAGTTCCAGGAGGAGAGCTCATCGCTTCTGAAAACCGTCAAGGGCACCCTGTTTCAGAATTTCGAACCTCAGGTGAAGGAGAGAATAGAGTCGATGGACCTCTCTCTATCCGATTCGTCGATCGAAGGCGGAACGGAGCTGGAACAGATACAGGACCTCCGGGAACTGGCAGTCACCTCCCTGAACGATGGAAACATAACCGAGGCCATGGAATATCTGTCACTTGCCGAGAATATCATCGGACAGTCCGAGGGAGAGGTGAGGTTCCGAACCCTGAAAAACCGGTACATTGATTTTCTCAATAACTATGAAACCCTTCTCGACGAGGACCTCGAGATAGAGGAGCTCAAGGGAATGGTCTCCGAGATAGAGGAGATGTTCCTGGATGATGATATCAAGGCTGGCGAGATAAATGTCCTGATGGATGAAGCCGAGGGAGCGATGAAGGGAAAGCTGGTGGAAGTGAGGAGGAAGAACTTCGACAGGATCAATTCCGAGGTCTCCGACATATTCCAGTGGATAGATATCCCCAAGAAGAAGAAGAAGGATTTCGACAAGAGGCTTTCCAGAATTGGAGATCAGCTTGAGTCCGTTGAAGAGGGAGATTACAGGAAGGAAATAGGCGACCTGCAGATCGAGGTTGACAAGGTGGTATCGGATTACTTCAAGGACCATTTCAATGATTGGTCCGAAAGGATCGGACATTCGCTGGAAGATCTGAAGGGGGACGGTGTTGATATTTCCGGCATCGAGGAAGAACTGAAGATTGCCGAAACCAGCTTCAACGATGAAAGATACCTCAAGACGGGAGAGATACTGAGATCCGTAAGCGATGAGATATCAAATATCGAACTTGAAATACAGACCAAACATGTGGAAGATCGGATCAACTCTGCTGAATTCCTCTTCGAGGAGGCCAAGAGGGCCGGGGTCGATGTGAAGAGCGACATCGATCTGCTGGCAATGGCTAAGGAAGGACTGAACGAGGGAGACCTGGATACCTCGCTTCAGAGGGCAAACGAGTTCGAGGAACTGGTCAAGAAAAGCTGGATGGACAAGAAGAGGGACATACTTCGGGAGGACATTGACTCCCTGAAGAGCTATCTTGATGATTCGTTATCTGCCGGGCTAGAGATCAGCGAAGTGGATTCGCTGATCAACGAAGCGGAGATCCTCTTCAGGGACGAGAGCTACGAGGAGGTCAGCGAGATAGTCGAGAAGGTCAAAGGGACCATCTCAAGCGAGAGAAGCCAGTTCTTCAGCGAAGGGGCGATGAAGGGCATATCGAACATCAAGGAAGAGATCAAATCGCTATCCGATCTCGGTGTCAATACCCTGGAATCCGAAACACTTCTGATAGAGGCCGAAAGGTTGTTCATGAACGAGGACTATGAAACCTCCTACTCCATGACCCTGGATATCAGGGAGCTTCTCAATATGGCCAGGGAGGATCATCTGGCCGAAACGGTTCCAAGGAAAATGAAGGAGGTTCTCGGAGACATCACAAAGCTCGAGGTCATGGGCCTTGATACCGGAGCGGCAAGGGATTTCGTCAATACCGCTTCTAAGCTCATGGGCAAGGGTGACTTCTCAAATTCACTCGCAGAAATCGAAAAGGCCAAGGAGATCACCGAAGAGATGTACAAGAGCCACATCTCCCTGACCATACCGGAAACACTTGTAGAGGTGAAGAAACAGGTTGATATGGCCGCGAGCGAGGGAATAGAGCTTGCAGAGGTGGAAGGCCTTCTTCAGGACGCCGAGAAGCTGTTCATGAACGAGAACTACGACCGGGCTCTCGAAACCATCGAAATGGCTCAGGGCACCTTCGACGAGAAGAAGAACGATTTCTACCGGGAGAAATTCCTCAATGGAATGGATAGCGTTCAGAACATGATCGGACAGGCATCCGGCATGGACGTGGAACTGGAACTTACCCAGGACAATATCAATATGGCACGCGATGCTTTCGAGAGGGGTGACTTCCAGGCATCGCATAGACTACTCGAGAAAGTCACCAATTTCCTTGAGAAATCAATGATGGAAAGGGATACCTCGAGAAGGAGGGAGATCGTTGCGAACTCCGTCGAGGAGATCAAGACACTGATCAAGGTGGCGGCAGAGGAGAACATCGATACATCTCAGAGCGAAAGCATGCTTTCACTGGTCAACGAACTGATGGACAGGGGAGATTTCGATCAGGCGGAACATATCATAGAGGGAATAAGGAAGGACATCAACGATCAGAGGATCCAGACAAAAAAACACCTTATTGAGAGTTCCATCAAAACCACGGACATCCTGTTACAGAACATGTCAAACATGGGCATCGACGTTTTCTATGAACAATCTCTGATGAGCGATCTCAAGGAAGCCCTGAGGGTTGGGGACCTCGATCTCTGCGACAGCATCAACCAGAAGCTGGAGGAATCACTTCAGGAGAACAAGTCGCCCTACGTATCACAGAAGGTCAGACAGGACATATCTCGGCTCAAATCCAGAATAAACGAGGCGAAGAGGACAGGGGTCGATACATCCTCATTGACCCATCTCGTCCCGGATGCCATCAGGCTGTTCGATGCGGGAGATATCGAGGGAGCGCAGGAGATCGTGAAGAAGGGGAACGATCTTCTGGATGCGGCAATGAAGGTCTACAACGAAGGAGAATACAATGAACTGGCGGAGGAACTGAAAAAGGTCATTGAAAAGATGGACCACCTCGGGGTACCAACCGAGGACGAGGAGATGCTCCTGAACCAGTCATCTGACCTATCCGAGGCCGGCGAGGTCGACGAGGCGATCAACTGGATAAAGACGGGTCTGATCGGGGCCGATGCGAAGATAAACTCCTATCACAGGACCACTGCCGAAGGATATATTCCGAATATTGAAGGGTATCTGGGAGAGCTGCGGGCCAAGAACATAGATATATCCGATCTGGAGAAGATCTTCGAGGAGGGCCTGCAGTTTCACGATGACGGAGATGACGAAAAGGCAGTATCCCGTTTCAGTTCGATATTGGAGCTAGGAGAGGAACTCCGAACCCTTCACGAGGATAAGCAGATCACCAGGATGTTCAACGCATCAAACACCAGGTTCCAGGAGATGATCAAACTCGGCCTGAAACCTTCCAACGAGCTGAAATCAATGAGAAAGCGGCTCAAGGAAATACTCAACACCGACGATTTCAGCCCGGATATCGCAAAACGGATGTTCCAGGAGTTCAGGGAGAAGCTGGATGACGAGGGAAGCGGGTACATGGAGGCCCTCTCGAAGAAGCACATCGCCCAGGTCTCCAACCTCTTCAAGGAGATGGTGGAGAAGGGCAAGGTCGACGATGAGATCAAGAACATGATAAGGGAAATGGGAAATCTCCACAGGGAAGGCAGGTACGAGGACGCCGACAGGATCGCCCTGACGACCATAGAGGCCATGGAGGCCCTCTCAAGGGAGGAATTCGAGGAATTGGTCCGGAAGGAGCTCACTTCCGTGAGGCAGATGCTGAGCAGGCTCAAATCCATGGGTTCAAACGTATCGAAACCCGAACAGCTGATCTCCCGCGTGGATGTTGCCCTCAACGAGGGGAAGGTGGATCAGGCCCAGAAACTCATAATATCCATAAAGAAGGCCGTCAAGGAGATCGTGAAGCGGAACATGAGGGAATCATCCAAGGAGACGATCGAATTCACGGAATCGCTCATTCATTATCTTATCGATAATTTCTCGGGCATATCCCAGAAGCTAGTCCCGGCCGAGGAGAAGCTTCACACGGCTAGAGAGATGTTCGCGAAGAAGAAGTACAAGACTGCCCAGAAAATGGCCGCGGAAGCGACCAAGATGGCCGAAGAGGTCGATCTGTCCAATATCAAGCAGTTCCTTTTCGTGTTCAGATCCATGCAGTCGGAGGAGGCAATGAGGGATGTTACCCTGAGGATGCAGGAGCTTTCACAGAAAGGTATCGATATATCAAAGGCCAAGGTCCTTTTCAAGGAGGCCCAGGACCAGTTCTCATCGGACCGTCACGAAAAGGGCAGGGAGATGATCACCCTGACAAGGATCCTTCTGTCCGAACTGGACCAGCAGTCCCTCCGGGAACAGGCTTTCGACGAGCTTAACACTGCGCATGTTGAGATACTAACACAGAAGAGAAAGGGGTCCAACATCTCGACGGCTTACAAGACATACCAGAGCGCGAAGGACTCATTCTCCCTGCAGGGATACAAGAAATCGATTCTGCTCGCAAAGAAGGCGGCGTTCCAGGCAAAATCCGCCGGGAAGGCCTGAACGGATATAGAGATCACGGGTGGTTTTCCAGCATCTCTACGGACCAGTTATAGGCCCTTTTGGCGTTCATGGATTTTGGATTGGCTTCCTTCAGTTTCTCGAACAGGTTCTTCGACTCTTTGAACTTCCCTTTGCTGAAAAGGATGCATCCCTTCATGTACTGGTTGTCGAAATCCATCTTATCCATCTTAAGTGCCTTGTTGTTGATCTTAACCGCCTCGTCCATCATGTCAAGATCGAGGAGGTATGAAGCAAGCTGCTTCAGCGCCTTGACATCATCCGGATCCGCCTCTACCTTCGTCCGGGATTTCTCCAGGTTTTGGGAGGCCTTGGCCACCCTCTTCTCGGCCTTCTCAAGCGCCGATCGGACCTCATCGACCACGTCGTCCATCGGTCCGAAGAAGAGTGCCCTCTTGAGAAGTGACACGGCCCTCATGTTGTTGCCCATTATTCCTATCGAGTCACCAAGAATCGTCCACTTGCGGGCCTGCCTCAGATCCAGACATCTCCTGTATGAATCCACAAGATCGACCTCCCCCCTGACGGAATGCACCTGGATGAGACGGTGGTATATGGAATCGTCGTCAAGGGGCCTCATGTAATAATCCCTCGTCTCACGGTCCTTCTTGCGGATCAGTTCAAGGGCCCCTGCAGCTTTCGAATTATCCATATCCTTCTCCACAGCCCCAAGCAGGTCGGCTATCGCATCCATTGCCGCTGACATGCTGTCGGAAGGATCGAGCCCCTTGAGTTTCTGAAACTCCTTTTCCATCTGAATAACCCCCGGTACACTAATCCGAAGGAGGGTACTGACTATTTGGTGTTTCGGTCCCCGCACCGGACCTCCCCGGCCTCTCCTCCTTCATCAGGTCGATAAGTGCGGACATGACCATCGCCTCGAAAGGGTTCATCCTGCAGGCGATCTGAGACGCGCTGGCGTGCCTGCGCGCACTGTCCATTATCGCATCGAAGGCCTCCTGATCCTCCCTCCTGAGGGCCTTGCGGTAGTCACGCCACGAGGAGATCTCATCCTCCATGAGCATCCTGTACGTGGGGCAGGTCTTTCCCATGGAGCGGCATCCCTTTCCGCTTATTAACGGGTGTGCGGGAGGGGGGTGGGTGAAGATAATTATCCCTTCACAACGGCGATAGGGACCATCCTGGCCACCTTCCGCGAGATGCCCGAACCGTCGGCCACTCTGATCACTTCATCGATGTCCTTGTAGGCTCCCGGGGCTTCCTCGGATACCACCTTGGGGGAATTGGCCTTCAGGTAAATCCCCCTGTCAGCGAGCGATGATATCACAGATCCCGAGCTGAACTGCCTGGTGGCCTTTGATCTTGAGAGAACCCTGCCCGCACCGTGGCAGGTTGATCCGAACGTCTGATCCATGGCCTTTTGGGTTCCGACCATCAGATACGAGGCTGTTCCCATATCGCCGGGAATTAGAACGGGCTGCCCGAATGATCTGTAATCGCCCGGTATCTCATCGTGTCCGGGACCGAATGCACGCGTGGCTCCCTTCCTGTGGACGCATACCTTCCGCCTCTTCCCATCCACGATATGCTCTTCGATCTTCGCGATATTGTGAGCTATGTCGTATACCGTCCTCAGATCAGAATCGGATACTGCTGGTCCGAGTACATCCCTGAACGCTTTCCTGACCCAATGGGTGATGAGCTGGCGGTTGGTCCAGGCATAGTTTGCTGCAGACCTCATTGCGCCAAGATACGCGTCGGCCTCTTTTGATCCCAGGGGAGCGGCTACCAGCTGCCGGTCAGGTATCGAGAACTCCCAATCATCGGATCGGTATACGGATCCGTCCTTCCTGAAACGGGATGACAGGTCGTTGACCTGGTCCTGGCACACTTGGTATCCCAATCCCCTCGATCCCGTGTGAATGAGGACGGTTATCTGGCCCTTCCTCTCTATTCCCATTGACATTGCGGCCCCGGGATCGTAGATCTCGTCGATCCTCTGGACCTCCAGGAAGTGGTTTCCGGCTCCGAGGGACCCCACCTGTGGCAGCCCGCGCTTCTTCGCCTTCTCGGAAACATATCCGGATTCGGCCCCGGAAATGTTCCCGCCCTCCTCCAGATATTGAAGGTCCTCATCCCTTCCGTAACCTTCCTCCACGGCCCATTCAGCGCCCCGGGTGAGTATATCGTCGAGCTGCCTCCTGTCCACCCGGATCCGCGCTTTGGATCCCACGCCTGAAGGGACGTTCTCGAACATCATTTCGGCGAGCCTCTTCCTGTGCGGGATCACATCCTTCTGGTCCAGATCGGAAACGAGAAGCCTGACACCGCAGTTGATATCGAAACCGACTCCTCCCGGGGATATCACCCCGCCCTCATCCACGAAGGTTGCGGCCACGCCTCCTATGGGGAAGCCGTAGCCCCAGTGTACGTCCGGCATCGCCATGGAAGGTCCCGCTATACCCGGCAGGGTCGCCACGTTCGCTATCTGCTCGCATGCCTCGTCGGACTTGACGGCGTCGATCATCCGGTCGGATGAGAACAGAATTCCATCGTTCCTCATATCTTCCCGGTACTTCCGGGGTATCCTGAAGGTGTAATCGTCTACCTTCTCAAGGGGTCCGTCCCACATGCCTTCATCCCATGAATCTACGGATTATTAGCTTTTCTCCGAAAGGGTTGCGTAGTTTGCCCCATGGATTGAAATCCTAAAATCCCAAGACCTCGTTACCGGGAGCATGATCCTCGAAAGGGATCGATGGCCCGAATTGGCCCTCATCCTCGATACAGCCCGATCGAGCGGAATGACCCGTTCGGAGGACCTCGCGTCATTTCTGATAGATAATCCCGGGATCGGCTCCCCTCCCGGATCGGATCCGCGGATCGGGATACCGGCCGGTGGATTGAGGATCAGGTACGTGATAGTCGACGGGTTCGGATCATACGGCGTAAAAACAAGGATGGACCTGAAAGACGGGCTTACCCTGGTAACCGGCGACAACGGATCTGGAAAGACGACCTTGCTCAAGGCTGTGCTCTGGTGCTTCTTCGGCGATGTGGGATCGAGCGATCCGTGGAGCAAGGATATCGACCCATCCGGCAGAAAGATCATAAACTGGGACCGGATGAAAATGGGAGAGGAAACGGCATCCGTGGAGATCGCTCTCGATATCGGAGGAAAAGCCTACAGGTGCGGAAGATCCGTCGAGGATGGTAAAATCGACCATTATGTATATCGTGTCGACGAAAGCGGAAAGGAGAGGGATTCCATAATTCCCGCAGGCCTTACCCTGGAGATAATGCCTTTCCTGATATTTCAGGGGGAATCGATACTGTTCCTGAGCCACGAGGATCCTTTTTCCAGCGAGGGTCCTCTGCGCAGGGCCGTGATGTCTCTCAGCGGAGGATCGGAGCTTGCCGACCTCCTCGTTCTGATCGAGGGAGCAAGGGGAAAATTGTTATCCGATATGGAAAGGCTGACAGAGACCTCGTCTCCCCACCTCGAGAAGAGGTTGTCGATCATTGGAAAGATAGATGCCTTGGATGAGGAGATATATTCCGTCGAGAAGGCTATCGAAGAAACCGAGGCCCGGATCGACGAAGTTTCTGGAGATTACAGAAGTTCCCTTGCCGACATCTCCAAACTGGGGAATCCGGAGGTGGGAATGGAGAAACTCGCAAGAAAGGCCTCGGAGATGGACCATTCCGCTTCCCTTATAACAAAATATCTCGATTCGGCGGGAAGGGAGATCCTGAGACCTCTTTCGGAGGAATCCCTGGAAAAAACCCTTGCCGAGAGGGAGAGGAAGCTCCGGTCGAAGCTGCTCTACGGAGCATACGAAGCCCAGGCCGAGATAATATCCGAGGTCATCAGACGCGAGAGCTGCATATGCGGTACGGAAATAGGAAAGACCGGGATGGGCAGGAACCATCTGGAGTCACTGCACAGAAAGATCCTTGATCGGAAAAGATCGGTTGAAGATTGGGGGGACCACCCCCCATGGACTTCGGACAACACGCTCGAGAGAGTAAGGAGGATCCTGGCTTCCGAACCGTTCAACAGAAGGGACTATCTCGAGGCCGTGAAATCTTATCGGGAAGCTGTCAAGGCCGAAAGCGAGCTCAGATCGGGCTCATCACAAAAAGCCGAGAGATTGGAAGCCTATCTTGATGTCATCAAGAGGTACGAGGGATTCAAGGCCCGAGCGAGAATTCTCCGACAGAACCTCAAATCAATTAGGCAAAGAAGAAACAGGGCCGCGGCTTCCCTTGAGAAGGTCGAAGCGGACATGGTAAAATTATGGGGCACCAGCGGAGGTTCAGAGGTTTATAGAAACGCAGTTGCCCTCCTCGACGCTGGCAGGGGCCAGGCAGTCAAAGCGATCCGCGAGCTGCTGGAATCCGGCAGAGTGCGGCTTCAGGAAGAGATCAATGAAATTCTGCCCCTCCTGGATCCTGACGGTCAGTATTCCGGATGCCTGATCCACGAGGAGACGTTCGGTCTGGGAAGGATCAGGACCGGGTCTGACGGGGGAGTAGTGCCCCTGAACCGGATGTCGGCCGGGGAGAGGGAGCTTCTTGCCCTGGCAGCGATATTCGGCATAAACCGGATGATCGGAGGAACACTCATAATCGATTCCCCTTTTCCATTCTTGGATGAACAGAAGAAGAAGAGGACGATTTTGGGACTTTCAAATCTCACGGACAACGGATACATGTCCGTTCCTACCGGATATCTCTCCGAAAATGATATGGAGGACCTGAGGACCGAATTCCAGGACCGGGGTTTCACTCACCTACATATCCGAAGGTCCGGAGGATCATCCAGGATCAATACCCTGACCGGCGCTGCAGATGAACGTATCGGAGAGGGAGGAGGGGATTGATATGGGAATGAAAGTTGACAGGTACAGGTTGTCCGGTCTCCTTCATCTCGTCTCCGATACCGGTTTCTCCGATGAGACCGGGATTTTCGACATGGCATTATCCCTCGGACTTTTCTTCGACAGGAAGGGAGAAAAGGGTGACGTGCCACACAAGAACGTTGAAGCGTCCGATCTTTCCATATGGCCGCAGGTGCAGATAATCGTTCATAACAGGGACGGCGGAATTACCGACGTATCAGGCATGAACATTTATCTGGAACCATATCTCCTGGGAGGTCTGGACATGATTATCGGGAAGATCGGAAAGAAGAGGGGTAACTCTGCTCTCAGGGCAATTGGCGAGTTGTTTCCCCCTTGATGTGATCCATGCCGACATCCTTTCCGATGCATCCAAGGGTATAAATCAACCCAAATATTAATTTAAGAGTACATGGCATAAGTTGATTTCAAGTGGATGGGTCCGCCCCGGGCATTCAACGGAGCAGCGACGTTTTTAACACGAACCCATCGAACCCGGAGTGATATGGATGAACGGGAAATCCCCCTTGACCGCCGGCCTTATACTCATGCTCGTCTCAACAGCGATCGCAGTTCAGTCTACAGCAGGGGCGGGCGATCCCGATCCGTCAATTCCGGCAGCCGTGATGATGCCTGAGTCATATTCCGGCATTGATGACCCGATGATGATCCGCACGCATTGGGGAAATATTGACATCGATTATCTTGATGATATCATCCCCTCATGGGAGGAAGATACTCGATCGGATTACTGGATCGTCCAGTTCGACGGCCCCATAACAAGGGACCGAAGGATGTCTATCGAACGTACGGGGGCGGCCGTTATCGGATATATCCCCGATTACGCCTACGTCATCGACGCGAGCCGGGCCGAGACAGGCATGATCCTCGACATCGACGGAGTATACGGTTTATCGCCGTATATCTCCGGCCTCAAGGTCACCCCTGAAGTATATTCGATATTGAATAGTGAGGATGCAGGTGATCTTTACGGATCGCACTCGCTCATGATCAATATGTTCCGGATTGATCCCGCCTTGATCTCCGAGATATCCGGCCATGCCGAGATCATTTCCGTATCCGAACCCGACAGGATCGTTGTTTCATTGCCCCTGATATCATTCGAATCGCTTCTCCGGGTAAGCGGGATTAGGTTCATCGAACCGGTACTGGATTTCGAGATACACAACGATGTCGCATCCGATATCATCGGTGTTGATCTGATACGAGAGAGATACGGACTCGACGGCACGGGTCAGACCGTGGGCATAGCGGATACGGGCCTGGATACGGGAGTCGACGATCACGAAGTGGACGGGGACATCCTGGCAGACGTCGACAACAGGGTAGCTTTCGCAAACTGGGCCGGGACATATCCGGATGATGCCCACAGCCACGGCACCCATGTGTCCGGATCGGTAGCGGGAAACGGATCGCTGTCCAACGGAGACATCAAGGGAATGGCGCCCAATGCCTCGATCTTCTTTCAGGGGATCGCAAACGACGCGAACCAGCTGACAGGGATCCCGAGCAACCTTTCCCTGCTGTTCCTCCAGGCATACGAGAACGGATCAAGGATCCATACCAACTCCTGGGGATCATCAGATTACACCAGGCAGGTCCTCGGTTCGTACATATCAACCTCGAGAGATGTCGATTGGTTCACATACCATTACCCGGACATGACGATACTGTTCTCCGCGGGTAACAGCGGAGTAGACTGGTTCCCGTCGGACGGAAAGATCGACGAGGACTCGATCGGACCTCCGGGAACGTCCAAGAACGCAATCACCGTCGGAGCCTCGGAAAACTACCGGACAACCGGAGGTTCCCAGAACAACTGGTCAGGCAAGCAGTCGTGGTACTACAACGGATCCTGGCACGTTCTCTACAACTATCCCGAGGAGCCGGTGAAATCCGACCTTCCCTCCAATGATCCACAGGGGCTCGCGTTCTTCTCCTCAAGGGGGCCCACAAACGACGGCAGATTGAAACCCGATGTGGTCGCACCGGGGACAAACATTCTCTCGCTATGGTCCACAAAGACAACAGCGACGGGATGGGGCACCTCCTCATATTCGAATTACATATACATGGGGGGGACATCCATGTCCTGCCCGATCACAGCCGGAACTGCCGCGCTCGTCAGGGAATATTACAACGGAACCCTGGGATTGGATGCGCCTTCGGGAGCTCTCATCAAAGCTACTCTAATCAACGGAGCCTGGGATATGACCCCTGGTCAGTTCGGATCCGACAATCCCACCACCCAGGAGATCAATCGGAGGCCAGACAACGATCAGGGATGGGGGAGGATCGATCTGGGAAATTCCCTTTACCCTGATAACGGATCTGTAAAATTCATAGACCACCACTCCGGACTCGAAACTGATGATGAGATCAACAGGTCCTTTCAGGTCCTGCCGGGAAACGAGCTCAGGTTGAGCCTGGTTTGGTCCGATTATCCTGCGGAGCTCACATCATCCAAGCAGCTGGTGAACGATCTGGATCTTGTGCTCTATTCCCCGGACGGCGGGATATATCACGGCAACGACCTGACCTATCCTTACGACAGCTCCAGGGATGACAAGAATCCCGTTGAAGGCATAACGATCCCCGATCCGGCACCGGGGATCTGGAAAGTGTCGGTAAACGCCTATAATGTTCCGATGGCACCGCAGCATTTCGCTCTCGTGATCTCCGGGAACATATCCGACCTGACCGATTCGTCGCTGTTCCTGGATTCGCCATATTACTCGACCGACGGGGATCTGATCGGGATGCAGCTTTTCGACGAAGATCTCCTCGAGGAATCCGATGTGATCGTAAACGTCACATCGGATTCGTTCCAGATCGGGCGAAATGTGACGCTCGTCAACGGAGGATACCCCGGCCACTTCCTGGGCAACATCACGACATCAAACATCTCAACGACCAACAAAAGCAGGATATACACCTCGCATAACGATAACATCTCAGTGAAATATGATGATGCTTCTCCCGTCCGGACCATAACTGCGAATGCCACGGCCAAGGTCCCCCAGAGGATCGAAATAATCCACTATCCCGAGTATTCACTCATCTATTCGTCTGGGGAGATCATGAAGATCGGAGGGATCGGTGAGAAGGGCATGAACGCCTTCTTCACATTTCCCGGAACCGGTATCGATTGGCTGCCTCTCCGTGACGACGGAGATCCCGCCAGCGGGGATGAGATCCCGGATGATGGCAACTATTCGGCGTTGTGGTCGGTCCCTTCCGATCTTTACCTGACCTCGAACATGACGGCACTGGTGAGGGATCCTTACCTGGGAGACCTTGAATACCCCGGATATCAGATCGAATTCAACGCTTCCGTTCCCCGATGGCCCAAGAACGTATCCGTTGAAACGATACCGGATGGAAATACTCTCAGGATATCATGGGCCGAGAGCAACGAGACGGACATATCGGCATACAGAATCTACGTCAACAGCACGGAATCGTATATCTTCAAAGATATTCCGGGATGGGAAATCCTCACCTCAATCCCGACTCCGGCGGACAACATCACCCTTGACGTTTTCGTCGACGGTACGGAATACCATCTGAGGCTGTCAGCGGTTGATTTCATGGGGAACGAATCATCGCTTTCCCTGCCTGTCAACGGAACATCTTTCGACACGGTCGCACCGGAGATCCAGATCATTACCGGTCCGAGAACCCTGGTAGGTTCCGTCTGGTTCAACTTCACCGGATCATCCGATCTGGAACTGGCGGAGTTGGAGTGGTACGACGATCTCAACGGCAACGGAAACCCGGATGACGGGGGTGAATGGATCAACATGGGCTTCGGACCTGCCCATTACTTCGTGATGGATACCCGAGAAGGGGCCGGAGGCCCGGGCGATTCCGATCACCTTCTCCTCAGGTACAGGGGTCTCGACGAGGTGCCAAATATCTCACCCTGGATTACGGTTGAAGGTTTCAAGGTGGATAACACCGGACCATCATCCGTTGTGATAACCACCGATCTTCCGAGGATCACCAACATCGATTCCTACGAGGTCGAAGGTGTCTCCGAACCGGACGGCTACGTTCTCGTTTATCTGAACGGGGTCGTGATCGAAAACGCCACCTGCTCATCGGGAGGGGGTTTATTCAACTTCAGCCTCAACCTATCGGAGGGATTGAACCATCTGAACCTGTCAGCATACGATTCAGTCGGAGCTGGACCAACGAACGTCACCCGCAACATAACCCTAGATACGATGGAACCTGCTATTGGATTCGATACGGAGGATCAGAGCGTCATCCAGAGGGAGATCAACTGGGAAGGTATATGGATAAATTCCACAAGCGCCGATCGGGGATTGGATCCGGAATTCACGATAATTGATAATTGGACATGGAAACTCGATCTTCCGGGGGGTTCCGTCCAGTTCCTATACGAGAGCGGATCATTTCATCTGGTCTTCTCGGAGGTCGGATTGTACAATCTAACCCTGACCGTATCCGATCTCGCGGGGAATTCCAATACATCGACAATTTCCATCATGGTGAACGATACCACCGCCCCTACCGTCAATATCAGCGGACCTGATGAGGTAGACGAACGTGTAACAGCCGTATTCACCACCGACGGCACCTATGATAACGATCCCGGATGGAGGGTCAGGCCCGGCACATCATACAGGTGGTTTTTCGAGGGGTACGGAGGATGGAACATCTCAGCCGGGGATCAGAATGTTTATATTCGGTTTCCGGGCCCCGGATTCTACGATGTCACACTGTGGGTAACCGATGGCTCGGGCAATACCGGAATGGGGAGCATCGTGATCGAGGTCTTGGACACCACCGCTCCTGATGGAACGATAGACGGACCGAGAATCGTGATCCTGGGCGACCCTGCCACATTCACCGCCAACGTATCGGACAATGATCCGACCTTCCCCGCCGGCATAACTTTCCAATGGAACCTCAGCTACAGGGACGGGCCCCCCGAGAACCATTGGTCCGTGGAATCGGAGGGAATGACGTTCAAGTACAACTTCACGGTCGCCGGAACCTACTATCTCAAGCTTACCGTTCACGACTCGGCAGGGAACGAGAGGACGATAGAGCTTCCGCTCGATGCGAGGGGAGATATTACACCTCCGTACATCGTTCAGATATCGCCCGAACCGAACATGAGCTTCCGATACAGGGAGAACGAAAAATTCTATGTGGTGTTCAACGAGATCATGGACGAGGATTCCATCACCCTTTCTTCCATATATCTTTCCGAGAACGGCACCAAACTGGAAGGCCTCAGCTTGGACATACTCGAGTTCAGGTTCACCGACGGCAGCGCAGGATCCAGGGTAAACATCAACCACGGAGGTCTGAATTTCTCGCGTACCTACACACTTCACGTGGACAGATCGATAATGGATGAATGGGGAAACAGGCTTGTCGCCGGTATATCCCAGGATTTCACCATCAGGACCCGGTTCACCCTTGACCTGCCAAACGGGGTCTTCCCGAGCTCCAGAAGCGACAACTTCTCCTCGAATGACAGCATTTCACTGGGGTTCACAAGCCCGCCGGACATCGAATCCCTGGGGTCGAACATCAGATTGTATCAGGTCACCGACGGCGGCAGGTCCCTGGAGGATATAACCCTCGCAATCGGCGACGACGATCATACGGTGATCGTAAGCGGATCCTTCCGGCCCGGCCTCGAATATCAGGTGATCATCGATCAGACGGCCGTTGACATATACGGATACGAGCTGGATCAGGAATACAGTTGGCTTTTCAGGACATACATGGCCCCCGTAATATCCGACGACGATGATGACGGCGGAGATGATCCCGCGGACGGGGGATCGTATTGGTATCTCTGTTCCCTGGGAGTGATCCTCGTGATCTTGATGATCGTCGCAATCATCATAATTGCCCTGGTCATCAGATCAAGGCATAAGTCGAGGATGAAGAAACTATGGAAGGAGGGGGAGGAAACACCCCGATCCGATGAGGAGGAAGAGGAGATAGAGGTGGTGGCAAAAGGCAAAACCGCCATGTCAAAACTCGAGGAGGAACTGATGGAGGGGCCGAAGAAGGCTCCCGAGCCTCCCTCATACGAGGACCTATATGGATCTCCTCAAGTGACCGAGGCTGCCGTGCAGGAAGAGGAAACGGCCCCTCGATATACCCCAGAGGTTCCTTTGGACATACCTTCCCCCGTTGAGCCAGAGACTTTCGTCGAACCCCCGGTACCTCCGGTTCCTGCCGGCAAGGATGATGACATCGAATGGGATGAGGAGCAGGCAAGAGAGGAGGCCGAGAGCTGGGGATCGGAATCCGATAAATGGGACGACGAGGAGGATTCCGAGGGTTGGGGAGAGGAAGAGGAGGAGGAGAGCTGGGGATCGGAATCCGACGAATGGGATGACGAGGAGGAAGAGGAGAGATGGGGCGAGGATAACGACGGTTGGGATTGAAAAATAGAGAAAAATAGCAGATAATTCATCATTTCATATGATCTATCGGTATTATCCAAAAGTGATATGAGTTGGGTAAATCTTATTAAGGGCTACTGAGTTTTCAAAGTGGACACGAGAATTTCTCCCATGTCCAAGGGTCGAAGGGGTTTAAAGATGACCATGGGATTAAAGATCCACAGGATGATGAAGGACAGGGATCCTCCCGAGCTTCAGGACGAGGCCAGAAAAAGAAAGGAGATCAACGATAATGTCCTGGATGTCATCTACAACAAGCTCCTTGACAGAAAGAGAGGCAGGGAAGTAAAAACCGGTAATAAAGATGATGAAGAAGACGATCTCTGATCTTTCCCTTTGCGTTTAGTTGAAATATATTAAGAGCTTATCCCGATGTGATACGATCCGAGTGAATGCTTTGGAGGGGCTCTACCCTTCATAGCCATAGTTTCTCGTGCGGAAGGTGAACGAACATGCTCAGAATGTGCAGAGACCATGGTTATTTCCGTGGAGAGGAATGCCCTATATGCGGAGATGAGGGTAAATTCCTGTTGAGTGACTACGAACTTGAGAGCCTGGGAAGGATCATGGCCGGAATCCTCCGGCACTTCCCAGAGAGGTTTCATCTCGAGATGGATGAGGAAGGATTTGTGGACATATACCGTATGGTCTCGGCCATAAAGAGAAAAAGAGGGGACCGCATGCGGTGGCTCCGGCCGACCCACATAATCGGTCTGGTCGAGACGGACAAGAAGGGGCGGTATCAGGTTGAAAACAACCATGTCAGGGCCACCTACGGACATTCCATCGAACTGAGTATGAGCCTCCCGACAGACAACATCCCGGAAAGACTTTACTACCCGTCGACCCAGGATGATCTCGAAAAGCATCTGTCCGAAGGTCTGGTTCCCGAGGGCCGGACGATGGTCCATCTCTCGAGGACCTACCGCGATGCATTCGAAGCGGGGAGCCACAGGGGAGACGCTGAACCCATCATACTCAGAATCGATGCCGACATGGCCCAGGACAACGGGATCATCATCCAAAGGGCCGGCAAGACCGTTTATACCGTCGAGGAGATCCCTTCGGATTTCATCAAGGTGTCGGATGAATCCGATATGGATTCCATGACCGAGAATGAAATGACTGATCTCCATGAGGAAGTCCCTTCCACCCTTGTCGAGGAGGCGAACGAGGTCGAGGAGCTCGTTGAAGAGCTCTATTCGAGAAAAGAGAACAACGGGGATGACCAGGAAGAGGATGATGAAGAAGAGGGGGAAGGATCCGAGGAGTGAAATCCCCGAATATCCGCCGATTCTTTCCCCGTAAACCGTTATATACGAGGGGCCTGATACGCCCCCAGCCCGAACCCCTGATGGTCCGGCAACGAACAAACGCAGAGGTAGCTCAGCCCGGTAAGGCGCGAGACTGGAAAAAGTCTCAATATGATCTTCCGGAGATCTCGTGGGAGAAATCCCTCGGGGGTTCAAATCCCCTCCTCTGCGCCATTTTTTCTATCCTTTATCCGAACGAAGTGAGGATAATGGATAACTAAGGCCCGAGGGGATTTGGACCCCGTAGGGTCTTGGAGCTTCGTATCACCAATATCACCGAGAAGGTCCAAGATGAGCAAAATCCAGAATGGATTTTACGGAAGTTCAAATCCCTGTCATTACATCAATTAGATACGACAAAAACTGATTATGTAATGCTTGGTATCGGTTTTTGTCTCAGGTGTTCAAACTTGTTATCGTCGAATGGGAGCGTTTTCACACCTCCCCTCCTCTGCGCCACTTCTTTCTTCTTAGACATAATTAAATCATTTTTAAAGAAAGAAGTCGGAAAAATCGAGAAACGATTTTTCCAAGAATTTCTACCGTCATTTAGACAATATTCTCGAAATTGGCGCGCCACATTGATTGGAAACGATGAAAAATTCTTTGAAAATGATTAGTATCGTTTTTCATCTCACCTTGAAAAAAAGATATCGTCAATCAGATTTATTTTTCAAGGTCCCCTCCTCTGCGCCACTTCCTTCTTCTTAGACCTAATTAAATCATTTTTAAAGAAAGAAGCCGGAAAAAACATGGAGAGATCGTTCAAAGGTTTTTTCTTTTCATTCAATTTCAAGGATTACTATTCTTCCTCTAGACGAAAGTTATTTATCAAAAATAACGGTACTTATCCCGTCCTACCTGGGTGGAGATTATGCAGACCGCAGGAACATCAGATAAATATGCGAGACTGGAAAGGTTCCTGGACAACATGGAATCCGTTACCAATCCCAACGATCTCAACGAACCGTTCAGAACCCTGTGGTTCAGAATCCACGGATTGACCGAGGACGAGGTCGCAGGGGGAAAAGGAGTGATATTCTCATCCCCTGGCTCCGACGGCATAGAGGTTGCTCCCTCGAAGGGAGTATCTTCAGGCCAGATGGCGGGAAAGGGAACCATCGAGGTCGTATCCCCAAAGGATGTCGGACCCACTCTCGAGATGATCGTGGCCGAGAAGAAGAAGGTGACCTTCAAAGCCGCCAGTGACGAGGATCTCGAGACCGTCAAGATAAAGGAACAGGCCGCCAAGGTGATGGTGGACCTCCAGCAGAAATCAGCGCCGTTGAAGGGAATGGGAGGAGTGGGATCGAAACTCTTCGAACAGATCAGGGAGGTCGCAATCCTCTACCGCGACGATGAGTACATGGATGCAATGTTAGAGGCTGGAAAGATAACCAAGAAACTGGAGGATGACGATTTCAAGAAATCCATCATGGTTTACCTTCAGAAGAAGATGAAGGAATACCAGGACATCGGTGGAGATCTCAAGTTAGCCCAGGAGAGATTCAAGGAGATGGCGGTTTCCTACAAGGAGGGAAAGAGCGACTTCATCTCACTTGCCGGATCTGTCAATAAACTGTGCGAGGATGCCATAAAGGGCCTTATATCGGAACAGGTGGTCGCCGAGGTGGAGGTGGATGAGAAAGCTCCGCCCCAGATCGAACAACCCGTTGTGAAAGTGCCCCTCAGAAAAAGGATCACCACCGTGAAGACCGAGGAAAAGGCCACCCCGGAACTCGCACCTTCAACGGAGATCGGGAAGGAAGATGAGGAGAAGGCGCCTGAGGAGACAATCCATCAGGAAGAGGTAAAGCCCATCATCAAGGTGGTCAAGAAGAAGATAGTTCTCGTTCCCGAGGAGGAAGAAGAGGAGGAGGAAGAAGATTTCACCATCGATGATATCGAAGAGGAGATCCCCGAACCTGATTCGCCGGAAGAAACCGCACCGGAAGAAGAAGCGGAAGGATCGGTCCGGGAGACACCACCCGCCAGCCGGGAATCCCCGCCTCAGACCGAGACCGTGGAGAAAAAGCCCGAACCCGCGGAACCATCGGAAAAAACTCCCGATACGGACAAGCAAACCCAGGAAGCACCTCCTGCAGAAAAATCCCGGGAGAAGGCCGATCTCGAGGCGGCATTCAAGAAGATCCAGTTTGTTTACAACGTCTCCCTGAAAATGCATAATGCCGGCAAGGACGTCTCCCAGCTTTTCGACATGATCACCTATGCCGAATCCGTCAGACAGAAAGGCGAGACAAAGACCTACATCGGCGTAGCAAATCAACTCGAATCAATGCTCATCTCGCTTCAGAACAAGAAAAGCTGACCGGGATGTCCATGATATCCCATAACACATGAATAGGTAATGCTTAAATAATCACATCAGGTTAGAATATTCTATAGGCAGCAGTCGCTCCCATCGCTGATGAAGCGGCTTGCCGCGGTGTACCCGGAGGCAGTGAGTAATGTCCAGTATGTCCAGGTGTAAGCAAACTTTATCTACACCGTCTATTATACCCGTTAGAAACCTCTCACGGTACAGTATATTATGTAAGGAAATAACGTTCGGAGGGAAACCATGAGAAGCAGTGTAATCGCCTTTATTTTGATATCCCTGTTGATCGGGGTCAGCCTATTTTCATTCGTTGGCACGACCCTTGCTGACGACGGGCATGATGCCGATAATCTGATCCCGACAAGGGCAGGATCCAACAAACAGGATGATTATCCGGTCTTTTCGGGCTGGGATGATGAAAATTACAACGAGCCCTGGAATCAGAGATGGCACAACTGGTCAAACTACCTCCCGTATTACGAGCAGAGGGAATTCTGGCTTCAGTGCAAGAACGTCAGCGACGAATATCAGTGGCTTGACGATGTTTACCAGACCAACAACGGGGAGGAGATCGGGCTCGCGAAGGAGGACCTCAACGAAACGAGGAAGTACAACAACCCCATGAACTTCTCGTACCCCAGGACCGGCAAGACGCTCACGGCGAAATACGACCATGACATGAACGACATGGGCGTCCTCAACTTCACGATCAACCCAATGGGGCAGATACCCCAGTTACCTTTCCAGAATCCCAACATGGGGAAGTTCAAGGAACTCAACGTTGAGGTATGGATCGATACGAACGGCGATTACGATTTCGAGGAGGGGACCGGATCGATAGAGGGTATAATGAAGTTCGACTTCGACTGGTGGAACACACCCTATGATCCTCTTGATCCCGAAGGGACGATAGATCCCCATGTTACAAATTCCTCCGCCATGTGGAGGACCCTCCAGCAGATGGAGGAGCACGTTGACGGTCTCGGTTACTGGATCGACATCGATGACGACGGGAAGCCGAACCTCCCTGGAGATATCAACGGTGGTCGGATCTGGACCATTCTATACAGGACCGATGACCAGCCCGATGACGTGGACGGACAGCATCCCATAACCGGCGAGCCCTGGCTGGCCTGGTGGACCTGGGACATGCTCATTTACTGCGGTTACGAGCAGAAACTCAGCTGGATTACAATTCCCTACATCCATCCCAAGCAGGTTCCGGTAGCGGATATGGGGGAGGACCTTGGCTTCCCCGCCAACAGGGAGAACTGGCAGAACCCGAAATCCCACCCCGACTACGAAGACCCGATATTCAACGACGAGTACCCCCAGATCAAGGAGGGAGAGATACTCAGGTTCGACGCCTCCACCTCATTCGATCCCCAGGATGACGTCGGAATGGACGGGATCGGATACGGGGATCCCGACTGGATCGCCAAGGATTCCGGTGAGGACAACGGGAATATCGACGACGGATTCCCGGAAGGAGAACCCGACCTCGGAGAGGAGGATACCCTGCAGTACAAATGGTCCGGCGCGGTGGTGATAGGCGGTATAACCTATCACATCCAGATCGCACCGAACTGGCAGGACAGCCCGATCTTCGAGTGGAAGGTGAGGCTTCCGGCCATGGACCCGAACCTTCCCGCCGAGGATCAGTGGTTGATAGTCAACATAACGCTGACGGTTCTGGACGTGGACAGGAACCAGGGATCCACCCTGGTACAGCTCCTTGCCTACAAATCACAGCATTCTCCCATCGTTCAGGTGGGGATCAACCCGCAGATACCGAACTGGGAGGATTTCGATAAGAGCAACTACGTGGTTCTGGACGGATCGGACGGATCGCCCGCCGAGGCATGGATACTGGAGAACAGCTATGTGGAGTTCAACGGTTATGCCACCGATATCGACCCGAACTCGGTTCTCAGCTATTATTGGGAATTCATAGGACCCTACACATCCATACAGAAACAGGAGACCATCCAGGTCACTGAGACCTTCCAGGATCCCGGCGACTGGATCATCACCCTGACGGTATTCGACGGGCCGAGGGACAACCTCAACACCATGTCGGGGAACGACACCCTGATCCTGCACGTGGTCGAGAATACCAATCCCGTCCCCGTAATAAGGGCGAAGGACGCCAGGTCCAACGGTTGGAAATACGAACACATCAACACCACCAAGGGGCTCACCGTTACCTTCAACGGGTCTGATTCCTACGATCCGGACGTCTTCGTCAGATTGAAGGATGATGAGGAGAACGGCAAATACGTCGGACTCCCGGGATTCGACGAGGACGATGACTATACTCCAGATGTCTCCCTGAAATACCAGTGGGACTGGGGAGATAACTCCAGGACGGAGGGATGGTCGATCAGCCCCGAGGCCGAGAAAGTATGGTTCGACAAGGGATCCAGGGCATGGAACAAACAGTTCTGGCCCGTCACACTGAAGGTATGGGACGGCGCGGATATCGTCGAGTCAATACCCTACAAGGTATTCGTGAACCTGCCCCCGACTGCAGAGGCGGGACCGGTCCTGCCTCTTCCGGGCGAGCCGGAGATCGAGGTGGGGCATGTAGTATGGTTCGACGGAAGCGGTTCCTACGATCCGAACGACGACGCTGATTTCGATCTCAAGAGGGACAGCAGTTACGTTGACCGCCTCAACTACGTCTGGGACTTCGGCGACGGATCCCCCCAGGTCGAGGGAAGGAGGGTCAACCACACCTACTCCTCCCCGGATATCGCGGGATGGAAGGTCAGGCTGACCGTATCGGACGGAACCTTCACGGATGTGGATGAGACACTTGTCAAGGTCCATCCCGCCAACAAGTTGCCCATAGGAAAAGCCATAATCCTCTTCGACGAGATCGTATCGGAGGGAGTTGTCCTGACCAACGTGAAGGGGATTTTCGATGCCACCGAATCGTATGATCCCGATGGTACGAATTTCCTCGACAACAAGGACGAGACAAAGGCAATTGACGACTTCATCTCCCTATACTGGAACCTCGGAGACGGAACCATCACCTCAAATCCGTATGTGGAGCACCAGTATACCGAGGACGGCGTCTACAACGTAACCCTCAACATGACAGATTCCAAGGGAGGGTTCTGGACCGAGACAACCCTTATCACCGTCATGAACAGAAAGCCCATTCCGATTGCCAAGACCGACTCCATAACCATGTACAAGAGCAAGCAGCCGGTCATGCTTTCCGGAGAGGGATCGTACGATCTTGACGGAGAGGTCATCGGATATTACTGGGACTTCGGCGACGGAACGTATTCCGACAGGTCCGAGGGAATAGACGGATACGCACCCGGAATGGTGGTGCCGCATACCTACGATAATCCGGGCAACTACAAGGCGGAGCTCCGCGTGATGGACGACGATCATGACAGATCGGACCTGGTCGCGGAGGTCAATGTGGTTATCCTTGCAGAGGGCGGGAAGGATCAGCCGGTGGATCCCGCGGTGATCATCGGTGGGATCGCGGCAACAACCATACTTCTTTCGATCCTCTCCGGATTGGGAGTGGCATTCTACAGAAAGAGACTATGAGAGAAAGGTCCGGAAATGATCGAACCTTGACCGAAAACCCCCGCCCCCAAATGGCGGGGGATATTTTCTATTTTTTATGGATCATATCAAAAAGATCCGGCATTTTGGATTCCCATATGATAAATAACAGCAGTGTACTTGAGGAGCCGAGGCGTTACATTTGGTCATACTGCTTACCGGCTTCGGCCCCTTCGACGTTTTTTCGGACAACCCGTCAGAGGTCTTGATCAGACATCTGAAGGATACGGCCAGCGGGATCGAGATAGCGACACTGCCCGTGGTCTACGGAAAGGGGCGGGAAGTGCTTATCGAAGCTCTTGACAGGCATCGACCGGAAGCGTGCGTGTCGTTCGGCCTGAATGCCACGATCGGACACATCGCCCTTGAGGAGATCGCGCTCAACATCAGGGCCTCCGAGGTTCCGGACAACGACGGAAATATCCACTCGGGGGAGGAGATCAGTCACGGAGGCCCCCTTGCGATCAGAAGCGGCCTTCCGCTGGATCGGATACAGGATCGGCTCCGAACGGCGGGGATCCCCGCAAATAGATCGTACTCGGCCGGGGTTTATCTCTGCAACGAGGTGTTCTACACCCTGATTGAATGGTGCTCCGAAAACGGAGCGGTGGGGGGTTTCATCCATATACCGATGGCCGCCGAGATGATATCGGACAAACCTAGGATGTATCGGAATCCAACCATGTCACTGGATATGATCAAGAAGGCGGGAGAGATTGTGCTGGATTCGATCAGATGATGTGATCCTCCATATCATTCTGGATCCTGCCGCAGTAGTAGCACCTGTATGATTCGAGATCGGGGCCGGCTTTTACCATCTTCGTCTCCACGGGTTCCCGCTGATTTGTTATGCAGTTCAGGTTCTCGCACCTGACGATCCCCTCGACGACCTCGGGAAGCCTGACCCTGAATTTCTTTACAACCTTGAAATTCCGGATGATGCTGATCGTCGAGTTCGGAGCCAGAATGGCAAGTCTGTTCACTTCCCTGGGCTTCAGCTCCTTGTCCTCGATCTTGATGATGTCCTTGAACCCCTCCTTCTTCGAGAGGGCGTACATCGCCACGGAAACGGCCTTCTTCTCCTGACCGCTTATGCCAAGCAGCTTCAGGATCTGAAGCGCCATACCGGGTTTTATGTGATCGATGACCGTCCCGTTCTTGATCGGGGTTATCCTCAGCTCCTTCATTGATCTCCCTCCAGAACGAGCTTGAGGATCGCCATCCTCGTCGGTACCCCGTTGAAGGCCTGAACGAAGTACCTGGCATGACGTGTGGAATCCACCGAAGGATGTATCTCATCCACCCTTGGAAGGGGGTGCATGATGATCATCTTCTTCCTGGCGCCCTCCAGGGACTCCAGATCGATCTTGAACGCTCCGGCGACCTTGAGGTACTCCTCCTCGGTGGCAAATCTCTCCTTCTGGATCCTCGTTACATAAGTGACGTCCGTGTTTCTTATCCCGTCCTTCAGATCGGTCGTGATATCCACCGTAGCGCCCATTCCTTTTAGATCTTCTATGATATGCTCCGGCATCTGGATCCTCGGGGGCGCAACAAGGGTCATCTCGGCCCCGAACCGGGCAAGAGCAAGGGAAAGTGAGTGAACGGTCCTGCCGTATCGGAGATCGCCGACGAGGGTCACATGGAGTTTTCCGATGTTGCCGACCTCCTCCCTCATGGTGAAGAGGTCCAGAAGGGTCTGGGTTGGATGCTGTCCGGCACCGTCGCCGCCGTTTATTATGGGAACGTTGGAGAAAGTGGCCGCAAGCATGGCGGCGCCTTCTTTCGGATGCCTCATTGCGATCACGTCCGAATAGGCCTCCGCCATTCTGATGGTGTCGGCAAGGGTCTCCCCCTTCATCAGCGAGGTCCCTTCCTGTCCGGCGATGGTTATCACGCTTCCTCCCAGCCTGTGCATGGCGGATTCGAAGCTCAACCTTGTCCTGGTAGAAGGTTCGAAGAACATGGAAGCCAGCACCTTTCCTTCCAGGATGTTCGATTTTCTTTCTCCCCTGGCTATCGGGACCATCTCCCTGGCAACATCTAGGATCCTCATGATCTCCTCTATCTCAAGATCATTTATCGATACGATATCCCTGTCTTTCAACGACAAATACTGCCCCCGTCCCATAGGATATGTATAGGTGATATTAACCCGTTTTGTTCTGGTAAAGGATCCCTAGAATCCATCCCCGGCGGAAGAATGCATCCAACGTGAATTCATACATGGTAATATGTTTAAAGGTGTACAGCAGATATCGAACCGATCACCATGTGTCGACCCGATGGAGTGAAGGTGAAGAATCTCTCATCCACGAGGATGATAATGCCGCTTACGATGCCCACGAGGACCGAATCCCTGATATACCATCAGCATGACGTGAAATGTGAAAAGGCCCTCGAGATGGCCGAAAGGTTGTCGGAGGAATGGGGGATCAAGGTAACCCTGTTCAACATGATCGTACACAGCCTTCTCAAGGTCATGGTTGCCTATCCCAGGGCCAACAGGTTCATATCCGGGGGCAGGATCTATCAGAGGAACGGCATCCATTTCTCCTTTTCGGTGAAGAGGCAGTTCACTTCAAAGGCATCTGTGACGATCGTCAAGCGCGAGTTCAAACCTGAATTCACGCTGAAGGATACGGTCCTGAACATGTCCCGGGACATAAAAGACAGCAGGGCGAACAAAGAGAACAGGTCCGACCGGGAGGCCAAGAAATGGCTCTTCGCTCCGCCCGTAATATTTCATTACGGCCATCGGGTTTACAAGTTCGTCGATAACTATCTCGGCCTCCTGCCGAAGAAGTGGATCTATCACGACCCTTTCTATGCTACGGCTTTCCTTACCAATGTCGGTGTCTTCGGGGTTAACGGAATGCATCACCATCTCTATGAGCACGGCAACATACCGTATTTCTTCATGATCGGAACGATAAAGGAGATACCCGTCGTGGAAGACGGAAAGATAGTTATCAGAAAAGTCGTGCCGATATACACGACGGTGGACGATCGGGTGGAGGACGGATTCTATCTTTCGAGATGCGTTGAATATTTCGTCACCAACATCGAGAATCCAAAGGAGCTTCTTGAACAGACCGAGCACATCGATTAGGTGGTTTTTTGACTAGCCTTAGACTTCAGAGGTACCTCGCCCGGGCGGGGCTCGGATCCAGAAGATCTTGCGAGGAGCTCATCACATCCGGGCGGGTCGCAGTCAATGGAGTGGTTGTCGATCAGCTGGGAACGGTTGTCGAGGAGGTCGATGAGATAACCCTCGATGGGATCGCGATAAAACCGCATCCTCCGAGATATTTCATCCTGAACAAACCCAGGGGGGTGATCTCGGTCAATAAGGATGTACACGGCAGAAGATGGGTCGTGGATCTGATCCCCGGCGGAAGGAAGATGGGTCTTTTTCCCGTTGGCAGGCTCGATGTCGATACCACCGGTCTGATGATCATAACCAACGACGGCGAACTCGCCAACAGGATCTCTCATCCCAGATACGAGGTGGGAAAGACGTATACCGCTCTTGTAAGCGGACGGATGAGCGATGAGACCCTGAAAGGCATGGAAAAGGGTGTTCTGATCGACAACGGGGAAGTGGTTGAAGGGATACGGATCATCGATCATCATCATGTGGAAGATAAAACGATGGTGAGATTGTCGATCCACGAAGGAAGATATCACGTGGTGAGAAGGATCTTCCTGGCCGTAAGGCACCGGGTCAGGGAGCTGAGGAGGGATGCGGTCGGAGGTCTCGAACTAGGAGATCTGCCGGAAGAATCCTTTCTGGAGTTCGACAGGGAGGAACTAGTTGAAAGGATCGGATTGTGAGATCATCGGTTTCATTATAATCGGTGTCAAAAAGTCCAAGGGGTACATAATAAAAATTAAAAGCTACATACGTGGGGAGAGGTGTTGCAGATCTACCCCCTAGCAGAGGTTCTATTGCTGGTCTTTTCCGGAATGATCATCAGCACTCTGGGAGCCCTGATAGGTCTGGGAGGGGGGTTCCTGGCGGTCCCGTACCTGATCCTCGTATGGAGCCTCGATCGGGAGCTTGCCGTATTCTCCTCCCTGATGCTCGTTCTTGCGAACTCGACCTCCGGATCGATATCATACATCAGATCGCGGATGATCGACTGGAAGTTCGCCGTTTTCATCTTCGTTCCCACCGTACCCGGACTGATACTCGGATATTTCATTCTCAAGAACCTCGATTCAATGGTATTCGACATCCTCTTCAGCATGCTGCTTCTGATAATGACCTCGTATATCATGATCAAGCATTTTCTAAATAAAAATGAGAAATCAAAAAAAGAGGTGAGGGTTGACGGGTGGGGGAAGAAAATATTGGCCGTTCCGATATCATTTGCCGCGGGAACGATCTCTTCCACTTTCGGGGTCGGAGGAGGTTCCATATTCATGCCGGTACAAGTTGGCCTGCTCGACCTCAACATGAGAAAGGCCGTAGCCAATTCGATGTTCATAATTGCGATGATGGCGGTCATCCGGGTTTTCGTGATCTCTTACGGATACTTCAGCGTGGACCATCTCCAATACGGCCTCCCCCTGGCACTCGGCGCCCTTATCGGCGGTTATGCCGGAGCCCATGTCGTGAAGAATATCAAAAAATCCAGACCTCTGATCTACCTCCTTGCCGTATTCCTCTTCCTGATAGCCGTTTACATGGGATTGAACGGTCTTTTCCGATTCCTTTGACATTTTGTTCAGATTACGATCCAACCGCTGATCAGATCGGATATCTGAGGATGATTTTGCACGTTCCTTCATTACTTATATATATCATATTCCACATTGAATAGATGTTTCAGTTAGGAGGAGGTATTTCATGAGGTATCAAGAGATCATTTCATTCTCACTGGCAGTATTTATGATATCGATATCCCTGATCGCATTTTCAGGGATCGGAAATTCCGGATCAGATGTCCGGACGATGGGAACCACCCTGAAGAACGGTGGAGTGTCTCCCGAAGCTGGATGGCCCGGGAACACGACCTTCGGATTCTACGTCAATTATTCCGACAGCGGCAATTTGCCACCATCTTCCGTTGATGTTGTGATCGACAACATTCATCACTCGATGAACACGCCTTCGGGAAATTACGCCAGCGGAATAAACTGCACGTTATCTTTGAAAACGATCAATCCGGGCAACCATTCATATTATTTCATCGCCCAGAATACATCATATCCCAACTGGACATACGCAAGATACCCGGCAAACGGTAGTCTGAGCCTCAGTGTCCTGGGATCGAACTACTATCCGAACCTGAATTACACGGGTCATGATCCAAGCAATCCCCTGGAAAATCAAACCGTGATGTTCTGGGCGGTCTACACGGATCTCGGGGGTGATGCCCCCCTGTTCGTCAATGTTGTGATCAACGGGACGCAATACAATATGTCGGGTGATGGTACAAATTACAAGGGAGGTGTATGGTATCACTACAACCACACGTTCACCTCGGGTTTCTCCCATACCTATTGCTTCGAGACCATGGACGACAATCCCGACCGCAGACTTTACTACAGAACCGGGAACCGCACCCTGGCCATGAGAGCAGAGCCGGAACTCTACAATGGTACGGTAACCCCCGAGAGCGGCGATGCGAGAAAAACCAATTTCACCTTCAGCGTCGTGTATAGAAATAGAAATGGCGACAGCCCATATTACATACATCTAGTCATAGAAGGCCGCTCATACAGCATGGACCGAGTGGATTACAATTCATCATTTGAAGATGGTGTCGAGTATGAAAGGACCTTGAGTCAATTCTTCTCTGGCATGCATGAATATTATTTTTACGCATACAGCAGATACGGGGATCCTGTGAGGCTTCCATCCGGTAACGGAACATATACATTCAACGCCACGGGAAATTATTCCCAGCCTGAGCTCTACAATGCCAGCATCACCCCGGAGAGCGGCAACTCCTCTACCATATTCAATATATCCGTCTACTACAAGGATGCCGATAACGACCCGCCGAAATACGTCTGTATTTATGCCTACACCGGTTATCAGGAGACCAACATTTCCATGACCGTATCCGGGACCGATTACAGGAACGGAACATACTGCTACGTCAACACAACTCTTCCTACGGGAAGGTATCAGCTGTATTTCGCTTCAAGGGATATTACCAATCTGTATGACAGCACCCACGTATGGCTGAACGTATCTGTCATGGACGGGGACTCTTACGGCAAATTATCCAACGGTTACGCGGAACCGAATCCAGCAGTACAGAACACCAGTGTAAACTTCTCTGTAAACTGCTTCGATCCGATGGGATGGCCTGATTACGTTTATCTCATTCTGGATGGCGATGATTACTACATGTGGAGTGATTGGGTAAATGAGAGCACCTTCGTTTTCCGGAGGGACGTATATCTGAACCTGCCCGGTGGAGAACATGATTTCCACTTCGAAGGCCGGGACAGCTACGGATACAACATAAGGTACCCCGAGGAGGGGAATCTTACCCTCTATGTTTACGACCACCTTCCCGTTCTCAAGGATCCCGGAATCGATCCGAAGATCGGGAACGATCAGGATACTTTCGACTTCTGGATCACATATCTTGACGAAAAGGGATTGGCCCCTTCATCCATCAAGCTGTTCCTCGGAAACGGTTCCTACACCATGACCAGCACCGAGAACTCATACAAGAATGGTGTAAACTACTCCCACTCCATGGGCCTGTCTGTCGGCCGTCATTATTACTATTTCATGACGACACTCTCAAACGGCGCCTTTGCAAGGTATCCGGCAAAGGGAGAGCTTCATATCGATGTCGACGGCCATACCGGACTCGTTTCCCGCCAGCTGATCCCCACGACTGGAGATACTGACACGCTGTTCAACTTCACCATAAAATACGTTGATACCAACGGATTGGTACCATCCTACGTCAGGGTGTTCATTGACAACGATTTTTTCAACATGACGGTGGACGGGACGGATTACGAAAACGGAACCACATGCCATTACACGACGAAACTCGGGCTTGGAAATCATACATATTATTTCGAGGCCCTCAATGCCAAGAGATCATACAGATCACCGACTCCGGGCAACTACTTCAAGGTTCACGTATCGGCGGTTGATGATGACCATTCCCCGATCCTTTCATCCGGCAGGGTCAGCCCGATCGAGGGCAACAGTTCAACGATATTCACTTTCAGCATCGTATATTTGGACTCAGACGGGGATGAACCGAACAAGGTATCGATCCTGATCAACGAGGTCGAGCATTCCATGACCGTATCCGGAACTGATTACAAAAACGGGGTCAACTGCACCTATTCCACGAAGCTTCAAACCGGCAATTACTCGTTCTATTTCATCGCCTACGACTCGACCAACATGACCGCAAGGTATCCGGCCCTGACATCCATGAAGCTTTCCGTGGGTGACGGAGGATCGTCATCAAATCCCCCCGAGAAGAAGGCGCCGATCGCCCATATAGCGTACTCGGTATCAGGAAAGAACGCATCGCTCGACGGTTCGAAGTCCTATGATCCCGACGGTTTCATTGTAACCTATACTTGGTATATCGGAGATGATATCTATTCGGGAAAGTACCGGAATATCAGCTTTGACGAACCGGGATATTACTCGGCCAAACTTGTTGTCGTGGATAATGACGGTTACAGCGACTACGACATCGCCGGCTTCTGGGCATACGATCGGACCTCATCCCGGGACCCGCACGAGGTGGGCGGGGTGATAACGGTCGACAAGGAGGGAAGCGAAACCCAGATAGAGAAGAACGGTACATCCATAAGCGTCAAGGACTCCGATGACGATTCCGTTACATTCTCCGTCAAAACATCGGAAGATGACAGTATTGTCGTCATGGAGGTTGACAAGGACATGCTGGAGGTGGGTGAGGATGAGGTGCTGCAGCTCAGGATCGGCGGCAAAATTGTCGGTTCCGCAAGTGATCTTGAATCACTGCTGACATCGTCGTCATCGACCCCCCTGTATTACATCGTGGACACCGGAGATTCCTACAGGATAGTCCTCTACCTTCCCGACGAGACCGATTCCGATGTCGATCTGCTGGTGGTTGAAGATCCTGAAAAAGAGAAAGACGACAGCGCATTGATCTGGCTTATACTTCTGATCGCGGTCGTGGTCATCATCCTCGTTCTGATAGTGATGGTCGGATTCTCCCGCAGGGAGGAAACCGGCGAGGATGAGGATCTGTTGGAAGATCTGGAAGCGATCGAGGAATCACTTAACAGCGAGGAGTGAACAGGTCATCAACGGACCTCACTCATCCGGCGGATTATCATTCGATCCATCCGGATCCCCCTCCGTTACCGGGGAGTTGCCCGTTTCCGGATCGGGATCGGGGTTATTCTGGGAACCCTGTTCATCGGACGGGTCCGAAACTTCCTCGTTTGCGATCTCTGCCCCGGATTCCTCCTCCCCCTCTACATCCGGATCGTAATCCCGAAGGGTGATGCGGTCGAGCTTGTCCAGAACTCGATCCCTTACGTGGCCCTTCACCTTCTTCTTGGAAACCGATCCGATCCCGAAAACCTCCGAGAAACGATGGGTGGTCGTGAGGACCTTGGTTGAACCTTCCCTCCTGGCCCTCACCAGACCGAGGGAATAAAGCTCCTTGACATGATCATATACTTTGGACCCGTACATTTCCACGAGCTCCGACTGCCTGATGGGTTGATGATATGCTATCAGGGCCGCGGTCTTGAGCAGCTTGGCCGGAACCTCGGGATTGGCGAGGCTGGTTACCTTCTGCACGTACTGTTCCTTGATCCTCAATGTGTATTTCTTCCCGGCTTTTATCACTTCAAGGGACGTTTCCCGCCTTGAATATGACTGGGTGAGTTTTTTCATGTACAATCTGATAAGGGGTCTGTCAATGCCGGTCGTCTCCGAGATCTCCTCCTCCGAGACGGGTTTTCCAGCGGAGAAAAGGGCGGCCTCGATCAGCAGATGGGGCGGATACTCCTCCTCACGAAGGGTCTCAGTGTTTTCCTCTTCAGACATGATCCTTCCCCTGAAATCACGTGTTCCAGTTGGTTGGAATCGGGCGATCCTCCACTATTAGTTCATCCGGAACATTGACAGTAGCCTCGCCCTCGTCGGCCTTCTTCAGGTTCTCGTCGAGTTCCCCGAAATTCAGGTCCTCTCCGGGTGATTTGTTCCTGATATAGATCTCACCGTGGGGGAATCTCCTCTGCCATATCCTGATCCTCTCCCAGTTGGCCAGGAAGAGAAGCGATATGAATGTGGTGGTGCCGTCCAGTTCGAAACCTTCCCGTATGCTCGTGAATGTTATGGGATGACCGTTGAACTGATTGACCCTCTGCCAGGTGAGCTTGATCTCCTCCTCGACGTTCTCCTTGTACACCTTCTTCTGGATGTTCTCCCTGCTGATCCGGTCCAGCTGCTTCCTGTTCTCGATCCTCAGCTGTCTGTTCTCCCGATGTAAATGGACCTCTTCCTCCACGTCATCGAGGGCATTCAGAAGATCCAGTAGCGTGACCGGTCGATCGCCTTTGTGGACGATGGTCTCCATGATCGGGGATTCCCTTCTCTGAAGTATGTTCTTCGTTACCTCGAATGTCTCGTCGTCCTCCATCCAGTCGAAGAAGACGTCTTCATCCGGTTCATCGTACTGATCGGTGAGTTCGGCCTTCTTCAACGTGTTGGAGCTCTTGAGAAAATGGACCGTATAGGCCATCCTGATTATCTTGCCGATCACCATGAGGTTCAACCTGTTGCCGTCCTGAAGCTTCTTCATGAAAAGCTTGCAGAACTTAACGAGATCAACGTCCCACGGATCGAGGTACTCGTCGATGGCAAGCTCGAGTATCATGGCTATCGATCTGGAATAGGAATCCCTGATCGTTACGTGCACGCCCTCGTTGAGGTCCTTGAGAACCTCCATGTATCGATCCAGTTTGTTGTACATGTCCACTCTATCGTCGTCTATCATGGACTTGTGAAAAAGGAGATGCCTCCATACCTCTTCCTCGATATCCAGGGGAAGCTGCCTCGACGGCGGATCGACTGCCACCTATGCCTCACCTCCCGCGGCGGTTTCCGCCTTGGCGGGACCTTCCTGATCCCTTTTATCGTAATCCTCAACGTCCTTGATATCCACCCTCCCGAGTACGACAGAGTTGCCCGCTTGAAGCGTCACACCGTATAGGTGATGCGCCTCTTTTAAGCTTATCTTTCTCAGTGATATCAAAATGAACTGAGCATACCTGGAATTCTCCCTGATCATGTTGGCCACGATCTCCGCGTTCACGGCATCCAGATTCTGATCCACCTCGTCCAGAAGATAGCAGGGAGATGGATCCCAGGCCTGAACCGCGAATATGAAAGCCATGGAAGTGAGTGATTTCTCCCCTCCCGAAAGAGATCCCAGCTGTGTCATCTTCTTACCGGGGGGTTTGACCCTTATCACCAGACCTGCGGACAGGGGATCCTCGGGAGCCTCAAGTTCGAAATACGCCTCGCCCCCGCCCGAGATGTGGCCGTATATTCGTCTGAAATTCTTGTCGATGCCTTCATAGGCGTGCATGAATTCCGATGTTCTCTTCTGATTTATCTCGTCGATCAGTTTGACAAGCTCGTCCTTCTCCTTCTCAAGGGCTTTCATATCGGCCATTATCTCGTTCTTCTTGACCTCCATCTCCTCGAATTCCTCAAGTGCCTTCAGGTTGACGTTTCCGACGTTGGCAAGGATGGCGTCAAGGTCCCTTACGGTCTTTTGAAGCTCTCTCTCGGAAGGATACGGGCCTTCACCGATATCGATGCCCTTGAAATGCTGCAGCTCTCTCAGAACATCGGCCAGCTTGTCCTCGGCCAGGCGAATGTTGGAGCGCTGTGTTATTATTATCTGATCCTGAACCATCAGATCGTGCTTGTAGGCTTCCTTTCGGCCGATCGCCTTCTCCACATCCCGGTTCAGTTCGGTCAATTTCTGATAGAGGCCTTTGGTTTTCTCGTCAATCGTCGTGAGGACCGTTTCCAGGGCCTTGACCTCCTTTCCGAACTTATCCTCCCTTACCCTGGCCTCCTCGAGTTCCTTGTCAGCCTTCTTGACGCCCTCGTCGATCTTCCTGATCCGATCCTCGAGTTCACTGAGCCTCTCGTCGAACATCTTCACCTGGGCTCTGGATGAATCCCTTCTCTCGACGAAGGAGGACCTCTTTTCGATGTGATCGTCCCTCTTCTCCCTCATTCCCCTCAACCTGTCCCTGATGGATTTGGGCGTTGCCCGATCAAGGGCGTCTGCGAGTCGATCCCGGCGTTCCGAAAGCTCGGTTATCAGGTTTTCCATCTTCCCGATGTCATCCTCCGAGGATCCTCCGGATCTCTCCAGTTCCTCGATATCCTTCAGGAGAGATGCCTCCTCCTCCTCCTTGGTTTTCAGCTGATCGGATGAGGCGGCCATGGTTTCCTCCATGCGTTTCTTCCGCTCGACCACCGACTCCTCGTTGCTGGTCATCCTGCGGATCTCGGTTTCCAGGCTGTGAACCTCATCCCTGATCTCGTTCAACCTCGCTGCCGCCGATGCGGATTCAGCAGTTTTCTCCTGCAATCTTGCAGCTACATCGTCCATTTCATTCTTGGACCTCTTGCCGAATCCGGGGCCCGATTTGCTGGCAGACCTGCTCCCGCCGGTCAGATCACCGCCCGATCCCGCGATCTCGCCCTGCAGTGAAACCAGCCGGACTCCTCCCATCAGCCTTCTCATGGTCTCCAGGTTGTCCACAACAACCGTGTCTCCGAACACCCATGAGAAAGCTGGTCCGTACGTTTTGTCGAAATTGACGAGGTCTATCGCCATTCCCACCACATGCGGATCGTCCTTGATCATGAGCGACTTTGCCCCGGGTCTCTTTGCCGATATCTTGTTCAGGGGCAGAAAAGTGGCCCTGCCTATCTTCTTCCTCTTCAGTCTCTCGATGCAGTTGGCCGCTACCTGATCGTCCTCCACGACAACGGCATTTATCCTGCTGCCCGCGGCCACTTCAAGGGCGGTGGCATATTTCTCGGAAACCTTGCCGAGTTCGCCAATGGTTCCGTAGATTCCCCTTATCTCGCCGGTATCCCTTGCGGTCAGTATGTCATCAACTGCAAGCGACATCCCCTTCTTCAGCTTCTCGGATGTCTCGTATTCGACCTTGAGCGACGTGTAGAGCCTGTTCAGGGACGTGATCTCCCTTTCGAGCTCTTTGACCACATCCACGAGATGTCTTTCCTCTCCCCTTATCTCCATGAACCGTTTCTGGAGTTTATTGAGCTGTTCGGACGGATCCGTTCTCTTCATCTCCTTGACGGAATCCTTCATGTCCTTGATCTCGTATCTCAGGGTCGTGATCATCTGCTGGACATCGGACAGCACGGATCTCTTGGATTCAAGAAGCTGCCCGGAGCGATCACGATCCAGGATCATACCGGATAGATTCTCCCTCTTGGCCTCCAGGTCCTTGGATACCTTTCCGAGATCCCTTCTAATATTGAGGAGATCCATATCGGATCTCTCCATCTCCGCCTCGAGATCATCGATCTGTTTCCTGACCTTCTCGATATCGGTATCGGCCTTCTCTATGCCCGTAATACTCTCGTCTATCTCCTTGTTGAGGGATTTCTTCTTTCGACCGATATCGGCTATCTCCTGGGTCCTGAGCTTCCTCTCTCCATTCAGTTCATTCTTCGTATCCTCGGAGGTTTCGATCACGTCCTTAGCCCTCATCAGCTCGAGCCTTGCCTCGTCCAGTTTCTCCTTGAGCTTCTTTCCCTCCTCCCCCGTGATCTCGTCTATACGGATCTCCAGTTCCCTTATCTTACCCTCGATCTCGGATTTCTCGGATTCCACCTTGTCTATCTCGCCCCTGAGTTCTATCTTTCTCCTCTCCGAGTTGTCGATGGCGTTTCGGTAGCCTTCCAGTTCTCCCTCTATCACAGTCTTCTGAACATTGTAAAGGGTGGCTTTGGCGTTGTTTATCCGCATCTGCGCGGATCTGTATTTCTCTGCCTCCTCCTTCTCCTTCTTCAGCTCCCTAAGCCGTGATCTGATGAAATCCAGATGCCATCGGATCCTCTCCATATTTTCCTCGGTCTTGTCCTTCTTGTTCAGCGCCACCTTGATCTCATCATCATACTTTCTTATGCCCGCGATGTCGTCGATCTCCTCCCTTACCCTGAGCGGAGTCTTGCCGATGAACTCGTTTATATGCCCCTGAAGAACTATGTTGTATCCCTCTGCCGAGAGGTGGGCATGGGTCAGGATGTTCTCGAACTGTCCCTGGGATGACGGCCTTCCGTTGACGTAGAAATAGGAAAGGGTGGAGTCCGGATCGGAAGCGGATTTCTTGATGATCCTCTTGAGGGTGACCTCGTCGGAATCTATCGGAATTATCCTGTCGGTGTTATCGAATACAAGTGCAACCTGGCACTCCTTGGCCCCCTTGAATCGATCATTTCCATGGAAGATCAGGTCCGAGAGCTTCTTTGCCCTGACCATCCTTGAACTTCTGGGTCCGAGAACAAAAAGGATCGCGTCCGCGATATTCGATTTCCCCGATCCGTTGGGGCCCGTTATCCCGGTGAACCCTTTGAAGACAGGAATGGATACCTTCTTCCTGAAGGTTTTGAAATTCTCCATCTGAATCTCCTTTAGGTACATCGACAGACCTTCCAACAACCGCACTGAACTCTATATCGAAACCTTGACATCCCTTTACCGAGCGGGTCCCATCCGTGCTCTTAAAACCTGTAAAGTGTCTGATCACTTATATAAATAACTATGTCATCTAGGATATTGGTCCTATTATCAATACCCGAATATTCGATTTATTTCCCGACCGATCATGTATTGAAACACGGATCCGGTTAAGGGTTGTCCAAACAGATGACTTCTTCAAACTGCTGCAGGTGTAAATCATGGAATTATCGAAGATAATGGAGATCCTAAAATACGGCGGATCCCCCGAGAACATCGCGGGACAGGCCCGGTTCGGAATAAGGCCGAAAAAATCTTACGGCACCCCGATGCCGGCAATTCGAGATCTGGCGAAAAAAATCGGCAGGGATCATGATCTCGCCCTCAGGTTGTGGAGGACGGGATACCGGGAAACCATGATAACGGCTGTCCTGATAGATGATCCCGGGAAGGTGACATCCCGGCAGATGGAAGAGTGGGCCCTTGATTTCTACGATTGGGAGATCTGCGATCAGACCGTCATGAACCTGTTCCACAGAACCGGAAACGCTGCGGAGAAAACCCTGGAGTGGTGCGGCAGGGATGAGGAGTTTGTCAAGAGGGCGGGTTTCGTCATGATCGCCAGGATGGCCCTCAAGGACAGCAAACTCGGTGACAGTTACTTCGAGGCATTGTATCCGGTCATTTTCGAAGGATCGAAGGATGAAAGGCACAATGTGAAGAAAGGAGTGAGCTGGGCCCTAAGGCAGATCGGAAAAAGGAACCTGAATCTGAACGACTTTGCAGTGAAGACCGCGGAGAAGATCGGGAAAATCGATTCCCCCTCACCCCGGTGGATATCATCTGACGTTCTCCGGGAGCTCACAGATGACAGAGTTATCACGAGAATCAGCAGGAAATAACCGCTGATTCCGTCGGCTTTAGAGGCAAATAACATATACCATAGAAAAATAGCAATAACCATGCCTGCCCTTGATGATATAGAGATCAGATTCGTCGATGAGTGGAGATCCGATGATTTGATCGAGCTGTACAAGCAGGCTGGTTGGTGGAAGGATTCCTACGACCCTTCCGGATTAATCCCCATGATCAGAGGAACATACCTGTTTGCCGTCGCGGTTGATCGTAATACCGGGAGGGCTGTCGGAATGGGAAGATCCATCTCCGACGGGGCGAGCGATGCCTACATACAGGATGTCACTGTCCTTGAGAGCATGAGGGGAACGGGGATCGGGGGAATGATAATTCGAAGCCTGGTGGATCGACTGAAGAAAAACGGAATCATCTGGATCGGCCTGATAGCCGAAGGCGGGTCCGAGAAGTTCTACAGGGATCTGGGATTCAGGGAATTCAACGGAAAGCCAATGGTCATCGAACCCGGTGAATGATATGGTTGATATCGGAGACTACAGACAGGTTGAGATTGATGACAAGGATCTGTTCATGGATCACTTCAGCAGATACCCGCCCGTACATTCGGATTATACTTTTTCAACGATGATCTGCTGGTCCGATTACATGGAGTATTTCTACAAATTCATGGATGATTCCCTGTTGATCATGACCAGGTGCGGGGATGAGATGTTCTTCAGACCTCCCCACGGCCCGAGGAACAGGGAGGCTGCCCTGAAGATCATGGATCTTTCGACCGAGATGAACAGCGCAACCGTGTTCTCCGTGGCAGATCCCATAATGAAACAGTGGCTTGCGGAGGAATTTCCCGATCTCAACTTCGAACCGCACAGGGAGTACTTCGATTATGTATATCTTGCGGATGATCTTGCCAGTCTTCCCGGCAAGAAGTACCTTAAGATAAGGAATTACCTGAACAAATTCCAAAAGACCTATCCTCATACCGTCGAGGAGATCAGCAAGGATGATTTCTCAGAGGTGGTGGATTTCATGGAGAGATGGTGCGAACAGCGGGGCTGCGAGGAGGAACCCCTCCTCCAGAGTGAGAACATTGCCATGAAGAAAGCCATCGATCTCTTCTTCGATCTGGACCTGAAGGGGATCGTTCTGAGGATCGGGGGCGAGATCGAGGCCGTCTCCATATACGAGGAGATGGACAGGAACACGGCTGTGATCCACTATGAAAAGGCAAACCAGGATGTCAGGGGACTCTATCAGGCAATAAACAAGGAGGCGGCCCGGATACTGGCGAAAAAATACAGGTTCATCAACAGGGAATCCGACATGGGCCTTGAGGGTTTGCGTCTTGCCAAAGAGAAATACAGGCCGCATCATATGACCGAAGTATATCACGTGATGAGGCAGTGATCTTCAAACTCAATAGCCTCTTCTCTTATCCACCACATTCAGCATTTCCCTGCCTTCGATGTACCTTCGAAGGTTCTCAACGAACAGCCTGCAAACCGCTTCGTCAGCCCAGTCCCCCCCCGTTGAAGAATGCGGAGTGACCATCACATTTTCAAGGTCCCAGATTTCGGATTCCGGGGGAAGCGGCTCCTCACTGAACACGTCCAGACCCGCACCGGCTATCACTCCTTCCTTCAATGCCTCTATCAGGGCCTTTTCATTCACCAGATCCCCCCTCCCGATATTGACCAGGTACGAGGATCGTTTCATCATTTTCAACTCGTCCGAGCCGATGATGTGGAAGGTCTCCCCGGTTAGAGGCAGGCACAGGACCACGAAATCCGATTCCGAAAGGAGCTCTGAAAGTCCTTCCGGTCCGTATATGGTATCGGGGATCAAGCCTTTCATATCACAGCATCCGGGGGTGTCGAAACCTTCGTTTTTCGATCTATCTGGATCTCTTTTGAGGGCGATGACCTTCATACCGAACCCTTGTGCGATCTTCGCCACGGCCCTGCCAATTCTCCCGTATCCGACTATTCCGATAGTCTTTCCGTTCAGGCTCTCCGTCCGTGGCTGATCCCACCAGTCGAGCCATTCATGCCTTTCCTGATATTCCATGTACATCGGGAATTTCCTGCTGAAATTGAGAATGCAGGTGAAAACGTGTTCAGCGATGGGGATCGAATGGGCCCCGCTGGAATTCGTGAGGATCACCCCGGGAAAGACATCATCACCTTCCAGTATATGGTCAACACCCTCCCACATGAAATGTATCCATTTCAGGTTCGGGGCATTTCTCATATCGATCTTCGGCCGGTGGGTGAAAAGGATATCAGCCTCCCCGACCTTCCTGTCGCGCTCGTCGCTGTCGCGGGATATATCGATCTCGATCCCGGGATCCACATCCGTTATCATTCCCAGAAGATCATCGGGAAGATCCCTCCCGATCAGTATTCTGATCTTTCCATCCAATAGACCGCCTCCTGCTCAGTATCAAAGCATGTCGCGTATATTTCCGTCTTCCCCCATGAAATCATGGTCCTCTCCAAGCTTTGCTGTTCCAATAAGCCTTGCACGTTTATTTGTGATGTTAACAAGATCATGCATGGATCAGTGGGATTTTCTTTCATATGTTGCGCTTGTAACTTGTTTTAAGGGCAAGACCGATCCATTATTTGAATTTAAATAGATTGAAATGCATATAATATCAATTGAATGCGTGAATCCTCATCATTTCAATGTGAAGATTGCGGGGATGGAATTTGAACGGAAGGGTTAGAAGATCTGCCTACCGAAGGCCGGCAACACCCGAGGGGATCAGGAAGATCGAATCAGGAACCCTCGATTACTTCGATCAGGAGGTCTATGGAAATCTCAACACGGGATTTCTTGAACAGTATTTCGATGAAAAGAACCGGAGCGAAAGCTTCAACAGATCGAGATTCCGCTGGTCCAGGGTCCTTCTGATGATCGTATTCGTCGGGCTTCCCATGACGCTGGTAACCCAGTATGTCGCTCTGAATGCCGGGGTGGCGATATTCGGGACCTTCTACATAGTATACCTCATCGGAATGGTTTTCAAGTGGGGGCCTATCGAGATCAACATATCAGCAGGAGCTGCGACAGCGGCAGAGAAAGCCGTATCGGGTTTCGTTTTCACATTCCCCGCCATTTTCCTACTGACCCGATCGGACCTGTATCCGGGGCCGAACGGAGCGCAGATAATCAGCCCCTCCCTCATCGAAGGTTCCAATATCCTGGTCCTGGCCATAATAACAGCTGCATTCGGAGGTCTCCTCGGTCTCATGTATTTCATTATTTTCCGGCGAATATGGATCGTGGAGGACCCGCTTCCCAATCCGGGATTCCAGGCCCATTACAAGCTTCTGGAGATCTCCGAGATGGTGTCCCGTGGAAAGGAAGAATACGGCCGGAGGTCGATTAAACTCGCTCTCTGGGCTTTCATTGGAATGATGTCCCTGAAATTCATTTCGATATTCCCGGTGTTCGAGGTGGGTCAGGGAAAACGTAACCTATCTATCCTCGATAAGCTGTCGTCGGTTCTCGGTTCATCTGATTGGTTCAGGGGTGGTATACTGAATACACCTTATCGTCCCTCCTCCATCACCACACTTTCCGTAGGGATATCGGGACTCAGCTTCGCCATCGGATGGTTCCTGAAATTTCGAGGGGCATTGATGATATTTTTGGGAACCATGTTCACATGGTTGGTGATAGTCCCGCTTGCCATCTATCTTGGTGTTCCCGTCTATCTGCCCTCCTTCGGAGGGGAATTATCCGGGGGGTATGTTTCTCTTGACGCTTTCAGAGTGACCGGAGAACAGGCTGAAATCATTGGATCTCCCATCCTGAATCTGACACCGGTGGCCGCGGCAGGAGCCTACATAGGACAGATGGTGGCGCTGGGGGTCATCCTGGGGGCTGGGATCACGGCCCTGATCAAGTGCACCCCCATATTCAAGGTGGTTATCAAGGATCTTCGATCGATAAGTGATATAAAGGACCGGAATTTGTTATCTCTGAATAAGAGATACGAATGGCCTCCCTCCCATATCCCCATCGCCATGTTGATCACGTTCACTGTAACATTCCTGGCATTCTGGATCATCGGGAGATTCCCCCCGATAACGTCGATCATATTCTCCGCATCTCTTGTGGCCGTATCCATCTTTTTCGGAGCGATAGCCGTGAAGATTGCCGGAGAAACCGGATTGATACCCATATCGGCAGGATCTATAATGGTTCTCACAATGCTGATCCTGATCTTCAAGCTCATCGATCCGGTAATTCCTTTCCCCAGGGGAGAGAGCCAGCTCTTTCTTATGGCGCTATTAGGGGCCACCGTATTCGGATCCACCGTATCCCTGTCATCGGATATCATGTGGGATTTCAAGAACGGGCTCTACGTCGGGACGAGGCCCGTCCATCTCGTGACGGGGGAATCCATCGGGATCCTTCTGGGGGTGCCGGCTGCGGCGGTAGGGGCATACTTTCTGTCGAGCAGGATACTTCTTGAGGATCCCGTTCATCTCGGCCCCCAGGCGAAGATAATGGCATCTTTCGTCCAGGTTCTCTACGGCGGGAAGATCATGATATCTCTCCTAATCCTTGGAGTGATGATAGGGGTCTTCGTCGAACTCCTGACCGGGATGGGAGCGGCGTTCGGCATCGGAATGTTTGCGCCGATGTACATCACCTCGACATTACTTCTGGGAGGACTGTCCAGAACCATCTGGGAAGAAAAATGGCTCAAGAGGCGGGCGATGATCAATCGATGGACTGATCAACAGGTAACACTCAGGATACTGGACTCATACATGATAATGATCGGCCTATTCATCGGAGAGACGATTATCGGAATTGCTCACGGGATATACATGTTCATCGTTTTGAAATGATCACTGGATCTTACCTTCCAGGGATACTATCTCGGTGATCATCGGGATCTCCTTTCCGGATCTCCTGATGGCTTCATCGACTATGGCAACCATTCCACCGCAGCAGGGGACCGTCATCCTGGCCACTGTGACGCTTTTGATCCTGTTGCTCTTGAATATCTCCGCAAGCTTGTCAATATAATTCTGTGCATTGTCAAGCTTGGGGCAGCCCATGAGAACGGTCCTCCCGTGTATCAGATCCCGGTGCAGGTTAGGATTTGCCACTGCGACACAGTCGGCTATTACTACCACATGCGAGTTGTCCAGAAATGGGGCTTTGGGATGGACCAGTGTTATCTGAACCGGCCACTGCCTCAGTTCTGAGGCGGTATCACCCGATGATCGGGGTCCGCTTTCGGGTGAGAGCTCCTGCATCATCGTACCCGGACATCCGCATTCCAAATTTTCATCGGGCCCCAGATCCGGGACCTCCAGATTTCTCTCCTTCAAAACCTCCACCGCCGTATTGAAATATTCCGTCTGAGCGTGGTCCTTCAGGTGTTTCAGGTGGGCTTTAATCACGTTGGGTCCCGCCCTTATGATGTTGTCCATCGTAAGCCTCTCATCGTATTCCTCGGCTTCCCTCTCCACAGTGGAGATGGCATTCTGCGGGCAGGTTCCGATGCAGGCGCCAAGACCGTCGCAGAAGATATCGCTTATGAGATGGGCTTTCCCGTCGATCAGCTGCAGGGCTCCTTCAGGGCAATCCGGAATACAGAGACCGCAACCGTTGCACCTGTCTTGATCGATGTGAATTATCTGACGCTTTACCATTCCGTTCACCTTGGTATCTTTTTCATATCATGTAGTAATACTATATCCTTTATATAAACCGAGAAGTTACCAAAAGGAAACCTGAAGCACAAATCAGATTTCTGCTTGACAAAATTTTTTTTGAAGTCACAGCGTGCAGTCGCTGCAATCGAGATGCTCGCAGACATCATTGTCTATCTTCCATTTGAGAGCCCAATGCTTGATCCCCTTTATGACATCGATGAACTCCTCCCCCATGGGAGTGAGATCGTATTCCGTTTTAATCGGTATGGAAGAGGCATCGATCCTCTTGGTGATCAGACCGTATCCTTCAAGCTCTTTCAGTCTCGAGGACAGGACCTTCGGCGTGATATCGCAAAGTCCCTTCCTGATCTCGGAATACCTCTTGGGCCCCCCCCCTCCCCTGTGGATCTCCAGCATGATCACCATCGACCATCTCTTTGCTATAATGTCCACCGTCCGATAGACAGTACAGTCGCTGTGCATGAGAGCAAGAGATCACAACACCCATATAATATCTTTCAGTTACAAGGTAGTATAATGATATCAATATTCGTCAATGGAATTTGCAGTCAACTCCATTCAAATATCTGGTCAGCTCCCTTTGGATCCGATTTTGTCCATTTTTTTCATTCATCCGCAGCAGGTATCTTTTCCAGCGTGAAATATCCCATGAACCTATGTTTTCCGAATAATCGAAGATAGTACCTTCCCAGATACAGCTTCCTGCGTTTTATACATCGCATTCTGTCAATCATTCGATTCATGATGAAGGAATTTTCCGGCACGTAATAATCAAGTTTGATAACCTTGATTGAGTCCAGTTCCTCGCAGGTGTCGGGTTCGACCTTGAAATGCCCGAAAACCTTCTTCTTCCTGAAAACAGTATTGAATCCCCTATGATCTCCCTTTTCGATCGATATCCGCTTTCTGTGGTTCAGTTTCCTCAAACTGGGAAGTCCCGTAAGGATATCCACATAGAACTCGCCCTTCAAATCCCTCGATGATCCGGCATCACCGGCTTTGAACACCTCCGTAAGCCTGCTGTTACCCTTCGGCAATTCTATCATATCAATCCCCCGTACATGCATTAATAATGTGACTATATTATAGAAAATATTTTCCCAATATTTCATATTTATTCTGATTTTCATCCCTATGAATTTCTATCATTTTTTTACACTTATATTGAAAAATCCCTTGATAAAATATTTAAGGTGTTATCTTCATATATTATCCGATCGAGGAGTGTTGAATGGGTATCTGCAATAGTCCTTGTTAAATTGAAGAAGGCTGATCAGGAGGGTAATATATGCTGAATTACGGTTCTTTAGATGGCATAGAACTCACAGACCGTGTGAAAGATCTCAAGGATGATTATTTCAGGGCAATGCCGGAGATATGCACCGAGAGAGCCCGGAAAATCACCGAAATACACCGGGATATGGATCTGATCGACAGGAGAAGGATCACCCCTCTTCAAAAAGCCAAGGTATACAATCAGATCCTGAAGGACAAGGATGCAATAGTTTGGTTCGATCACGGATACGATAAAGAGGGTGAAGAATTCAGTATGAAGGATCGAAATCTCTTTGCGGGATCGACGACGACAAAATACAGGGGGGTTCCGATCTATCCTGAATTTCTCGGGTTGTCCATATGGCCGGAGCTGAGGACCATCGACAGTCGGAAAAAGAACAGATACGAGATCACGAAAAAGGAGATCAATATCCTCAACAGTGACGTCTTTCCGTACTGGATGGACTTCAATATCATGGAATACGGCAGGAGGGAGATAGAGGAGAAAGGTCTGAAACATGCAAAAGACGGCTACGATCTGGCCCAGAGACTCGTCTTTTTCCTACCGGACAAACCCAACTGCATCTCGCACACGATCCCCGACTTTTCCCGCGTCCTGAACGAGGGATTCAAAGGTATGAAGGATTCTGCCTCCAAGAAGATAAGGGAGGCGGAGGATAAGGACAGGAAGGAATTCCACAAGGCAATGAAACTGGTATTGGAAGGGATAATTGACTTTGCCGGCCGCCTGGCCGATGAAGCGGAATCGATGAAGAACGATGGCATGGATGAAGATGAAATGGAGGATCTCGATAAGATCGCCCGAACCCTCCGAAATGTCGCGGAAAGGAAACCGGAAACAATCCGGGAAGGATTGACCTCGATCTGGCTGACATGGATCGCCATCCATCTGGAGAATCCCAACGTAGCCATGAGCCTGGGGAGGCTGGATCAGGTCCTTTTTGATCTGTATCTGAGTGATATCGAGAAACTGAAAACGGGAAATGATGAGGTTGACGAGGAGAAGATACGAACATACCGCGAACATGTGATCGAGATGCTCTGCTGCCTCTGGTTGAAGATCGGAGACCATGTCCCCATGATACCCGATATCGGGGAGCAGCTGTTCGGGGGTACCGGATCGAACCAGGCGATCACCATCGGCGGAATCACTCCTGAGGGAGAGGATGCGGTCAACGATCTGACATATCTCATACTGAAATCGATAGAACTGATGAAGCTGCGCGATCCGAATCTGAATGCAAGATACCACCCTGAGAAAAACACCGACGAATATCTCGAGAGCCTGTGCAGGGTCAATGTGACCACGGGAGCAACTCCGGCCCTGCACAATGACAGATCGATAATCGACGCCCTTGAGGCGAGAGGGGTATACGGGAAAGATGCAAGTGATTATGGTATAATCGGCTGTGTAGAACCCTGCAGCTGCGGCCGGTCATATCTCAACAGTTCAGCGATCATGCTGAACCTCACCTCAATTCTCGAGATGACCCTCTTCAACGGAAAGCACAGACATACCAAATTGAAGGAACAGCACAGCGTGAAGACCGGCAACCCGGTGAATTTCAAGAATATCGAGGAATTGAGAAGTGCATTCGAAAGGCATCTGGATCTCATGGTGGAAAGGACCACGTCCCTGAACGATGTGTTCGGAGAGGTTCACCAGAGGATCTATCCGACCCCTGTTCTATCATCATTTTTCAAGGGTCCGACCGAAAACAGTATAGATGGGGAAGAGGCAGATGACAAGGCAGTGGATCTGATCGATGGTGGCGCCGTCTACAACTCATCCGGGGTGACCATAATCGGTCTGGCGGATGTTGCTGATTCATTGAGCGCTATCGAACACTGGGTATTCGAGAAGAAGAAGATCAAAATGGGAGATATGATAGAGGCCCTCAAAAGCAATTACAAGGGAGAGAAGGGAAGGAAGATCAAAGCACTTCTAAAAGGACCAAAAACACCGAAATACGGAAACCAGAATCCATTGGCCGATGATACCGTTGAATGGATCATCAATCTTCTCGATGATAAATTCAGGGTAAAGACGAGTTACCGGGGCGGGGGATACAGAGTGGGATACTGGTCGATGACAAATCACTCGGGTTTCGGTAAATTGATGGGAGCCACCCCCAATGGAAGATCGGAAGGCGAGAATTTTTCAAGCGGGATTACACCGGTTTCAATGGCCGCTCCAGACCTGACGACGATGCTGCATTCGGTGGGGGGTCTTCCGAACAGATCGATAACAAATGGAATGGCTCTGAATGTGAAGTATACTCCTGAAGACGATGACATCGATGGGATGATAGACAACTTCAAGGGTACGGTGAAAGCGTATTTCAACGGCAACGGATCGGGAGGTCCCGGAGGGATGGAGATCCAGTTCAATATCATCAACAGGAAGACGCTTACGGAAGCTTTCAAGGACGATACGAAATTCAATGAACTACTGGTCAGGGTATCGGGATATACTGCATATTTTAAGGATCTCAACGATCAGATGAAACAGGAGATAATAAACAGAACGGAATACGATCTCGATAGAAAGAAAATGGTCGATTATGATTGGTTTGGAATAAAGAAAGGGGGGATCTGAAATGGTTTTAAGAGTTTTCAGAATATTCCTCAGGTGGCTCTCAAATAAGATACCATCGATTATCGATTGGAAGCTTACTAGGTTCTTTTTCAGGGGTTTCATACGGCAGCTTGAGGGAGAGGCGGCGGATAAGTTCCTGGAACTGCTTCTCAAGAAGATGAGTCTGGCATTCTGCCTGGATCAGGGCTACAGGAATAATATCAGTAACTTTTCCGGGAAGATCGCGATCACGGCGGGAGAGGAGGCCGAAGCATCGGCAGTGTTCGATGGAGGAGACATGGATGTATCGAAAAAGGATCTGAAGGACGCGGATGTTCGGATCAAATTCAAGACGGTGAACGCATTCAGGGATCTTCTCACGTCGGGCAACCAGGATATCCTTCAGTTCATCATAAGGGACGAGGTGGCGATCGAGGGGAATCCCACATATCTTTACAGGTTCGCCTTTCTATCCAGGGAGCTTCTGCACAGACTAGGTGTCAAGCTGGAAGGATAATATGAAGATACCCCTGATCTCCGGTATAAAGCGGCACAGCCTTGAGGACGGCCCGGGGATCCGCACCGTGGCTTTCTTCAAGGGATGCCCCCTTCGATGTGTTTTCTGCCACAGCCCGGAAACGCAGGGCGAGGGGATAGAGATAGGATTCAATCCGGTTCACTGCATCGGATGCGGCGACTGCATCACGGCTTGTTCATCCGATGCTGTCGACGACAATTTCGTCATAAACCTTTTGAAATGCAGTAAATGCGGGGACTGTGTCGAGGTATGTCCGGGATCGGCCAAGTATCTGATCGGAAAGGAAATTCCGGTTGACGATCTGGTTCAGATCCTGATGAGGGATCGAAATTACCACGAGCATTCAGGAGGCGGCGTTACACTATCCGGAGGGGAATGCACAATGTTCCCCGATTACCTTGAGGACCTTCTGAAGAGATTGAAAGAGGAGGGGGCCAACACTCTCCTGGAAACCTGCGGTCATTTCGATATGGAGAAATTCAAAAGGAACATACTGCCCTATCTCGATGGCGTCTATTTCGACCTGAAACTGTCAGATCCCGTGGATCATGAAAAATATACAGGTGTGAAGAATGATAGGATCCTCGAAAATCTATCTCGACTGGCAATGGAGAGATCGATAGATCTCAAGGTTCGAACCCCCCTGATCCCCGGGATCACGGACACGGAGGAAAATCTCAGAGGCATAAAACGGATTGCGGATGATCTCGGTATAGAGAACCTGGAATTCCTCCCCTACAATCCCTTCTGTCTGGAATCGGCAAGGAGGATCGGGAGAGTGCCTCCCGATCTCCCCGATCACTTTGCCGACGTGGATGAGACGAAGGAGATCGGGGAAAGGATCAGGACGATCTTCAAGAAACCTTTAACTTGATCTGGATGAGGTATTGGGGAATCGGACTTCCGTAAAATCCATGCTGGGTTTCACTCTCCTCGAGCCTTTTCAAGACTCGAGATTCCGCTGAATCACAGATTCAGCTTAGGTTTGACCGCCTCTATGAAATCTGAATTCTCGACGATCTAACCCCCAAGGTGGACTGATATATAATTACGGGCAAATATAATAATTAAATTATAATGAATAAATATCGATTAATATCGCATATATCATTTAAAGCCATACAATTTGATATTTGTGGGATTCGAAAGTAAATCTATAAGCGATGTGAAATTTTTTTGAAATGAACTTAAATTCGGATCATTCAAAGATATGAAACCATATACTATATCATCTTCTCGATCTATTGTATTTGGACATTACAGATCACCATCCTCATTCATTTTGAGGGAGATAGGATTATTTATTTAATAGAATGAAAAAAAGGATATTTTTATATATCATTAAAAGCTATTTATTATTGTATCAATTACACCTGGGGGATTTGATATGATTAAAATTTGCAATATTATCTTGTGTATTTTATTATTATCAGCTTTTTTCGTAATTTTTTCCATCGATAACTCCATCTTAGTTAAAGGGGCACTTTTTACAGAGGACAATACTCAAAATATCGGATATACAGGTGAATTATTTGAATTCAATGTATCCATCTACGATGCAGATTTCGTCATTGTCGAATATTGGTTTAACGAAGGCCCCCATAATCGTATTGAAATGGATATTTCTCCAATAGATTACTTGAATAAAACTTGTACATATAACATTATTATACCCAATAATGCTATAAATCTGAAATATTTTTTTCAGGCTTATGATAAATATATCACTAACGCAACAGCAACTAGCCCAATTGTGAGTGTAGATATTATTGATAACAGATTACCGGTATTTTCTTCTGATATCACAAATAGCTACGGTACTACCGGTGACGAGTTCACCTTTAGAATCGGAGTAACTGACAACATTGCGGTGGAAACGGTAACCGTTGAACATTGGTTTGATTCCAAACCGGTCATTAATTCCACCATGTTCAATTCAGCCTCCGATATATATGAAATGACAATAATCATTCCATCGAATTCCTTGGCAGATTTGCATTATTCGTTTCATGCACGGGATATCACGGGTTACTGGATTGAGACAGAAACTGTGGATGTCAATATCATTGATAATGATTATCCCATCATTATCGACGATCTGACACCTGACTACTTCCAAACGGGGGATAAATTAACATTCAGAACCCGGGTCGATGATAACATTGCAATTGATATTGTCAGACTGGAATACTGGTTTGATGGCAAATCACATATCAGAGTTCCCATGTATCAGATCAATCGCACCTTGTTCGAATATGAGCTGGATATACCAATCGATGAACAAAATTACCTTCATTACCAAATACTTGCAACAGATACATCGAATAACAGCATCATTTCATCACAGGAAGATCTCATCATATTCGATGATATTGAACCATATCTGATCCATGATCATACTACACCCCGACCATATACGGGAGATCCTTTCACCTTTAAAGTAAATGTATCGGATAATATTGAAATTCAACAGGTTATCGTGGTATATTGGTATAATCCGGACATTATGAAGAAGGAAATCCTGGATCACTCACGTGGTGGAGAATATTCGATCGAAATTGTCATTCCGTATTCATTAGTTAGTCATCTTCAATATTTTTTTAATGTCACGGATATCTCTGGAAATTGGGTTTGGTCCGATACCGTTTCTCTCTCCATTGTAGACAATGACCCTCCTGTCCTTAGTGATTACCATGAAAATGAAATCGAGGTGGTGGATAATGTCATCAATTTATTTGTATACGCAACCGACAACATTGATATTCATGCTGTATATTTGGAATACTGGTTTGGTGACGAGGAATCAAATAATATAACAATGAACGGATCATACAGATATGGAATCCAAATTGTTCCGAAATCATCTGATAATTACACATTGAATTACAGAATCTCCGCCGTTGATATGTCTGGAAACTGGGTTAAGGGGGAAATGGTATCAATATCTTTTGAGAATCGAATAGATGAATACGATCCGGTTCTATTAAATGATACTACTCCGGAAATGGCATTTTCAGGTGAGAGATTAGAATTTGTTATTGAAGCAACGGATAATATCGGAATAAAGGAGGTTATTATCGAATACTGGTTCGACGAAGGCAACCATACAACCGGTGAGATGCATCATGGATCCGACATATTTCGTTTTGCCATTGATCTTCCATTATCAGGCAACTTTGACTTGAGTTACATTTTCCATACCACGGATCTTTCAGGAAGAATCAACTCGACACTCAGAAAGATCGTTTCGATCTTTGATTCCTTTACATATAAAGCAACATGGAATGATCTTAATATTAAAGAATTAAATTTCTTGAAAACAGATGATGGGGGTCAGTTTACCCTCCCCGTGTTAGATGCTCTGAAATTGAATTACCAGGATATGCTAGTGGAACTTGTATTCCTATTGACAGGTATTGATTATAATACAACTCGCTATCTGATGGAATGGGATTCGAATTCAAATGAATATACTCTTGATCTCAATGATGAGGAATTGGATAAGATATCGGAAGATGAATTGAGGTACTTCATATCAGACGGGAAAAATTCATCGGATATCAGGGAAGTCAGATTAAGAACACATAGTGACGGTGAAAATCCATATGTCATTGTATTTCTGATATTATTGATAATATGCGAATTTATTTGTATTATTTTCCTGACATTCATATACAAGGGAAAAGGTGATAAGTCTGTTAATGACAATTCTCGGGTAGAACAGAGAATTGAGATAGTTGAAGAATAATAAAATCAGGATCTCGGATCGGTGGAAAATTATCAGTCAAAAATAATGGTTAATTTATTTGGTGTTTTATGAATGACCTTTTCGCCGATATCCTCAGAGATCCCTCCTCCTTTTATCTTACTTTCCCTGTATTTTTCATTACTGATATTTCTACATAAATGGATTATCATCGATAGTAATATCAATGCAATTCCCAGCAGCAGCGATATTGTACTACCATCGATTACTGCACTCCTGAATGAAAAAAAACTAAATATTAATGCAATTCCCGCTCCGCCATCTGCGGTCATTTTTTTTAATACTTGTGGATTTACTTTTATCAATCCGGACGACATTTCTTAATCCCCCGATAATTGATATTACCTTATTGATTATTTATTATTTGGTTTATGAACAATGAATAATCAATAATAAGCTGATTGTATGCAATTCAAGGAAGTCTGTTATTCTCCTTTATACATGGGGATTGTTTTACGATACATCTAATTGGTAAGTCAGATCAATTACTCA
>JBLIRG010000017.1:0-52125 GCA_049472195.1 Thermoplasmatota archaeon
CCATTAACCAGTGCATCCCAGGTAGCATCGGTATCGGTGCCCAGCGGGGTCACCAACCCGACACCAGTAACAACAACCCGACGTTTCATGACGTTACTACTCCGGAATTATCCCTGCAGTTTATTGACAAAATCGATCGCATCCTGAATACTTTTAAAATCTCCAGAAGGTCCGACTGAAATCTCCGTATTCGCAGAACAAAATGGAATAGATATTATCAATCCCATTGATGATAGCACAATAATACCGGCTATTACTACATATTTTGTTTCCATATACGTCACCCAACTATCTTAACCAAAATGTAATATTTATTCCAGAATAAATATTTTATTATTTTGTTTAAATAGAGACAATAAGATTATAAATAATTTCCATAATAATATAAATTTGTTGTATGATTCTTCTATATATTTATTGAATTATGTACATTATAATATAATATTGATAAATTCTAATATACTACAAAATAATAATAAAAAAAATACCATTTGATATTGTTTATAATTAAATTATTTTCACATAATTTCCATATCTTGTTAATAATATTATCTAACATTCCAACCGTTTGAAAATCGATATTGTGATAGAGATGAGGCTTCAATTTCTTCTTTCTTTCATTTTTTCCAATTCGTATAGATAAAAACGATGTATTTCATCATATCTAGATTTACCACCTCGTATTAGAGTCTATATATGTCTTTTCTCTTCTCCAGATTTTCCGGTTAGCGCCATTTCGGGAATCACCTTAACGCAATTTATCTTTTCCTCTTTTGCAGATTCATTTAACATGTTCTTTGTCAAGCCCTCATTTCTTCCTTTGTTTTTGTTTGTAATATTTCTTCACCTTTTTTACTATTACTCTACATAAATAAATAATTGCATAAAATGTTATGAAAATCATCCCAATAATCCAAATTAATGAAAATATACCCATGATAAATATAAATAAACATAACAGGGGATCAGGAATTGTAACGATACTTCCCAATCCGAAATAGACGAGAATAACTATTACATCAAATATAATCGGATATACAAAAATGAATAATAAGACATTCCTACGACTGAGATATTTATCAATGTTCATATAAAATCACATTCAATATTTTCCTTCTTGCGCCATTCCGGGAATCATCTTATCAACTAATATCATTTTCCCCATTCATGCAGGATCGAAGTGATGGTCCTTCTTATTGAGTGTATTTGCTCTCGATAACTTTTATTCGTCTGTTCAACTTCAGTATGTCATTGAACCACGCTTTAACGATCTTATTCGTATTCCAGACAAACGTTACGGCCGAGATCGTCGGAGTGATATATATTGTATTGATCCTCTTCATTGGGGTTCTGTATTCGATCATCAAAAAATTCAGAGTGACGGGCTTCTGAAATCTGCTGAACCTGCCGATTCCCATTCTTACGATATCCCTCAAGGGGATCTCGATGTGATATCGATCGGAATCGAACTCTATGAAGCGTTTATGGAGTTTTATCGATCCCTTGCAATCATATATGTAGAATGTACTTCTGATGAATGATCTCTGGGACTTGGGAGTCGTATAATAACAAACCCTTGATTCATTGATGATATCTTTCTTCCTTGTCGACATCAACTCATCTCTCCATATCTCCGCAACCAAATAATAAGGACCATTCCATAGAAAAGATTTCCCATCGGATCAATCCCTTGAATTTAATTATTTCTCTCATCAACTGATCTTCGATTTTCTTCCATAATTAAACAACAATAAATGTAAAGAACGGAGTGGTCGATGATATTAACAGCCACTCGCGAGGATCACGACTTCGACTTCCGTATTGGATTCATAACCGTCATCATCCCTGACAAACAACGTAGCAGTGTAAGATCCGGGATTTTCATAGGTATGTGGAACGACACACCCATTCGTGTATCCATCGATATGGGTTCCGTCACCGAAGTCCCAGTAATAACCCGTGATCTCTCCGTCGATATCATATGATCCCCGTGAAGACAGCATAACGGGTTGTTCCGATTTCAGCCATTTCAATCCGTCCTCTCCATTGTTCACATGCGCAACCGGGGTCAGATCCCCCATAAGACGAAGATCGACGAACTGAAAAATCATCTTGGATCTCAATCCGACGGAATCCCGGGCGGTAAGGGTGATCCAGTAACCCTTCAACTCATCATACGTATGATCCAGAATCACCTCGGAGGTCCCGTTAATCCATTCTCCATCCCCGAAATCGATTGAATATGAGAGATCATCCAAATCGTGATCACATGAATCGCTGAAATCGAATGACAGGTTCCAGGGATCATCGGGATCTCCCGATATCCTCATCCAAGCAGTGGGTCTTGATCCCAAAGAATGAGATCTGCCCATTCTGATAACCTCATCTCTCTCATCCTGACCTTCAAGAAGTATTATAATCGATACGGAGGAGACGACACCGATCATTAGACAGATCGAAATTATGAGGACAATCACGGCAATATCTTTCCTTACAGAATCCTCTTTCATCATATTCAAATATCATTGGCCCGTAAATATCTTTTTTCGGTTCATGAACATACTCTACTCCTCCCCGCCGACCTCGAATTCATCGGCCCCCGAGATCCATCCGAGGATCCGTTTGATATTCCTGTGCAGGATGTAGACGATGAGGAGAATGAAGAAGACCTCGAGGATCACGGCGAAAATGATGGAGAAACCGAGTTCAACCAGTAATCCGATCAAAACGATCCCCGAAATAATACAGATCGAAAGAGATATCAAGAATATCAAGAACCTCAGGAGGCCAGTCCCTTTTATTTTCCTGTCATTCATTCCATTTCCCCGCAGGCTTGAAGGCATCAAACAGTATCCTCGATCTCTTCACCAGGATCAATAAACCCAATTATTATAAAATCTATCGGGGATCGCAATACATCTTGGACATTCCATGGGATCGATCATTTCCAGCTCCCATAATTGATTTATATATGTATTCATGTGACCCATTCGGATGGTTCACGCATGACGGAGTTCGATTTCTTCATCCCCCTGTCCGAATCGGCAGTGGCTCTCTGCCTCATCATCTTCATTATCCTTTTTCTGATACCATCCAACAAGAAGATCAGGGAGGGGAAGGTCACCAATATCAATTCCACGATGATCACCGTTTTCATGGTGATCGGCGGCGCGCTGGTGATCATAAATCCCGGACTGATCCTTATCGGCGAATACTCGGAGGAATACGTTCAACCCTCCCTATTCTTCCTCTGGATGGTGATCCTTGCCGCCTTCATCCTGACCATCGTCGCCTACTACCGCGCGAAGAAGCTGGTGAGGAAGAACATGGAGGGTGACCTGCACCAGCCGCACGAACCCTGGACAGCCCCCGCAGCACCGCAGGTGCATACGGGCCATCACCCGCATGCGGGCACATCAGGCGTACCGCATCACCATCAGGCTCCCCAGCATCATGCGCATGCGCCCCAACACCATGCACCAGCGCATACCCACCACCGTGCACAGGAGCCGGCACACCCGCAGCCTCATGCCGGTATGATGACGGTGGAATGCCCGCAGTGCGGAGGGCATCTTGAGATCCCCGTGGGATCCCACACGATAACCTGCCCTTACTGCGGTCTTTCCGGATCCATGTGAGCCTACAACTCCTTCTTGCAGTCAGGGCAAATGAACCAGTCGCTCTTGACCGATGCACCGCAGTTCGGACATGAGCCGGTACCCTCTCCCGCCGCTTCTTCCCGGACCTCCTCTTCCCCCGCAGGTTTCCTTATCAGCATGAAATACGCCGCGATGCCTCCGCCTATCAGAACGATTATGAGTACCGGTATTATCACCAGGAAGATATTGAAATCATTCCCGTTCGAAGGCGGATCATCGATAATTATGATCGGATATATCTGGACAACGGAAGATGCCGGATCCGAAGTGTACTCACCGTCGAAAACGGTCAGATAAACGGTAAATGTACCTGCCGAATCGTACGTATGCTCGACATCCATACCCTCACCGCTCTTTCCGTCGCCGAAATCCCACTTATAGGTAAGCTCGTCAAGATCCGGATCGGTTGCCTCGGACGATGTGAAGGAAACTGTGTAACCCTGGATCCCGGGGGTATCAGGATCCTCGTCATAAACTTCATAGTTGATCTGGGGAGGGAGAGGAGCCTCGTTCAGATCCTTCAATGTCAGATCGATCGTCACGATATCTTTTCCACCGCCGGAATCCGACACCTCGAATGCCAGGGTTATAACCCTCTCGTCGAGCATCTCGTCTCCGGATCTCCATATATCCTGGTCGTCGATGTCGAACTTGAACTCTCCCGTCACCATGCTGAAGGTCCATTCGCTCCCCTTCGCCAGATCCGCCTCCGATAGAATGTCCGTAACCGCGGTGTACTCCCCGATGTCGTGATCCATGTTGATGTCAAGTGTCAGAACGTCTCCCGGATCGATGTCGGAGAAGGTCGGTCTTATCTCGATCTCCTCGTACTGGGTGTATACGAGTTCCGGATTGTCGGGCAGTTCGATTACGGGATCATCGTTCGCATTGCGGAGATCGAGAATGATCTCCAGATATACTTTCCCTCCCGCTCCACCGTCATCGACGGAAACGACTATCTTGTCGTTCTTCGAGACAACGTCGTCATTGTTGGTGATCAGCCTGATCTCACCCCGGGTGATGTCGACGTTTAATGATCCCTTCCAGTCATCGGTCTGGGACTCATCGAGCATGTAGGTGAGGGTCGAGTCCTCGTTGGCAACATCGCCCGCAATAACGCTGAAAAGGTATTCCCTGTCCTCGACGGTCAGAATATCCTCGCTGATATCGATGTAATATCTCCCGAGGCTGTACTCAACAGGGTACTCGCTGCCGTCATACTCCAGGTATCTCACGACGGGAGGATCGTTGACAGGCCTCACCTCGATACCTGTGGTCAGCGATATCGAGGAATGTTCATCCTCGGCCAGAAGCGTTATCTCCGCCTCCCCGCTCTGATCGAGCTTCGGTTTCACCAGCAGATGCCATGAACCGAACCCGTCATCCACAACATCTATGTGCAGGAGATCGTTGTCGAAACTAGTATCCCATTCACCCGTAGTCGCATTCCTGATCCTGAATCCGGAGAAATCGTTCTCGGGATCCGCAAAGGGGCCGTCGTCGAGATAGTTCAGGTAGATGAATATGGCTGGATCGTCCTCGGAGATCGGTTCTATACCGTTCCACTGATCATAAAGGTAAACCGGATTGTCATCCCATACCAGAAGGGTCACATTGTTGTAGAGGGGGGGTGACGGACGCGATATCCTCAGGGAGTTCGATCCCATCATGTCCGTGGCATATATCCTGACGATATGGGGGGTCTCGGATTCTCCTATCTCATCCCCCATGAGGCTCATCCTGTATTCCTTTCCGTCCGTGTAGTCGTCATCACCGGTATCCACCTCCCCCCGAAGCATATCGATCTCGATCTGATCCTGGGTATCGGGATCTATGAACAGAAGCAGGTTTTCCGGGGGATCGTTGTCGGGATCCGTGTACACACACGAGAAATTGAACATGCTGTCGTAGTTGCCCCCAACCTCCCTCTGGGTGTAATCCGATTCGATAACAAGATCCGAAACGGACGGGGGATTGTTCGGGATCTCCTCGACGATCCTCGTCCACAAAGTGTAGTTTGCCATCGTCGTGAAGTAGGGATCCCTGAACGAGAAATCCTGACCCTCACCGACGATCACCATGGGCTCCACGTATATCCCGACGAAAACCTGCCTGAACGGTATTTCTCCGACGGGACGCTCCAGATACCAACCCACCGAGTAGTTGGAATAGATCCCTCCCGTCAGACCGAAGCATATGATGCTCGGGATTCCCAATCGCCATCCGTCGTCATCGGTGTTCCACTCCTCATCCTCTCCCCACCAGTAATAGATGAAAAGAACATGAACGAACGTGTCCCAGAACTCGTTTCCCACAACACCGGCCAGGCCGAACGTCCTGTTCACCACGAAGGTTATGTTCCAGTGCTTGTTCGAATCCGATCCGGCAAGCTCGTACCAGTCGATCTGTTCGTACTGCGAATCGAGCAACTTTTCATCATCGGGCAGTTCCGCGGTGGCATTCCACCAGTCGTTTCCCGCCTCATCCGTATCGTTTCTGGTGCCGGTGTTGAAAGAGAAGGTATAATCGATGGTGAAACCGTCCCTGTCGGGAGCTTCCTGGGTGATGTAGAAATCCCATGCAAGTCCTATGTAGTACCATCCCCATTCCGTCAGACCGTCGGTGAATCCATCTGTGTCCTCATCGGTATACGAAGGTATCGGCGTCTCGAAATCGAATGTCCAGTTGTCATCGTGGTACCACCCGTCGCTGTCGACGCCGTCGTCATAGAGGAACTCCGTCCCGCCTATGTATTTGAATCCCCCGGCGATGTCGCGGTAGAACACGATCAGCCTCAGAAAATCCGCATAGTAATCGACGAGGGAGCCGGTCTCGTTGACGGAGAACTCGTACATCGTCGACACGCTTGAATACGAATTCACGCTGAAATCAGCCAGTATGGTCCCTCCGGATGCAAGGGCCTCCGGATCAACGTCATCGGCATCAAGCTTGAACCAGTCCCTGAAATCCATGTTTTCGGTGTTGACGGGATCGAAGGTAAGGGTTCCCGTGACCGAATCGTTGGGTCTGAGGAATACGGATCCGTTGCCGAAATCGGATGGTCCCGTCTCCTTCTCCTCATCGGACGCCCGGGTCTCCGAACTGGTCTTTGCGATGAACGTTTTGGCATTCACCGGTTTCATCGTGAAAGAGGGAAGGTCCGATTCACCGGTTTTTCCCGAAAGGCTCAATATCACGGGTTCCGATTCATCCCTCCTATCGATCTCGGCCCCCACCCCGTTCCCGACATCATCAGTGGACATCGGTTCGATATCCGGATTGTACAGAATCTCATCGACAGCATCACTCTTATCACCCGATCCGTCCTTTCCGCCAACGGCTGCGGATGATAGAAGCAGCAGAATGATCATCGAACAGATCGGTAGAACATTCCTCGTTTTTCCCTTCATTTTCCTCAACACCGAAAGAATATATCCATTTTAACAATATATATTGTTTTAATTGATATCCGTCCCTTCTTATGTCCATCTGTCCGAGATTATGTCATAAATATTTCCGATCCCCTACGCCGGAATCGGTCATCATGGAACCCCCCTTCAAAAAAAAAGACATGCAAATAATACCATATTTTCGTGGATAGAGACCCTTGATTATCAAAATCATATTTTATTTCCTGAAAAAGGATCTTTCCCGTAATTTTTCCTTGAACCAATGATCATAATAACCGGATTGAACATTGATTTTCGGATGGATTAAAATATCAGATTATCTCATTTAAGATGTTATGGATGTTGCCAAATGCCTTAAGAGACCTTTAATCTCCCACAAGGCGCATTCCAGACCCATAGAGATCAAGAGATGGAGGAACAGGGAAGGTTCCCTTATCATAAAATACTCGGAACCCGTGGAAGGATACGAGGAGGACCTCCTCAGATCCGAATTCCCTGAGTATGACGTGTCGCTCATGGAACAGAACGATTTCGAGACGCTGTACGATATCCGATCGAGGGAAGTGGAGAAGGTCATCAAGGCCAAATCCCTGCTCGTCCCGGAGATCGAGAAGGAAACCTGCACCAATGTCTCCAATACTCTCATAATAGAGGATGAATGATGATCAGGACCCCCCAGGTAATACCGATTTTCTCATCCGGTGTTAATTGTAATAAAGATTTTATCGGTTCAGCGATTTATCCCGATCTATGAAGGGCTGGCTGATCGGGATCATAGTTGCTCCGGGAGTACTCTTTATACTGCTGGCTCTGATCTTCATAATCGCTGGACTGTCATCCCCGATGGACATACCGACGCTGATCATCGGGATAATCCTCCTCCTGATAGGATCCGCCCCGATCGCCATCGTGGTCTATCTGGAGCGGAAGAAGGCCCAGAGATCCGTCGAGATCAAACAGGAGATCAGGATAGACGGCGATGATCTCGTTGGGGGGAAGAGAACGACGAAGGAGCTGAAATGCAAGGGATGCTCAGCCCCTCTCTCCTCCGAAAGCGTCCGCCTGACGGACATAGGCATGATAGTGAAATGCCAGTACTGCGGGGATGTCTATGCCCTCGAGGAAGAGGCGAAATGGTAGGGCCAGGCTCCGCCACTTCCAGGTATCACCATTTATATCGTTGAAACGTGTTTCACGTGTGATCGGTTGCAGATAGGGGAGAGAGCAATATGCAGGGCAGGGGATTTCTCAGAGCGATAATTGTACTTGTGCTTATCGTCGGATCCGGTTTGATTCTGATATCAACAACCCGCGAGGCGGAGGCCGCAGAGTACGACTTCTCGGTTCTTAAGCAAGAGGTCAGGGTCAGGATAAGAACGGACGGGATGGCGGACATAACCTACTTTTTCATATTCGCCAATCACGGGAGCGGATTCGATATCGTTGACGTGGGCCTGCCGAACAGGCATTACAGGCTGTCCACGGCCTGGGCGAATGTGAAAATCATCGACAACGGCCAGGTCGTGAGCCAGAGACCCGTGGAAACGATCAAGAAATCCACATATATTGACATCGGAGTGGAGGTCCACGTAAACGCGGGATCGAGGGATCGGATAGAGCTGAGGTTCGGGATCATCTGCGACTGGATGGTTTACGAGAGCCCGAACAACAGATCCATGGTGTCCACGCAGTTCAGGCCGACGTGGTTCGACTCGGATTATCAGAGGGGGGACACGGGGGACCTGACGGTCACCATGATCCTGCCCGCAACCGTTCCCGACCTGAACAACACGGCCTGGCACAACAGGAAATGGGACACCGAGGAGAGGATCGGAGATCAAATCCAACTTACCTGGGATTTCGGCGACAGGTCGCCCAGGGATATCTCCAGGGGCGAATGCGATACCGGGATCGCCTTTCCGAAGGAATACGTCGACAAGTACTACAGGGAAACCCTTTGGACAAAGTTCCTGGACTGGCTCTATTTCAACTGGACCCTTCTGATAATGCTGCTCCCGTTCATATTGATCGCAGTTGTGATCGGCGTGATCATTGCCGTATCATACAAGAATAAACGGGATTACTTCAGGCCATCCGTGGCCCCTCCGGGAGCGGGGCCGAGATTCGGTCTGACCGCGCCCGAAGCCGCCATGGTCCTGGAGCTTCCGCTTAACAGGGTCCTTGCGACAATATTGTACGGAATGATCAAGAAAGGATCGATCGAACCGAAGGAGGGAAAGAAACCGTATTTCATTAAACATTTCAGATCCGTCCTGACCAAGGATTACGAGAGAGATGTATTCGACGCGATCAGAGAATCCGGTACACTGAATGAGGAAAAGGTCAAGACCGCCATGGAGAACATGATCAAGGAGGTCGAGAAGATGATGACGGGATTCTCCCAGAACAAGACCCAGAAGTACTACAGGTCCATAATTGACAAGGCCTGGAAGGACGTGGAGGGATCCGTCGACGAAGCAGAGCTTCAGAGCAAGATCCAGGCGAACGGAGAGTGGATGTCGGCTGTTGACGACTTCGACGACCGGGTGCATGTGCACATATATCCCGTGTTCATACCCGGATACCACCACAGCAGGCTGGGAAGATCTCCCGACGTCAATCTGGGCGGCTTCACCAAATCCTACGTTAACAATATCCAGGCAATGAGCAAGGGGGTAGTCAGATCAACATCCAGCTTGACCACCTCCATCGTGCAAAGCCTGCACCCCCCCTCGAGCGGGGGTGGAGGCGGTTTCGGCGGGGGAGGCGGAGGGTGCGCATGCGCTTGTGCATGCGCCTGCGCCTGTGCGGGGGGTGGGCGTTGATGAGTCCGTTCTGGAAAAGGGAATCCCTGAAAGTAGGGGTGCATCATTTCCATGGGAAAGGGGATCTCGCCGGGAAGAGATTCCACCTGAGGATCGACAGCGAGGAGAAGGGGATCCTTATAATGGACGCGTCCAGGATGCTGATCCTCAACGGGACCGGAATCTACTACGCATATTACATCCTGTCAGGCTTGTCCGATGCCGAGATCGTATCAAGGATACGAAATAGGTACAGGGTGAAAAGAAGACAGGTGGAAGAGGATCTAAAAGAATTTCGAGGCCAATTCGATAAACTGCTGACCACTGGCGAGATAGTGTCCGGGATCGAGACGGATCTGTCCGACTTGTATAAGGATCAGACCGCACCGTATCGTATGGATCTAGCGATAACATACAAATGCGACAATGACTGCGGCCACTGCTACAACGAGAAAAGGGACTCCAAAGAGCTTTCCACGGAAGAATGGAAGAGGGCGATCGACATCCTCTGGGAAAGGGGAATACCGCACATCATCTTCACGGGTGGCGAACCCACGCAGAGATCCGACCTTCCCGAGCTAATAGCCCACGCGGAAGGCAACGGCCAGATAACGGGCATGAACACAAACGGCAGAAAGCTGAAGAGCAGGAAATACCTGAAAAAGCTCGTAAACGCCGGACTGGACCACATCCAGATAACCATAGGATCACTCGAGATGGACACACACGACTCGATTGTCGGGAGGGAGGGGGCATACGGGGATACCGTCAAAGGTATCAGGAACGTTCTCTCGGAGGGGGTTTACCTGGTCACGAACACCACGATAATGAGGGAGAATCAAGATGAGATCCTGGATACCGTGGACTTTTTGAGGGACATGGGTGTTTCGCATATCGCGGTCAACTCACTCATCCGCTCCGGAAAGGGAAAGGATGCGAGAGGTATCTCCATTGAGGAGCTGCAGGATATCCTCAAGGAGGGGAGGGACAAGGGAAGGCTGGAAGGGTTCGAGTTCAGATGGTACACCCCCACACCCTACTGCCTGATGAACCCGATGGAGCTGGACCTGGGTTTGAAGCAGTGCACGGCCTGCAAGCTCAACATGGCAGTGGAACCCGACGGGTCCGTCCTCCCCTGCCAGAGCTACTACGAACCCCTGGGTAATATTCTGAAGGACGATTTTGACAAAATATGGAACCACAAGGTTTGCAGGAGGATCCGGACCGGGAAGTTCACCCCGAAGAAATGCAGGAAATGCGATCTCCGGATCGTTTGCGGGGGCGGATGCCCCCTGTCCTGGAAAACCGACGACTACATCTGCCTGGACGTCCTCTCATCCTGATCGTGATGCATGCATCAGAGATCCACCACTGCCCAGATGAACGGTATGTGGAATATGTCGATGCGATCGACGTCAATGTGGATCCCCCGGTCGTCGAGGAAGTCCAGCTCGATATCCACGTTCTTCTCCGTCTCCACCGGTGACGTGTCATTGGGAACGAATCCGAAACGAAAATCCGCGCCGAGATCCTTTAGAACACCCACAACCTCGAGGCCCGCATCGGGATCTCCGCGGTCCTTCCCGAGCTCTGCCATGACCCCATCGACTATCTGCTGAAGCTCCGCGGGTTTAACGATACTCTGGGACCATATGGGTTCGGACATGATCAGGACCTTGCTCCTGCCGATCCTCATCATCTCCTCGAGGGCTTTTATGATATCACCGGACCACATCAGATAGAAGGAGCAGTAAACCAGATCGAAGCTCCAGTTTTCAAATCCCGTCGACAGCCCGTCCATTACCACGGCATCGAAACCCCTGGAAGCCGCCCTCTGGATCTGATCCCCGTCGATATCTATTCCCTTTACCCTGATTATATCGGATATGTTCTCCATCACCCTCCCCTCCCCGCATCCGATCTCAAGGGCGTCCCTGCATTCCCCGCAGTAGGTATTGATCAGATACCTGTGCCAATCCCTGAGCCATCCTGCCTGGGATGTCTGTATGATTCCCTTCTGAACCCCCGGCATCGGATTCGATAAGTGATTGCGGATTAATAATACACCCGATCACTCCTCCGAGGAGAAGTCGATCTCCTTCTCTATCACCAGGGATCCCACGTAATCGCAGTTCTTGCAGTGGTAGACGTATCCGGTCATGAAACCGGATTCGAAGTACAGCTCGTTGCCCCCGCATTCGGGACACTGGTGTACTATCATCCTTCCGGATCCTCCCGGATAGTTCTTAAGCTTCTTCTCGATGTCCCGGGCCGTGGATCGATCGAACAGATCGCTGCCTTTGGAAATTCCGGGACGGCCGGTCTCCCCTTCCGCCTCGTCCTTCTTCATCCTGGGTATCGTTATCCTGGCCAGATCATAGTACAGCTTCTTCAGGTCCTCGACGTATCCGAAGAAGTACATCTCCTCATAGGGAGTTATGACGATCAAAGCCCTCTCCTCCCTTGCCATTCTCAGGTAGATGAGGATCCCGCCGGCAATGACGAACACCAGAATGATCACCGCCCCGAATTCCTCGAACAGGGTAGTGTCGTGATAATATCCCGGGCCCCATTGCACGTCAAGGCCCATCTCTCCCTCGGAAATACCATCGGGAAAATCTATCACGATAAGGCATCCCTTCCTGTTGGAAATCTCCCCGCTCTGCATGTTCCTAGCTTCCCCCATGACCGTTCTGTCGACCTCAATCTCGATGTTCCTCTTTCCCCGGAATTCCGACGTCTTGATGCTCGGATCGTCGATCAGATCAACACTCTCTCCAACCATCCTGTTGTCAAGCAGAACGACGATGGAGACGATCTGAACATTGAACGCGGATGCGGATCTGATCCCAAGTTTCAATACGGAAATATCCCTGGTGTAGAGATCGCTCGAATCCCCGTACCACATCATATGAAGGCTGACACTTCCGTTGATGCTGTCCTCAACCACGTATATGTCCTCGGTGCCGTCGGAATTCATATCGATCTCCGATGATATATCCCGCAGGAAGGATCCGTCCCTTGTCAGGAACATGCCGCTTGAGTCCATGGAGGGTTCCGATCTGAAGTTCACCAGATATTCCCTTTCGAGATCGCGATAAGGTCTGCTTTCCCCTTCGCCCACGAAAAGGGCGTTCACCGCCAGGAACGTTATCAATCCGGCGGCGACGAGGGCCAGGATCGCCAGTATTATCTGAAATGTGGTCCTCCTCCTTGCTTTTCCCATCGATACCGAAACGACCTCGTGCATGGTCCCGTCAACCTCGATCCTGTCCTTCTCAAGGGACACATCGACGCTTTTCCCGTCCTTGATGAGATCGAACTTCTCAGCCATTAACGATCCTCCAGATATAGGTCGAGGACATTCCTGAATGGGTTCGGGTACGCACGCATTCCCGCACCGGAGCCGACAATCTCGCCCGGGATCCGGATGTTATCCCCGCCCTCCCTGCTGTCCAGCCATATCTCGACCAGGGCCTTTGCGGCAGCCACACCAGTCGGAGTTGCCAGTTCGCCCGGGACCGGTCCCGACCTCACGGGGAGGTTCCTTATCATCGACCTCACGGCAGGGACCGGAACCTCAAGGACTCCGTGTGAGGTTTCCACGGTCCCGTAACCAAGGGAAATGGGGGTTCCCTGTATCCATGCCCCATCAAGCTCAAGCCTGTCGTAGAGGATTCCGATACCTACGGCGTCGACGATAGTATCCGGTGTCCCGGTCTCGTGGAGATGAACCTCGCCCAGATCGTTGACGATGTGGGCAATGGATTCCGCATCGAGGATGTTCTTGAGTATCCGCATGGTCATCTCCCTCCCCGCCCGATCGATGGAGATCCTGGAAAGCCCCTCTTCCATGATGTTTATCATATCCTCGCCCATGACGGAATCCCTTTCCATCTTGTCCCATGAAACGCTTATCCGGGACGCGTGCGATCCGTGCCTGTCCACCCCGGATAGCTTCACCCTGGTCGGGCTCATAACGGACGCCGCAGATTCCAGATCATCTATAATCCTTTTGGCATCACCGGATCTTCCGTACCATTCAAGAAGGGCTCCAAGGACCATGTCGCCTGACACGCCGCATCTCAGATCAAGGGTGACGTTCATCTTCCTCCCCTTCTTCTGCCCTTTCTTTTTGAGCGGGATCTCTCCTCCTCTTCCTTCTTCAACTTCTCGGATGCTGTTTTTCTGTACTGATCGTACAGGACATACCCGACAACTCCCAGAACAGCGATCACGCCCGCGATTATCAGTATTGTCCATCCGTTATTGTCATCATCGACCGCCGCATCGGCGCTGAAACGGGAGAACGGGAGGGTGAAATGAGAGGTCTTGTTGAGGTATCCCATGTAGATAGTCAGCCTGGTATCCGAGAAATCCTCCTTGATCAGGGTGACCTTTATCCTTCCTCCCTTCTGACCGGAGAAGCTTTCGAAATCACCCGGATTCATATCGATTTCGCCGGATATCTTGCGAGCCTGGCCGTCTGACGGACCGACAACATCGAAATGATATTCATCGTCCGTTTGGAACTCTGATCCACGCTCGTAATCCATCTCGATCAACACGCGCAGGGTGTAGGTTGTAACCTCGACATCGTTTGGGACCGAGCATGAAATATGAAATGAGTATCTGCCCTGCACGGATCCGTTAGGTCTGTACTTGAATGAATTGTCGTTCTCATCCTCGGACCTTGGAAGGAACATCTCCACCCGGTCGTTGTCGGAACCCCTCGGTTCCAGAACCTGGACGAATTCGGTGGTGTTCTCCTGTTCCGGATAGAAGGAAGGATATAGTTTCATAGAGGCGATCCTCGGCGTTCCGGATTTCCTCAGATATATGTCTAGAGGATCTCCGTCCTTGACGGCAGTAGCGGACTGGGCCGCCCCCTGAAACGAGGTGATCAATATCAGAGCGGATGCGGCGAGGACCATCATGACCGCGTTGATTCTCCTATTCATCATACACACTCCCCGAGCGAGCGCTTTCTTCCGGCCCTGTCCCTGTGGGACTTGCCGAACTCTTCGATCAGATCGATCTCGTCCGAACCAAAAACGGGTCCGTCCTGACACACCCTCTTCCCGGAAGCGGAGCATGAGTCGCACACACCGAGACCGCATTTCATCAGCCTCTCCAGGGAGAACTGCCCTTTCACCCCGAATTCTTTCAGGATGCCGTGAACCGCAGACATCATCGCCTCCGGACCGCATGTTATCACCAGCGCCGTGTCAAGATCCTCCCGGTTCATCCTCCCGAGCTCTTCTTTTAAAAGATCGGTGACGAAACCGTGATGACCGAAGGAACCATCATCCGTGGAGAAACGGACGGAATCGGAAATATCTTCCCATCTCTCCCTGTATATCATGATATTCGCAGATCTGGAGCCCACAAGATTGACGGTATGGATTCCCGTACCCGCCGCTCTCTCCATTGCCATTACGGTCGAAGCCGCCCCTACACCTCCGGAGACACCGATGACCCGTTCAACGGAGCCGTCGTCGGGAATCGTGAAACCATTTCCGTAGGGACCGCGGATGCCTATCAAGGATCCCTCCTCCAGAGAGCAAAGGGCGTCCGTGGCCTCCCCGATCTTCTGAACAGTGATCCCCAGTCCGATCGGATCGCCGCCCACGCTTGAGACGGACATGGGAACCTCGTCCACCCCCGGGATCCACACCATGATGAATTGACCCGGCATCATCGAGAGCCATCGCCGGGAATCGTCGGGCTGAACTATTATGCTGGAGATCATACTCGACTCATTCACAACCTCCACCACCGGAAGGACCTCCATCTGAAAAGGCATCACTTCCACCTCCTATGCGTCAATCCTATAATGTCTTCCAGGGTGGCGAATCCATGATGATCCATGTACCCCTCGATCCCCCTTGAGACTTTCGAGAAGACGGCCAGGTTGTGCCATTTAACTGCGGTTCCGATCTGCACGGCGGATGCCCCTGCCAGGATGTACTCCACCGCGTCTTCCCACGATGTAATGCCGCCCACCCCTATGATCGGTATGTCGATGTACCTGCATTTTCCGATCTCGTAGACGCATCGCACCCCAACGGATCTTACGGCGGGTCCCGAAAGCCCTCCGGTCACATTGGTCAGTATAGGTCTTGCGGTATGTACATCGATCGCCATTGCCTTGATCGTGTTGATGGCCACGAGACCGTCGGCCCCTCCATCCCGGGCGGCCAGGGCCAGAGAGACGATGTCGGATGTGTTCGGGGTGAGCTTGAAGAAGACCGGCACGTCGACACCGTCCTTGACAGCTTCGACGAGCTCCCGGATCACATCCGGATCCTGTCCGAATTCCATTCCCAGGCCTTTTGCGTTCGGGCACGATCCGTTTATCTCAACCGCGTCCACCCCCAGATCCGCAACCTTACGGGACGCCTCGGCGTATTCCCCGATCGATGATCCGAAAACCGATGCGATTATCGGATTGGTGCCGCCCGTCTCGCGTCTGTATATCTCTATCTCCTCGGCGTATTCATCGATACCGGGATTTGGCAGGCCCATTGCATTTATCATTCCCTCCGGGAGGTCGACTATCACCGGATTCGGATGCCCGTCCCTCGGGTACAGACCTAGCGATTTGGTCACAACCCCGCCGGCCCCGGAGGATACGGCGCTGGCCATGGAAAGGCCCGTTTCGTCTGCTATGCCGGAAGCAAGAATGAGGGGATTCGGGAATTTTATTCCCGCAATCTTCACCGAAATATCCCGTCCGCCTTCCATCTCCATCCATTCCCCATTTATCCGGGGCTATTTTACATTATTGGATGCATGGATCAAGATTTCTACCGATCATTGGTTCAATAAAATTCGATAAAGTACCGATCAAAATCGAGAGGGGGATTTGCCGAATCCCCCTTGTTTTTCCTCAATCCTGCAACAACCCATTAACCTCTTGCCGAGGTGATCGTTCACATGATTGATCGTAATTAAATTATTCGGACACATAACAATTTGATACCAATTTCGGGAGCATCGGCCCGGATATTCTCTTGATCGTAAGGTTATTAATATCTAAAGGGACAATATGACGAACGGGGAATCGAAAATGCAGAGCTATCGAAAGATATTGGTTCCGGTGGACGGATCGCCCCTTTCCGATCTTTCCTTCGGCAAAGCGCTCAGTCTAGCGGAGCTGATCGACGGAGAGGTGACCGTGATCCATGTCATCGAGCCGGTAGCGTTGAACTATACCGGATTCGAGGAAACGGATATTTCCGCATCCCTCGGCATGGTGGAGAGCGAGAGCGTGAAATCGGTCAGGAAGATGCTTGACAACTACATGATATACGGCAAGGACAGCGATGTACCCATCAAGACGAGGATCATGCACGGATCGGTGGCATCGGAGATAGTTGATCTCTCCTCGAACTTCGATCTGATAATAATGGGAACGCAGGGGAGGAACATGCTGAGCTCCCTTTTCCTCGGTAGCGTTGCCGAAAAGGTCGCGAGGCATGCCTGCTGCCCGGTAATGCTCGTCCGGGAGTTCAAGAAGGACTGCCACAAGAGGTTGAGGGAGAACTGAGATCATCTTGACCTCTTTGCGAATACAAGGAGACCGCCTATCAGAAGGATCAGGAGTGTGACGATCCCCCCCACAACGCCGATTAGGAGCAGGGTGTTGCCCGAACCTTCATCGGTATCGAGGACCCCTGTTGTCACGGGGATCTCGACCATTTCCTCCGAGTACACTTTCTCGCTGCCCGAATCGGGGAATGCCCTCACATAATACCTGTCCGGGGCCATGTCCCCGGCAGTTCTCAGATATTCGTCCCTGTCGAAACCCTCGATCTCCGACATGTCGAGTTCCACTCTCAGCACATATTCGAAGGAGGACCAATCCCCGTTTTGGGAGGTGTCCCTGAAGTAAGCCTCCTCGTACAGATCGGATAATCCGAAGGGATCCGGGCTCTCCTTTATATCGAACTCCTGGTCGGTCCAGGAGATGATGCTTCCGCTGATGAAGGGGACCTCGACCCCCAGCCATAGCATCTCGCATCCTGATGTGGTCCCCTGTATTATTACCTCCTTGAGGACCGTATCATCGTTGGCGAGGTGTCTGTTGTAAGCCTGTGTTATCATTATGTCGATGTCTGCCTCCACGTGGTCATCGGAATCATCATCGTCATCGGGATTCATATCGTCATCGGGCGGATCGTCGTCCGAGGGGGGATCGATTCCCCCGCCGCCCTTCACGAAAACAAGGTCTATATGGATCGTATGGAGGTCCTTGATACCCGACATCTCGCCGTCTTTCGAAGACGCTTCGTCGAGACCCTGAAGAACGATCCTGATCGATGACCTGATACCCGGAACGACGTCATCCGGATCGATTGCATCAACCGTGTAATCGACGTATCCGGAACGCTTGTCATGTTCTATGCGGTCCGTCACTGCCGCATCACCTCTGGATACCATGAATCCGCTGGCCCGTGATGCAAGGGGATCCAGATCCGGAAAGAAATCCGGTACGGTGTTTCCGGTGTTGTACATGTCTACCGTGAACACGGTCCCGGAGTCCACAGGAACTTCAACCTCGTCCGGTCCGTCCAAGTACCCGTCGTAAAACGGTTTGGAGAAGATATAGAAGGATTCAGGCGTCATTTGACCGGACTGCTGCGTAACAGCGGGAGTTACCGACCATGCTCCTTCCAGGCTGAATAGGTTCTCTCCTCCCGGGACCCAGTTATCCACCCGGATTCGGATCTCGATCTCGAAGTCATATTCCCTTCCCGGCCTTACTCCCATCAGATTAATGGCGCGTGGATCCACCTCCATGTCGATATCCTCATCATCGACAATATCGGGTTCGATATGTGCAACGTTGAGAAAAACCGATACCCTCTGGATAACATGTGGGGTCTGGGAGGATATCGTCATGTTCCCGTGGATGAATATATCCTGGTATCCGCTCCGCGACACGTCTATCATATCATCCTCGGTCGAACCGGTATACTCCCTATCAAGGTTCAGGACTATGTCCACTCCTCCCACAGCATCGGTTTCACCGTGGAAGATGGGGGTTGCGAAGATCAGAACCGCCGTGAACAATGTCAACCTGAGGATAACCGTGCAGCTGCGATCCAGGGATTCAGTCATCTTAACACCGATTCACCCGAGAAACCTACCCAAGTATAAAGATTTCCCGAAAAAAGATCGAAAATAATACCCTGAAAAATAATACCCTGAAAATCAGGACAGCCCCGCATCTTCCCTTGCTGACTTGATCAAAAAATTCAGGCGGTTGAGGAGGTTCACCTCTGAGGAGCCCGCGTCCATATCCAGATACAGTATGTTCATGTCCGGGTGCATGTCCCTGATCTTCTTCTCAACACCCTTGCCGATGATGTGGTTTGCTATGCACCCGAAGGGCTGGACGCAGAGGACGTTGTTGATACCGTCATGTGCGAAGGAGCTTATCTCGGCCGAGATCAGCCACCCCTCCCCGAATTGATCCACCAGAGTGACGATCGGCTTAGCCCGATCCGACATGAACTTGGGATCGTGAGCCTTCCTGTGGAAACGATGTTTCTCCCTGACCTTTTCGAACTTACCCATGAGCCTCTTGACATACCATTCCATCGGGTAGGAGAGATACCATTTCATATCCCTCCTGTCGATGAAACGATCCACCTTGAAACGGTGGTTCAGATACTCCTGGGCGAAGAAATCCCATATTGGGGGCACCACGACCTCGATGCCGTGATCGATCATCCAGTCCACCAGGTTGAGGTTCCCGAAGGGATTGTACTTGACATATATCTCCCCGACGAAACCCACAACGGGGAATTTCCCATCCTTGACCTCGACCCGGTTGAACTCTTCCACCGCCCGTTCCAGGGTTGGTAGAACCTGGGACTTCTGATCTCTCCTCATTATCTCGACGATCTCCTCCATGTACCGGTCCACTATCCTCTGGGAATCTCCCTTGTTGACCTCCCTAAATGCAGTGGAATTGTACATCTGCATCATCGAATCGGCGAACAGTATTCCCAGCACGCCCATCTGAAGTAGTTTCCTCTTGTTGAACTTCGCACCGGGCTGGTAGTTCAAGGGTTGATTTGAAAGGGATACCGTTACGACGGGGATATTCTCGAACCCGGCGGACACGAGCGCTTTTTTCAGCAGGGAAAGGTAGCTCGAGGCCCGGCACTGTCCTCCCGTCTGGGTGATCCCGGCGACGGTTCTTTCAAGGTCATATTCTCCCGTCTGCAGGGCCTTTATTATATCCCCGATCACCACTATTGCCGGGTAGCAGATCTCGTTGTTGGTGTATTTCAGACCCACGTTGACGGATTCCCTGTCGGCCGGGGGCAGGATCTCGACATCGAATCCGTAACCGGAGAAAAGGCCCTCGATGAGGGGTGAATGGAACTGGGAGAAGAAGGGTGCAATTATCTTCTTCTTCCTGTCCTTATCCAGGAAAGGTGGGGTCGTAACCCTCGGTATCGGTTCGGATCTCACCCCGAATCCCCTCTGCTCCATGGACTCCAGCATCGAACGGAGCCTCAGCTTCACGGAACCCGGGCTGGATACCTCGTCTATCCGAATAAGCGTATAATCCTTTCCGACCTCAAGGAGGACGGTCCTGGCCTCGTCGCATACCATGGCGTCCGGCCCGCATCCGAAGGAGTTCAGCTGAACGACCTCGACGTTGTCCATCTCCCTGGCCCACTTCACCGCATTGTATATTCTGTTGGGATACTCCCACTGTGTCAAAACCTGAATGTCCTTCAGGTGCTCGTCGCCCCGGTGGGGGATCGAGTCCTCGGTTATCACGTCCGCCCCCAGGTTGGCGATCATCTCCGGTATCTTGTGATTGATCAGAGGGTCCACGTGATAGGGCCTCGAAAGAAGCAGCACTACCAGGTTGTCGTTCTCTATCGATTTCTCGAGTACCTCCGCCGTCTTTTCCCGGAGATCCTCCTTGAACTTCCTCTGCTCCGAAACCGCCATCTCGAAGGATCGGTTGAAATCTCTTCTGCCAACGCCGAACTGCTTGAGGTATGCCCAGCAGGCGTCCTTGAGCAGTTTCTTATCGTCGAAATTGAATGTCGGGGCATCGAACTTCACGCCGTGCTTGTTGAAGGGTGAGATCGCGCTTTCAATCACGTCCGGATATCCCGATACGATCGGACAGTTGAAGGTATTCAGGGCCTGATGGTATTCCTTCTCCTCGTAAACCACCATGGGATAGAAGATCCTGTCAATCTTCCGCTCGATGAGTTCGAGGATGTGCCCGTTGGTCAGTTTCGCAGGGAAGCAGATGTTCTCCGACATTATCGTCTTCGAACCCTTCTCGTGAACAGAGCTCGTGGAGGTGGGGGACAGCTCGATCTGTATCCTGCATCCCTTCAGAAGCGTGGCCCAGAAAGGAAAGTTCTCGTATACGTTCAGGACCCTGGGTATGCCGATCGTCAGCAGGGGATCCCCCTCCACCTCGAGATCCCTCTGGAAAAGCAGGTTCATCTTGTACTCCGGTCCGTTGAATCCCTTTCTCGTCTCCTTCCCCCTGTTGGTGAAGATCCGCTCGCATTTGTTGCCCGTGTAGAAGATGTCGCCCGTGCTGAATTTCATCTGCGTTATCGCGCAGTTGTTCTCGCATCCTTGGCATCTCAGAAGCGTTCTCTGGTAATCCTTTGCCCTCGCGGTATTCCTGAGGCCGAGGAATGTTGACGAAACGGCTCCCGTAGCGCCGGTATCATCCATCGCGTACAATGCGGCTCCGTACGCTCCCATCAGTTCCGGGGAATCGGAGCATATGACCACCCTTCCGAGTATTTTCTCGAAGGCGCGGTGGACAGCCGGGTTCCTGAATGTTCCCCCCTGAACCACCACGTTATCCCCCAGAACGTTGGTGTCCTTTATCTTCAGGACCTTGTATAGGCAGTTCTTTATCACCGAATAGGCGAGCCCTGCCGAAATATCCTCGATGGAAGCCCCTTCACGCAAGCTCTGCTTCACCTTGGAGTTCATGAAGACGGTGCATCTGGTCCCGAGATCGGAGGGGCCCGTCGAACTGCAGGCCATTCTGGCAAAGTCCGATACCTCGTGTCCCAGCGTCCTGGCGAAGGTCTCGATGAACGATCCGCACCCCGACGAGCATGCCTCGTTGATCTCGATGTTGTTTATTACCCCGTTCCTGATGTAGATCGCCTTCATGTCCTGTCCGCCGATGTCAAGGATGAAGGATACGTTCTCCCGGAACTCCTTGGCCGCCCTGAAATGGGCCAGGGTCTCAACGATACCCTCATCTATGACGTATGCGGTCTTGATGAGGTCCTCTCCGTAACCGGTCACGGCAGTTCTTCTGATGTTGACCTCAATGCCGGCCTCTTCAATCCTGCGAAGGAGTCCGTCGAGTCCCAGCTTGACGGCTCCGATCGGATCGCCGTTGTTGTTGCTGTAATACCTGTATGCGATATTTCCGGAACCGTCGATGAGGACCACCTTGGTGGTCGTAGATCCGGAATCGATCCCGATATAGCAATCCCTGCCGTCAAGATCCTTCAGGGAAGCCGTTTTTCCCACCGGGATCATCCTCGTTCTCTCCCAACCGGAAAAATCCTCTTCGCTGGAAAATAGCGGATCGAGCCTCTTCGATATGTAATGGGCTTCGCCGCCGCCCGATTCCAGCACCTTTATGAACGAATCGAGATCGGTTTCGAACTTCTTGAAATCCTCGGCCAGCGCCGCCCCGATAGCGGGGATCAATTCGGCTCTCTCGGGTTCGATCACATCCCCGTCTCCGAGCTCCATGGCCTCCATGAACGATCTCCTAAGACCTGGAAGGAACGTGAACGGGCCGCCGCAGAACATCACCTTCGGGACCGGATCGTAACCCCGGGAGAGAGTGGACAGTGTCTGGACCGCGACGGCGTGGAAGACCGAGGCCGCGATATCGTTCTTCGAGATATCCCTGGCCAAAAAATTCTGGACATCCGTCTTTGCGAACACGCCGCAGCGGGATGCCATCGGATATATGTTCTCACTTTCCGCGGCCATATTGTCCAGATCCCCGATCGGGACGTTGAGAAGGGTGGCCATCTGGTCGATGAAGGCTCCCGTCCCTCCGGCGCAGTTGCCGTTCATCCTTATATCGGGCCTCATGCGGTCGTCGAAGAAGATCATCTTCGAGTCCTCTCCCCCAACGTCCACAAGTGTCTTGACGCCGGGGTACTGCCTTCTGACTGCCTCGGCAGCGGCAACGACCTCCTGGATGAACGGGATATCGAACCTCTCGGACACGCCGATGCCGGCGGATCCGGTTATCGCAATACTTGCCCCTGAGTTTCCCAGTTTCTCCCTTCCGGTTCTGAACATATCCTTCAGGGTCTCGACCACGTCCGCATTATGCCTTCTGTAATCGGAATACCTTATCTTTCCGTCTCCGTCCAGAACAGCCATCTTGGCTGTCGTGGATCCTACGTCGATACCCACCCTGAGCTTCTCCAACCGGGATCACCTGTCGTGGATCGTCCGGTACCGGACGATTTCTTATTGAGAGTCCAAATGTTCAACCTTTTTTTATCTTTCGATAACGTCGGTCTTGCACTTAAAACAAGTTTTAAGCATAACTTGAGAAAGAATAACCCCCAATCCATATGTTATCTTGCTACAATCACCAATAAAAGTGCAAGGCTGATGATGTCCTAACATCTAAACCCGATCGAATGTACGTGGACCGTCAGATTAATCTTTTTCCGAATCATGCCGCCCGCGAAGCGGCAGGACCTCATTCGTCGATCGGTATCGAGAATTCCAGGCTCCAATCGGAAGAATTAACCTCTATGATCATCCGGACATCATTTACGTCCATGACGAAGCTCAGGGGCATGACGAGGTAATCGCGGTTGGACATTCTGGTGTTCAGATAATGACCGGTGCCGCTTTCGAAAACGGCGGTCAGAAGGCCTCCGGACCCGCCCGTCCATTCTATCCCCGTCCAGGTCGATACCTCTCCTATCCTGAAGGTGAAATTCAGATCCACGCTGACCTGTTGCGGGGCATCGATACCCATGGAGAAATTGAAGAAGCCGTTTACATCGGTTGAGGATGGAAGATGTGCCGGGTTCCCGTCCCTTCCGGCCGCATATACATGCAGTCCCTCGGGGGATACCTTCATCCTGTCGGGCCTGAACACCTTTACCCATAGTTCCAGCGATCTGTATTCCACGCCCTCCCGCAGGAGCTGAAACCTCATCTCAAACGCCCCCTCGTCGGGGATCGAGAATCCGCAGGGGATCGTTTTCTCCTCATCATCCCTGAGGTTGAACCGCATCTCTGGGGAGTATCTGGACGATACGATCACACTCGAGAGATCACCGTAGCTCCTGACCCAGGCGCCGGATGAGATTGAGATCCTGACGGTGTAATCCGTTCTCACGCCCTCATGGTTTCCCACGGAGATATGGACATTCTGGACCTGATCCACGTGAAAGCTCCTGGGATAATCCTCCGCTTTCTGGTTCTTACCCAGCAGTGAGAAATCCGTGAAGGGATCCTCCTCCTCTCCTTCCTCTTCGGTGCAGCCGGATAGGAACGGAACCAGCACCAATAGCAGAAGGATCGGTATCATTCTCGAATACGGGGATCTCCGGATCGATCTCATGGAATTACCTGCCGTCATTACTGGAAAGCGGATCAATTTCAATTATTTTACCGTCGTAATGTCTTTTTCGTGCGGTTTGGCGTTACCCATACTATTATAACGATACAATTGAATCATGATCCGATGAGGGAAGAGAAGATACATTGGTTCCGGTTGCGGACCGCCCGGTTCCTTGCCGTTTCACTGCTCATCTCGGCAGTTTTCGCGTTATTCCTATCCGATGGATCGCAGGAGGTTTCGGGGATCGACTCCGGAATGGACGGCCCGTACATTACGGCTGAGATGATCCCCGCGGAGTCATACGATCTCAACATCTACTGCCCGAACGGATCGGCTCCGACCATTGACGGCCTCGTAACCGCGGCCGACGGATGGGTGGAAGCTCCCAGGACAGTTCAGGAATCAGACGAGGGCACCATCCATATCAGATCAAAGCATGATCTCGAAAACATCTATTTCCTTATCGAGACCTGGGACTGCACCCCGCCAGATGAGATACTCTTGGAGGATGACGGGCTGTATCCGGACGGGATCCTTGACGGAAACGATGACGGGATGTACGTGGGAGCTTCCGGTTTCCCTTCCGGTTTCAGGGATTCCCACGGCCCATCATGGTCCGTGGATTCCGTACACCACGGCGGCGCCAACGGAAAGGGATCAACGGCATATTTCAGAAGCGAATGGTGGAAACCCCTGAACTCCGGTGATTCTCAGGATATAAACGTCACCTCCGACGAGATCCTCGGCTTCGCCGTGGGAGGTTCGTACGAGACATATGAGTGGCCGCTGGGATACAACACATACAACTCCTCAACTTATGGAAATCTGCACGTCATCTTCGACGATAATCCCGGGAACCTCAGCCTGATATCGCCGATAAACAACACCCATATAACACCAGGCACCCGGATAGATTTCGCGGTATCGGGAAGAAATCAAACCGCCCGCTACTCCTTCGACGGAACCGCGTTCAGCGATTTCATCGATCCATTCGTGTTCAACACGGCCGATTGGGAGGACGGACCATACCGTATTTGGCTTGAGATTGATTTTCAAGGGGGGAGAAGGTTCAGCAGAACCTACGATTTCGTGATTGATGGATCGGGGCCGGAATTCGACGGGATCGGAAGCGCTGTTTCCCACATGAACGGGATGGGAGCGCATATTGAATGGGATCCGGCGGTTGACCTCACCCCTCCGGTCGAATATCTCGTGTATCTCTCCACTGATAGAACGCGTCTTTTTGATACCCCACCCCGCGACACGGTGACCGTTACTGAATATGATTTCCGTGATCTGGAAACGGGAACCCTTTACCATGCGGGTGTCAGGTCTAGGGATGGTCTCGGTTTGACCGATAAGAATACGGTTGCGATCGAATTCACCCCTGAGATCGTTCTCTTGCCGCATCCGGATGTTGATCCGTCGATGATTCCGCCGAGTTCGGATGGGGAGGATATCTATGCGTTTATGGGAGGGACCCCGGTTGTCGACGGGGCAGCGGTGGATCTTCAGGATAAATGGTTCGAGACAACCGAGACGATTTTCACATCTGGGAATGATCGATTCGCGATCTCTGCCAAACATGATATGCGGGAGCTGTTCATCCTCATAAATTCGACCATTGATAACATAGATGAGTTCAGACTGTATATCAACGACGGCGATGACGGTCTTATGGGATTGTACGACGGTGATCTGAAGATCATGAAGGTCGGTATGTATATGAATGATCTGTACTCGTCGGATGAAACGGACTACATATGGTATGAGGATAGGGAGCTGAAGGGTTTCTACGGAGCTTTCGGATCAAGCGGGAACGGATCGATCACAGAGTTCAGGATCGCCTTGCTGGATGATACTGGAGAGGATCTGTTCATTACGGGTAACGACAGGCTTGATTTCGCCTTCGAGATAGAGTCGGGAGATTATGTCCGAACATGGCCTCCCGGAGCGGATGTATCTGGGAGGTCAAGTTCCACATGGGGCAGCCTATACATGATATTCGACGGATTACCCACCGAGGTTAAGCTTACTTCCCCGGAGCAGGGGGAGATCATACCGGATGAATGGGATTTCGAGATAGATATCAGGGGTGAGGCGAAAAGCATCCATTTCGCAATGGATGACGATATTCCGATCCCTTACCAGGGAACGATCGGCTACGATTCAAGGAACTTCAATTACCTCACCCACGGTTTCCACAACTGGACGATCACTTGCCTTCACTATCACGACGATCCCGTTGAGTTCACGTTCCCATTCCAGGTGGACGCGGCTGTCGATCCTGTTGCAAACCTGGATTTCGAGGAAACGGACGAACCGGGGATATACCGCATTTTCTGGGATCACGTGGATGACGACAGCCTTCCCGTTCGATACCGGATATTCGACCTGGGGAACGACCAGCGAATCGACGAAGAAGACGATTTCATCGAAACAGAGGAGAACCAGGTGATACTGGATCTGAGGTATCTTAGAATAAACTGGGAAACCAACATCGCGGTGGTGTCGGTCGATTCTCTGGGAAACAAGGATCATCGCGATCTGCAGATGATCTCCATCATAAGGGTCGATGACGGCGGCTCCGGTGGCGGAGGGGAACCGGTTGATGATAATACCCCGCCATCCCCATTCATCGAATATCCGAGAATATCCTCCCCGGCACATAGAACCAGCTACGAGGACATATTAGTTTCATCCGACGAGGATACGGATTGGGTGGAGATATACGTTATGATCGATGAAGAATGGGTGATGCTCAACGGCACCGTATGGGACGGAGTGAGGAGATTGTGGAGGGTCGAGATCGATCTGTCAGAATGGGAGAATGGATCCCTGGACATCCGCGTCGTTGCTGGAGACGGCAGCGGGAATGTCGGAGAGACCGAGCTTCGGGGCATACCCGTCGTCGAAGACGATGATGAGGTTTCGGGAGAATCGGGGGGATCCGATGAACTGATCAAGGACCTGTTCTACATTCCAATCGTCATTCTGGCAGTGCTCTTTATAATGACCATACTTCTGATATTCTTCTTCGCCATGATCAAGCGGGATTACGATCTCGTCCAGTCCGGCCAGGAGAAGGTTCATAAGGGGATTGAGGAATTGGTACATCCCGCCCCGAACGATCCGGATGAAGCGATAATCCCATCCGATCCCGAAACCACAAAAAGCGATGAGGAATGAATTTATCAATTCCCACGGTGAATATTGAGTAGTATCCCGTAAAATCATTTGAGCAAGGGCCCGTATCCAAAAATAGACCCATATCCAGTAAAAAAATAAACATACCTGTTAGCGCGATGCGGAATACAGGAATCAAGGGGATTTGAAAATGAGGATAAGGATCTCGGCGGCTGCTTTACTGTTCGTTATGACGGCGCTTTGCTCTCCCTTGATGAACGATTTGATCCCCGATGGCTGGGGAATTCCCGCCTCGGCCCGATCATCCGGGGATCATATAATAGAACCGTTTCGGGTGGACCGGGACTGGGATCTCGATGTGAGAGCGCAGAACTGGCCCGGCAACGGGACCGAGAATGATCCGTATATCCTGGAGGACCGGATCATCGACGGAATGGGATATCGATACTGCATATTCATAGGAAATTCATCTCGGTATCTGATAATCCGCAACTGCACGATAACTAATGCAACGGGAAACTCTGAACATTACTATTTCAACGCGGGAATCACACTCTTCCGATCAAGAAACATAATGGTCGAGAACTGCACCTTCGAGGGGAACTGGAGATTCGGCATTTATGCAACGGAGGACTGTTCCAATATCGAGATCACGGGGTGCAGGTTCCGGGACAACGGATTGTATGCGGTCTACACGTGGATGAACAACTCCACGATATCCAATTGCCTGATCGACGAACCGCATCTTGACGGTCTCCTGATGACCGGTGATGATAATATTGTCCGGGGAAACGCCATCCGCAACTGCTCGAATTCCGGAATGATCCTTTACGGCGACAGGCATATCGTCTCTCGGAATATCTTTTCCGGCAGCGGATATGCCGGTCTGGAGATCAGCGGCAACAGGGATTGCACCGTACAGGACAACGAATTCATCGGAAACCGGATTCATGCGATGGACATCGGGGACGATGCGGACAACAACACCATCAGGTTCAATTCGATGACCGAATGCGGGATATTCATCGATATGTACAGCTGCGATGACAACCTGATAACCGATGACAACACCGTGAACGGCGGCCCGGTCCACTACTGGATAATGAACCACCATTCTACGGTTCCATCGAACGCGGGCCAGGTGATCCTGGACGAGTGTGAGAATGTGTATATGTCGGGCCTAGAAATGGACGGAGGATCCACCGGGATCACGGCTTTCATGTGTTCCAATATATCCATATCGGATTCGTTGATATCGAACCAGAACTCCCACGGGATCTCCGTGACCTACTCGGAGAACATAAGTTTCGAAAGAACGAATGTAACGAACAGCGGGGACGAGGGATTCTACATCTACACCACCACGCCCGTTGCGATCAACGGATCCTACGCCGGAGGCAATTCCAGGGAGGGTATATCCTTCGAATTCTGCGATGAGGTAGATATAAGAAATACGATCCTCGAGATGAACGGATGGAGCGGAATATACCTGTATCTTTCATACGGAATGATGCTCGACTGTGGATCGAACCGAAACCTCAACGGCTTCGAGTTCGAGAACATAATCGGTGGATTGGTTAGGAACTGCACCGTGGATGATAACACGAGGTCGGGTGTCCTCGTCAGAAGAGCGGGTATCACGGTCCAGGGAAACAGCTTTCGCGGAAACGGACACTCGGGGATCGAGTTCCTCAGCGCACGATCATCGCTCGTCATCGAGAACGAGATCCATGATTCGAGATATGCCGGGATCCTGATCTCTTACACGAGCGGAATACTTGCCGCCGACAATTCCATGTTCGGATGCGGGATCAGGATGATCAGTTCGTACAGAGATGATTGGCTGATGCAGGATATCCGACCCAGCAACACAGTTAACGGCAGGAGTGTACTGTCGATCAAGGAGGCTTCGGAGATCGTGATACCACCGGATTTCGGCCAGATAATCATTGCCGATTGTACGAATCTCTCGATACCGGGTCATAATATCGGTAACACATCGGTTTGCATCCAGGTTGGATTTTCACTTGGAATATCCATCGAGAGGGGATATTTCAACGATTCCTATATTGGGATCGAGATATTCGATTCGACGGTCATCCTGGACGGAAACATGATCTGCGGCAACGACATATCCGGAGTGAATATCAGGAAATCCGTTTACAATATAGTAAGGAACTGCACGATCCTCGAAAACGGTATGGCAGACATAGATATCGTGCGAACCGGATTACAAACCATATCAAATAACACGATGGGGCCCAGGGGCATACTCCTTTCGGGATCCGAAGATGAGAGAACGTTCGAGCAGGATGAGTGGAACTCCCATATCATTGACGATGAGAATACGGTCAACGGGAAAAGGGTAAGGTATCTTGTTGGGAAATCCAGTTACAGCGTTCCGGCAGACACCGGCCAGCTGATAATCGTGGACAGCTACGGGATAACTGCTTCCGATCTGAACCTATCCGGACTGTGTACCGGTGCCCAGATCGGTTTCTCCCAGCTGATAAAACTGAACAATATAACCGTGGATAACTGTTATCATGAAGGCCTTTACATCACCGAGGATCAGTCCGGATGGTATGCGAACATCTCTGCCAGATGGTGCGGCGGATCGGGAATGAATGTCGACAATTCATACGAGACCGCCATGGAACGGGCCAACCTGAGCTGTAATTTGAACGGACTTATCATTGACGGGTCATTTCAGACCGTCGATGCCTGTGATTTCAGCGACAATCTGGAATGCGGCATCATGGCGGGTATTTCCTGGGGTATTATCAGCGAAAGCCGGGCTTCCGAAAACGGGCTCGCGGGTATCTATATCGTGGGAGATTACAACGAGGTTATCAACAACACATTGATCGACAACGAAGAGGTCGGTCTCGATACATCCGTGGATCTTTCAAGGATCGACGGGAACATCATCGGCGGAAGCGAGTTCGGAATCAACTTCATGTTCGGAGAATTCAACGAGTTTTCGAACAACACGATCACGGATAGTACTAAAGGCTTCAGGATGTTCAACTGCGATAGGAATACCATAAGGCGGAACGAGATCTCCCGCAGCACTGGAATCGGAATGGAGGTCGAGTGGAACTGCCACGAGAATCTGATCTACCTGAACAACTTCATCGATAACGAATGGCAGGTCCTGGCCGAAACCCCCCTCAACGATTTCGACAACGGATCCTACGGCAACTACTGGTCCGATTACATTGAGAAATACGCCCCGCCGGCAATGAACAATGGTTACGTCTGGGACACGCCCTACGAGATCCCGATCCTGAAGGGGGAGTATGATAATTTTCCGCTTGTCAGAAAAGTGGTGAATTATGACACGGATCCCCCCCGGATCAGGGATTTCACCCCTGATCGGATTCACGTCGGTTCCGATCTCACCTTCCTGGTTCAGGCCCTGGACAACGTCAAGACCACATCTGTTCATGTTGAGTACTGGACGGAGGAATCGAACCACACCATCGATAACATGTCCGAGGTGGAATTCGATCTGTTCGCCCACAGCATCCGCGTCGACTACTCGAACGGATCCCTGAAATATTTCTTCACGGCCAGGGACCTCGCCGGAAACAGCAATACGACCGATGTGAAAGAGGTCGAGATATTCGATGATATCCCGCCCAGGATAATCGACGATCTTACATCTGACTTCGGGACCACGGGGGAGCCCTTCACATTCCATGCGGTTGTATCCGACAACGTCGGTCTGGAAAACGTCTCGGTCCGGTACTGTTTCGAGAACACGACATTCGTCCTCGTACCCATGAGCGGATCGTATGATCACACCCTGAATATCACGATCCCGTGGAATTCGACCGATCCCCTGTACTACACGATCCTGGCTTCCGATATATACGGGAACATTAACAGCACTAAGATGAGAAAGGTTGAGATCCGCGACAATGATCCACCGACCGCCTATGCAGGGGAGAACATAACGGTCTACACGGGAACCGAGGTTATTTTGGAAGGCATTGGAAGCTATGATAACGTGGGAATTGTGAATTACACATGGACGATCCATATTGGAGGTAATCCGATTTTTTTCAGCGGCCCCATGGCAGTATATAATTTCACGATACCCGGCAGATATCAAGCACTTCTGAATGTTTCAGATCGTTATGGCAACTGGGATGTTGATTCAATAACGATAACGGTCCTTACGCGGCAGGCAGATACCATGACCGTCACAATGGGACCGGTCATGGACATCGATAACAAAATCGTCAACGACGCATCCGTCACACTTAATTTTCAATCCAATAATTATTATTCGGTTTCGGATCACGACGGTATGTGTTCCTTTACTATCCCCGGATCCTCTGTCGGAAGATCAGTTTCCATAACGATATCAAAGGATGGATACGAGAACGCCACATTCACTGCCACGGTTTCCTCCGATGGATCGCTGATCGGGGAGATCCCCAGATTGATACCTGTACATGATGACCAAGGGGAAGACAACGACGGGGGAGAACCCATTTTCATAATCGTTGTTATAGCTGCCCTGATCCTGCTCGGAGTAATGGCGCTTACGCTTATCCTGATAAAAATGAAAAATGAAAAAGAGAATATCTCGGAAGAGTAACTATAGATTCTCCTCTTTCTCGATGACCCTGACAGAGTCTCCCTTGATGGTAACAGGGATCGACACCATGGCCTCGAAGAGCTCCACGGTGATCTCCTCCTTTGCCGTGTCGATCTGCTTGACACGAGCCTTCTCGCCCTTGAAGGGACCGTTTATTATCTCGACGATATCCCCCTCGGTGATGTCGGCCACGATCGGTTTGGGTGCGAGGTAATGCTCGATCTCGGACATGTCGATATCCTTGTCCCCGCCGACGATGCCCCGGACGTACTGCATACCCTTGATCAGTTCCTCAATGGCCTTCTGGTTCTTCACTCCCTCAACCAGAACATAGCCTCTCAGTTTGGTGGGGGAAAGTATCGCGAAGACACTGGCCCCTTTCCTCTTGGCCTTGTGGCCCAGGTTCTCGGCAACGGTCTTCTCGTGGCCCAGGGCTGTCTTGATCGCGAAAATTGTATGGGGAAACTGTTCTTTCACTTCCCCGCCGCCTAACTCCTCTTCTGTCATCGGTATTCCGCCTTCACAGGCCCAGTGCCCATTTGAAGAAATCGGGGAAGTACTCCCAGATCAGGTAGATGGCAAATCCGAGTCCGCCTATAAGGATAATGCCAATACCCGTTATCATCAGGGTCTTCGAATAGTCCTCGCTCGAGGGCTTCCTGGACATCTTCAGGACCCTTCCGTACTTTCCCTTACCCAGATTCTTCAGCCAGATCTCGAACTTCGTCTGATACTTCCAGCTATTGTTCCAGGTCTTCTTGAGAATGTCCATCCTGGTCACCTGTGTGAAATCATCTTATGAAATCGATCCCGAAGCGGGACTCGCCCACTTTCTTCAGGGATTTACCGAAGATCTGCTTGGACTTCACTCCCGTGATGACAAGCATGACCCTGATCGTATCCCTCAGTTCGGGATCTATCTGGGCTCCCCAGATCATCCTTGCGTTGGGATTTATCCTCTTGTGGATCTCCTCCGCGACCAGCTCGGCCTCGGATACGGTCATTGTCTCCCCGCCGGAAACGTTGACAAGAGCTCCGGTTGCCCCGTCAATGTCCACCTCGAGAAGAGGTGAATCAAGCGCGGCATTGACGGCCTTCAACGCCCGGTCATCGTCGTCTGATTCGCCGATCCCTATCATGGCGACTCCGCCGCCCTTCATGATCGTCTTCAGATCTGCGAAATCGAGGTTCACCAGACCTACCTTTGTTATGATCTCGGTGATCCCCTTTATCGACCTCATCAGGATCTCGTCAGCCACCTTGAAAGCGGCGTTGAGGGGAAGCCTCGGGACGATCTCCAGGAGCTTGTCGTTGGGTATGACGATAACCGTATCGGTGTGTTCCTGGAGCTTGTCGAGCCCGTATTCCGCATTCTGCATTCTCACGACACCCTCCGCGGAGAAGGGCTGGGTTACTATGGCGATCGTGAGAGCTCCAAGCTCCTTCGCCATCCTTGCCACGACCGGTGCTGATCCAGTTCCGGTACCGCCGCCAAGACCGCATGTCACGAAAACGATATCCGCTCCCATGAGGCCCTGTCTGATATCATCCTCGACCTCCCTTGCAGCCTCTTCACCGATCTGGGGTATGGAACCGGCTCCCAATCCCCTGGTCGCCCTCTTTCCTATGAGGATCTTGTGAGGCGAATGAATGGTCAGAAGGTGCTGTGCATCTGTGTTGAGAGCGTATATATCCGCTCCCACGATACCCTCCTCGACGATCCTGTTGATGGTGTTGCATCCGGCACCACCGCATCCCACGATCTTGATATTTGTCCTTAGACCCGCAAGAACCCTCCTGAGCTCCTCATCCTCCGGATTGACCGGTGCGATATCTGCAGGAACCCTTTCCTGGGTTTCCACCTTGGTTTCCCTAGCCATCCGGCTTGCGAACCCACCGCCTCCGGCTGCGGGCGCTGGTTCCGGACCATCGTTTCGGGCTTTTTTCTCCTCTCTTTCGAGGACGCCTTTGATGATTGACTTCATCTTTCTTCCCCCATGACCTGTTTTTTTATGATTTTTTACGCGTTGGTAGGAAACGAATTCCTTAAAGTTATATATATATAAAAATGTTGTCAGTTTATAACAGTTCCTATATTTTTTTCAATAATCCAAATGGGCATTCATTCTCCTTTCAGTGCTAGTATGTCCGACTTGCCGGGATCGACAATTCCCATCGTCGAGATCGTGTACGGTTTGCCGGAAGCGGCTCCGAACTCAGCGTTGCTTCCCTGATACACATATACCGGGACCTTGAGCTTCCTAAGCTCCTCGACATCCTTCTCGGGGCAGTTCCTCGCAACTATTGCGAGCTTTACCTTTCCCTTTTTTGCCGTCTTGATCGTTTCGCGAAAACCTATGGTTATCTTTCCGGTATCGCGAGCGTTCCTGAGAGCCCTTTTAATATCCATTGAAATCCTCCTAATCGTGCTTCCTTTCAACTGGTTTGTAAACCAACTCTACCGCCCCGGTTCCCTGTGTGATCGGCTGACCTATGATGATGTTCTCGGCCACACCGTCAAGAGGTTCGATCTCACCGGTGATACCGGCGCTCAGCAGATGATTGGCCGTTATCTCGAAGGCAGCCCTGGCGAGAACGGATGATTTCTCACCGGATACACCGTGCCTGCCGATAGCCCTGACTGTTCCGAAGACAGACATCACGTCTGCCACCAGCATGAGATGCCTCGGATCAACGGTCAAGCCCTGCTCCGAGAGGGTCTTTCTGGCTTCCTCGAAGATCGACATCCTTGCAGCCTCCACACCCAGAACCTCGGCTATCTCGATGATGTTGTTTGTCGTGGTCCTAGCGGTATCGACGAGATCCAGTTCCAGGACCTTCTTCAGGGATGAACCCTCGGTGTACAGGATGTACTCGTCCCCCTCGTGCCTTATTATGGCTCTCACGATCCCGTCAATGCCCTTGATCTTGGTCTTCTTGATGTTTCCTTCCATGTTGAGAAGGACCTTGAAATTGATATTCTTGAAGTTCGAGAAGTCGATTATGATCTTCCCCTCCTCCCTGGTAATCTGGTTCTCCTTGATCTTCTTGTTGGATTCCCTTACCCTTTTCACGATATCCTCGGGAGTGATATCCTTCTTTACCAGGATTTTCTCCCTGGGTGTTATCGTTATGAGAAGACGGGCCAGATCCACGTCGACGAATGCGACCTCAGACAATGTGGTGAGTTCGATCTCCCTGTTTATGAAGTTCTTGATCCTGTCCAGATTTAGATCCTCGGAATCCTTCAGATGGATCTCCATCATGGGAGTGGAGGGCATCTTCCTTGCATCGACGATCTCGATTAGCCGGGGAAGACCCAGGGTGACGTTGATCTCGGCCACGCCAGCGTAGTGGAACGTCCTCATGGTCATCTGAGTGCCCGGTTCTCCGATGGACTGGGCAGCCACGATCCCCACGGATTCATGGGGATCTATTAGGTTCCTGAAATACGCGTCGTAGGCCATATCGCAGATTTTCCGGATGTACTTGTCCTTGATATCCATCTTCATCAGATGCATTGCCAGATCGTAGGTCACCATGGGAGGAATCGTCTCCGATCCCGGGATCTCCCCGATCCTCATGAACTCACGGTCGACCTTGATTATCCAGGGGAGTATACCCGACAGCAATTCCCCGTTCCAGTTCTCCCGATATCCCCTTTCTGAGAGATAGTATTCCATGGCGGGGGATGCGGTTAATTTCTGCTTCTTCAGGGATTCCGCGATCACGTCCCTGAGGAGGGGCTTGAACTGCTCAACATCCTTCTCGACCACTGGTACCTTCGGAACCTCCACCCTGGTAACGGGCTCCTCCTCTTCAACTTCGGATTCCTCCTGGCCCTTCTGAAGCAGGGTGTCGAAATCCTCCACCCAGACCAGCGTGTACTGCCTCGCGCTCTTGACCGGGGTGTTGTTCACGGTGGTGAAGGACCTCAGGGGAAGGCCCGAAGGCAACGTCTCGATCTTGGATATGGTCAGGTATGATAGGGCAGAGCCTTCCGGAACAGCCTTGCTCAGGTTCTCAGGAACCAGTTTGGCATCCGACGGGCCATCAAGCGGTTTCTTATCGGTTTCGATGTTCGTAATGTGCGCCTTGTATCCAACAGAGTCGGATTTGACGTATATATATCCCTCGATGGGAAGGGAGAACCTCTTGAGATTCACGTAGAACTTGCAGGGCCAGAGAACCTTCTTCTTCTTCTTAATCTGGCCTATCGACTCCTCCACCGATTCCCTGTCAGGGGAGGTCCAGATGAAACCCATTACCTTGGGTTTCTCTTTTTTGGTCTCCTCTTCGGCTTTTTCCGGCTTGGCCTTTGCCTCGGTCTTCTTGCCCTTTTTCGCGGGGGGACTCTTCTCGGCCGGCGCCTCAGCACCCTCTTCCGGGATGAAATCAACCCATGCAAAAGCCCTCTTGAACCTCTTTCCGGATATGCCGGTGATCCTCTCGAGCTGGGTTGGACCCATATTCAGGATCTCCTCTATGGTGTGCTCCGCTTCCGGTCCGAGCAGGTTGAACAATCCGTCCTCCTCCATCCCCCTCTGGACAAGGAAGTGGAACAGATCCTTTGTATTCTTGATGATAGTCTTTCCCTGAACCATCAGCTCACCTCCCTGAGGGCGGTTTTGATGATATCGTTGTAATCCACCGCATCCGATCTGATGGATCTGGCCGGATCTATACCGTCCTCCCCGTACCGGAACTGGATGATTACCCCGCTTGTGTTCCTGACCGTCCTGTCCGGCAGGACCTTCAGATCCTCAAGCGCATTAATCAGACGCCTCTGCATGTAACCGGACCTGCTCGTCCTGACGGCCGTATCGACAAGACCCTCCCTACCTCCCATAGAGTGGAAGAAATATTCGGTGGGGGTCAGGCCCTTCTTGTAGGATGATTTGACAAAACCCTTTGCGGCGGCGCCCAGATCGTTCCTCTTGAAATGCGGGAGCGTCCTTCCCTGATAACCTCTCTGGATCCTCTCTCCCCTGACAGCCTGCTGCCCGATGGATCCGGACATCTGCGAAAGGTTCAGCATTGAACCCCTTGCTCCCGATCTTGCCATTATCACAGCGGAGTTCTTCAGACCAAGATATTTCGAGGCTATCTGACCGGCACGATCCCTTGCCCTTCCGAGAGTTCTCATAACCTCGACCTCTAGGGTCTCCTTCAATGATCTGCCTGGAAGGGATTCCAGATATCCGGAGTTGAACTTCTTGACGTAGTCGTCAACCTTGTTCTCGGCCTCGTTCAGGGTCTCCTTGATCCTAATCTTGGCCTCTTCCGGAATATCCTCCTCATCGATGCCGGTGGAGAAACCCATCAGGGTTATCGATGTGATCGCAATTCTGGTGGCATCGTCCAGGAACATCCGGCCCCGGTCCGAACCGTAATCGCGGACGATCTTCTCAACAAGCTTCCCCTTGAATGCTCCCACCGATTTCTCGTCGATGGGCCCGGAGACCAGCCGTGAGATTCCGTCCTTGTCCGCCTCGATCCTGACGATGGAATCCTCCTCGACCGCCTCCTCCTCTGTGCTGAAAACCGCAGACTGGTACTCCACGTTCAAACCCTTGGGGAGGATCAGAGAGAAGATGGTCTTTCCGCTCCACAGAGGCCTATCGTCATCCGTGTATTCGTCCGGTTCGGGAAGACCGCCCCTGAAGGAGGTCTTCGTAAGTATGTGATATGCCTCCTCCCTGGTGAACAGAGGACTGTGATGTGTCAGCAGGAAGTTGCCCGAAATGTGATCGTGGATGGCACCGATAACCGGGCCTCCGAACCTCGGGGAAAGGATATGCTCCTGCACTCTCATTATGATCTTCGCCTCCGCCCGGGCTTCCTCTCCCTGGAGGCAGTGAAGGTTCATCTCGTCCCCGTCGAAATCGGCGTTGTACGGAGGACAGACCGGAAGGTTCAACCTGAATGTCCTTCCGCCCATTACCCTGACCTCGTGCCCCATCATGGACATGCGGTGAAGCGAGGGCTGCCTGTTGAACAGAACGATATCTCCGTCCATCAGATGCCTTTCCACCACGTAGCCAACCTGTATCTTCTCCACGAGTGTTTCCTTGTTCCGCTCGGTGATCCGAAGCCTCTGTCCGTCGGGCCTGATCACGTAGTTGGCCCCCGGGTGCGTCTCGCATCCTTTTAACACGAACGCCTTGGCCTGTTCCATATTGAACTCGTTGACCCTCATGGGTACAGTCAGTTCCATGGCGATCGGTTTTGGTACTCCAACCTCGTTGATCGATATGTAGGGATCGGGAGAAATCACGGTCCTTGCGGAGAAGTTCACCCTCTTTCCCGACAGGTTGGACCTGAACCTTCCCTCCTTTCCCTTCAACCTCTGGGCCAGTGTCTTCAGGGGTCTTCCCGACCTGTGCCTCGCCGGAGGGATTCCTGAGGTCTGGTTGTCGAAATATGTGGTGACGTGGTACTGGAGAAGCTCCCATAGGTCCTCCACGATAAGCTGGGGAGCTCCGGAATCCCTGTTCTCCTGAAGCCTCTGGTTTATCCTCAGGACGTCCACCAGCTTGTGGGTCAGATCGTCCTCTGACCTGTCACCGGACTCGAGGGTGATAGATGGCCTAACCGTAACCGGAGGTACGGGAAGTGCTGTCAGAACCATCCATTCCGGCCGGGCAACGATCGGATTTATACCAAGAATCATCAGATGATCATCAGGTATCCTCTCCAGCCTCTCCCTGATCTCCTTCGGGGTGAGTTTGTGGCCTTCCTCCCGGAATGTGGTGGGTTTGTCAAGTGTGATCTGCTTGCTCATCTCACCGCAGTACGGGCACTGGCTGACGGAGATCGCATCCGTCCTTACCTTCTGAGTGTAGGACTGGTACTGGAAAGGATTGTAGGCCACCTCGCCTATATCGCCGAGCTTGCCGCTTATGCTCTCCAACCTGTCAGTAGCCAGTTTCACGCTCCCGCAGCTTCTGCATGTTGAGGCGAGCATCTCCTTGATTATCTTGGTGTAGCCTTCGTGTATCACGGGCATGGCAAGGTCGATATGCCCGAAATGCCCTGGGCATTCGTCAACCTTCCGGCCGCATGTTTTGCACTTTAGGCCGGGTTCGATGACACCAAGTCTGGGATCCATCAATCCCATATCGATTGGAAATCCGTCGTCATCGTAGGTGTCCGCCGTTATGATCTTCGTTGCGGACATCTTCCTGACCTCCTCGGGGGAGAGAAGGGCGAACTGGATCTTGCCGATCTTTTTCGGAATATACTGATACGTCACCATCTTCACACCTCCTAATTGAGATCCTCCAGCTGAAGCCGCATTGCCACGCACATCGATTTCAGCTCATCCATCAGCAGCTTGAACGCATAGCTGGTCTGCACGGGGTGGATGTTTCCGGTCTCCCCGCATACTGGGCATCTGAGAGCGCCCCTTTTATCCAGCATCGCCACGTTTCCGCATTTCTCGTTTCCGCATACGTACTCGATGGTCCCATCCGATTCGTCCAGAAGCCTGTCCTTGATGACCATGGAAACACCATGCGCGATCAGGCAGTCTCTTTCCATCTCTCCGAACCGCAGACCTCCTTGCCTCGACCTTCCCTCTGTCGGCTGCCTGGTAAGGATCTGGACCGGTCCCCTTGACCTTACGTGCATCTTTCCCGATACCATGTGGTGCAGCTTCTGGTAGTAGATTACTCCCTTGAATATCTCGGCCCTGAGCTTCTTCCCCGTGAACGGATCGTACATGATCTCCTTTCCCGTAGGTTTGAACCCGCATGACAGCAGTTCCTGCCTGATCCTCTCCTCGGGTTCGCCGGAGAATGCGGTTCCGTCTATGGTCCGGCCTTCCATCGATCCGACCTTCCCCCCTATCATCTCAAGGACGTGTGCCACGGTCATTCGTGAAGGGATGGCGTGCGGATTGGTCACCAGATCCGGTATTATTCCGTCCTCGTTGAAGGGCATATCCTCCGGATTGGTTATCAATCCGATCACTCCCTTCTGACCGTGTCTCGACGCGAATTTATCCCCCACCTCGGGTATCTTCTCGCTCCTGACCGTCACTTTCACAAGTCTCAATCCGTTCTCGGATTCGGTGATCATTACCGTATCGACGAAACCGGCCTCCCTTGGCCTGACGGTCAGGGATGTCTCCCTCCTGCGTCTGGGTGACAGGAAATCGGTATGCTCCTCGAGGAACCTGGGCGGGGAAGTCCTTCCTATCAGGACGTCCTTTCCTTCCACAAGGAACTCCGGGGATATGATCCCGTCCTCGTCAAGGTTGTAATAGGCCTCCTCCGACCTCGCCCCCATAACCTCCGGTCCCGGGATCTCTATCCTATCCTCCTGACCCCCTGGGTACCTCCTCTCCTCGACGGGATAGGTTCTTATGAATGTGGACCTTCCGAGACCCCTGTCTATTGAGGCCCGGTTCAGGATCAAGGCGTCCTCCATGTTGTAGCCCTGGTAGGACATGACCGCCACGACGAAGTTCTGACCTGCGGGCCTGCGGTTGAAGTTGACGAAATCCATCGTCTTCGTCTGTAGCATCGGCTTCTGCGGGTAGTGCATCAGATGGGACCTTGTATCGCACCTGATCCTGTAGTTGGATGAACCCAGTCCCAGCGACTGCTTGGACATTCCCGCGCCCATGGTGATCCTGGGTGATGAGTTGTGCTCGGGATAGCAGACCAGACCGGAACAGGTCCCGAGGATCACCATGGGATCGATCTCCATATGGGTGTGATCGGTGGTAAGGTGCTCCTCATCGATTGCGATGTAAAGATCCTCCTCCTCCTCGGCATCGACGTACTCGATTATACCCTGCTGGATGAGGTCTTCCCATGTGATCTTGCCTTCCCTGAGGGACTGCATCATCCGCTCGGTGAGCTTGATGCTTCCCTTCTCGACAACGAAAAGAGGCCTCCTGACCCTTCCGTCGTCGCAGTTTATCACGACGGAGTTGATCATCTGATTGAACCTAATATTGATCTCGTGTGATTTCTCCTGGGGCATTGCCAGAAATCCCTGCCTCCTCCGTTTCCTGAGGGATTCCACAAGGTTCTTCGGATCGTGATGTACCCCTATCAGGTTCCCGTTCAGGTATATCCTGGCCTCCTCGGTGAGTTCCTTCTCGATCCTCCTCACTCCCATGTCGAATAGCGTCGATTCGAGCTTGCGATCGTCATAGCCCTCTGATATGTCGACTATCAACGCCAGGTTCTTCACGAGACCGCAGTTCTGACCCTCTGGAGTCTCGTTGGGACATAGCCGCCCCCACTGCGTCGGGTGAAGATCTCTAGCCTCGAAGTGAGGCTGCGACCTGGTAAGCGGGGAGGTAATCCTCCTCAGATGTGATATGGTTGACATGTTGCATGTCCGGTCGAGAAGCTGTGAGACACCGTCCCTGCCCCCGACCCAGTTGCCCGTTGCCAGAGCGTGGATTATCCTCTGCGACAGGACATCGGGCCTGATGGCGGAGGTGACCCTCAGCTTCCTCTTTCTGGTTATCGTCCTCTCGAGCTGATACTTGAGATCCTTCATCAGGGAGGTAAATGCCACCCGGAAGAGATCCTCCATGAGGTCCCCGGCCAGGGAGATCCTCTTGTTCGCATAATGGTCCTTGTCATCCGGTTCTCTTGTACCGAGCTTCAGTTCAAGGACCGATCGGGCGATCCTGCCCAGATATATTGCCTTCTTTATTCTCTGATCCCGGTGATCGCCGAGATGGGGGAGAAGTGACTTGTCAATGATCGATTCGACCTTCTTCTCCCTGAACTCCTTGGCCTGGCCCGTGGCGAACTTCTTTTCAAGGAAGTTCAGAGCGTCCTCGATCGTGTTCACGTTGTACTGGATCGCGCTCTCCTCGATATTGGCAAAGACGGTATTGTTCATCCTCTCGTCCGACACTATTGCCTTTGCTATATCCTCGTCCGCATCCATACCAAGGGCTTTCATGAGGATAACCAGGGGAATCTGGGTAGGTGCCGCGGGAACGGATACCATGAGTATTCCGTCCTTTTTCATCTCCACGGAGGTCAGAGCCCTGAAACCCTCACGCTGGGAGAATACCTTGGCTACGGCCATCGGGGTTCCGTATTTCTCCTCCCATTCGACCAGAACCCTGTTGGGTGACAGATCCTCCAGGGAGATAAGCGATCTCTCGGTCCCGTTGATAACGAAGTAACCGCCCGGATCAAGCGGGTCCTCCTTCGCATCCTGAAGTTTCTTGAAATACTGATCATCGGTGATGTTACGCTCCTGGCTCATCATCTCCCTGTGGAGGTTGCATCTCTTTGATTTGATCATTATCGGGAGATCGCCTATCTTGACCTTCTCCGGCTCCCTGTCTATACCGTTCTCTATTATGGTGAACTCGAGAAAAATCGGGGCGGAGTAGGTTAGATCCCGAAGCCTGGCCTCCATGGGGGTCAGATCGTGGGTAGCTCCGTTTGCTTCCTTGACAATGGGGGTCCCCACCGTTATCCTACCGAGCTTGACGTCTATGCTTTCCTCGTCGAGTTTGTCAACGTCTAGCCTGATGATTCCCCTCTCGTTCTCCACCTCACCGATCCTTATGGAATCGATGATCCTCTGCATTCTCGATTTCGGATTGTCGTGCGTCGGTAGAAAATCGTTGAACGATGCTAGCTGATGATTTATGATGTTCCGGCTCTTAAAGAAGGCCTCCACAACCTCTTTCAATCGAACACCTCCATTTACTATGTGTCAGGCTGTCCAAGCCTGCGTTTTCCCGGTTCAGGCATTCGCCGTTACGGGATTGTCCGCTCCTCCACTACGATCCTGTAATATTTTGATGTACCGGCAGTTGGGCTGTTCCTCTCGATCAGGACGACGTCCCCCGGTTGTGCCTTTATTGCCTTCACACAGGGGTCGGTAATCAGAATCTTCGGCAGCTTCGTCCTGTCTATTCCATATCTGGACAGCAGTTCCTCGACCTCCTCATTCGGGATAACCGAATGACGTGGTACGAGGTAATTCGCCATAACGTTGAATTTCGGCATACTCAGGGCCTCCGCGGATCGGTTTGGGTAGCGCGCATTTTTTTCACACGGGCAAGAAAAAAGGGACATGGCGGGTCCGAGGGGATTCGAACCCCCGGCCATCTGGTTAAAAGCCAGATGCTCTTTCTAGGGAATATGGCGGTATATAGCCACCAATAATCCTACCTAGCTGAGCTACGGACCCAAAATATGCCAAATTTTCAGTACCCAATGCGGTCGAGACGATGATGGGGATTATTGATCTCATATATAATACTTCTCCCCACATCACCCCAATTCTGAGATATTACGGGGGATATAGGTGATCCACAGCCTGCCTGACTGCAACATGTACACACATGGTCATCGTTATCCGCAACGCTTAAGAATGACGAAATACAATATCATGACAGCTATTCAATGCGGTCCATTATATTTGAGAGGATATTTCCAGAGCAGGTTATATTATATTTTTCTTGTTTGATCTTCACCATTCAATGTACCCGGTATGATATCATGAGGTTTTCCATGCCCATCCGACAGAATCACACGTAGCCCTCGAATTCTATCCCGAGATCGGGGATGACCAAACCCTTTCCATCCGTGACTTTCCCGATGATGCTCCCTCCTCGATCACCCATCATCCCCATTACATCATCCTCGATATCCGGATCGATGATCAAAGCGAAGCCTATTCCCATGTTGAAGGTCTGATACATCTCCTTCTCATCGATGGATCCAAGGACCTGGATCATCCTGAAAACGGGAGGGACATCCGGAGGATCGGTTATCGAATATCCCACATCTTCCCTGATCCTGCATATGTTCCTGATCCCTCCTCCCGTTATGTTCGCCATACCGTGAACGGACGAGCGATCCACATTTTCGAGAAGCTCCATGATTTCCCTCACGTAGATCTTTGTTGGATTCAGCAGTATCTCCCCCAGGATCGATGAACCCTCCTCACCTATCCACCTCTCCACCTCCCCGGAAAAAATAGGGAACCTCTTCTTGAGTTTCCATACCTTGGATGAAGCCACCTCCTCCAGGGGGCTGATCAGGGAGAGGTCGTTCTCAGAAAGGACCCTCCTTACCAGGGTGAAACCGTTGGAATGGAGCCCTGAGGAGCGCAGTCCGATGATAAGATCTCCAACCCTTGTTCTGCTCCCGTTGATCACCTGATCCTTCCGCACAGCTCCGAGGCAGGTCCCGGCAAGGTCCAATCCGTTGACGATCTCTGGTAATGTGGCGGTCTCGCCTCCGATTATCGTGATGTTCGACTGCCTTGCACCTTCGTTCAATCCCTTGCCGATCTCACCGAGGACATGGGCTGTGGGATTCTCGGTTGCGATGTAATCGACGAACGCGATCGGTTCGGCTCCGATGCAGATCATATCATTGACGTTCATGGCGATGCAGTCAATACCCACGGTGTCCCATTTCACGATGGTTTCCGCGATCTTTATCTTGGAGCCAACTCCGTCCGTGCAGAGCGACAGATAATGATCGCCGAAATCGATTATTCCGGTGAAATGAGCCCCGATGTCAACCGGACCCCATCTATCCGTCCGCCTGTACTTCAGCGCCGATACCAGGGATCTGATGGACTCTCCCTCCTTCACGATGTCCACTCCGGATCCTGCATATGTCGCACCCTCGTCTTTTCTTCCGGGATCGGTCATTTGATTCACACTCTCAATACGTGAGTACCTTGCATCCTTTCTTTGTTATGTAAAGTGTATGCTCCGTCTGCGCCACCATTCCCCCGGTAACTTCCTGGAGTATCGGATACGAATATACGCAACCGGCCCGAACCAGTCCGTTCAGCGCCTTGTCCCCGCGATCAACCCTCTTGCTGATCCATCTCTGGGAGAAAGGAAGTGTCCTGCTCTCCTTCTGAATGATATCGACCGCCGCCTCCTGATGCTGTTTGAGATGATCCTTGCGCCTGACGAATCTGAATATATTGGATCTCCTTCCGGATTCCACCTCTCCGATACCGGTCGTCGAGAACGGTTCTATGGCAACTATCGTGCCCTCGGGTATGTATTCCTTGGAGCGGTCATCGTAATTCGGTATCGATAGACCGGCGTGAAGGTTGTACCTTTCAATGGAATGGCCCGTCAGATTTACGATGGGCTTGAAGCCGAGGGAGTTCATGGTCCTCTCCACAACGGATCCTATCGTCGAAAGGGATATTCCTCCTCTTGAGATCTCCATGGCTGCTTCGAGAGCCCTCTTCGACGCTTCGATCAGACGTCCGTACGAATTCGAACCTACCTCAACCGTTCTGGCCGTATCACCGATATATCCGTCGATATGGGCTCCGACATCGACCTTGACAATATCTCCGTAGTTGAACTTCAGCTTGTCCCCGGTCCTCGGAGTGTAATGAGCCGCGATATCATTGACGGCCAGGTTTATGGGAAATGCTACCCGGGCCCCCTTGTCAATTATATAATCCTCCACGGCTTCGGCAACCTCGAGGTAAGTTACGCCCTCCTCCACCATGCCCGCACCAAGGTCCCTTGCCCTGCCTGCAATTTCGCCAGCCCGGATCCAGAGCTTCAATTCCCCTTCGTCCATCAGACCTCCCTCATCATCTCATCTATCTTTATCTTTCCGCCTCGAAACACCTTGGGACCTCCTCCGGTAAGATCGACCACCTCCGATGCATGTCCCGACAAGGCCTTGTCATCCTCGACTATCAACAGGTCGTGATCATGCAGGTCATGCATAACCTTATCCGCTCCATCCGCCCCCTCCTCTCCGGAAATGTTCGCAGATGTGAGCGCCATTGGACCGAGGCGGTCTGATAAAGCCAGGATGAAATCGTTATCAGGGATCCTGAGAGCCACTTTTCCATCCTTGAGCAAGTTACCCGGCAGTCCGGAGGCAGCAGGAAGTATATATGTGAACGGACCCGGAGCTGTCCTGCGGATGATATCGAGGGCTCCTTCCGAAGGATGCGCGAATTTCGATATCCAGCCGATGCCTGAAATGCAGACAGCGAGGGGTTTTCCGGACGGGCGGCCTTTTATTTCATATATTTTCTCAACGGCCAATTCATCATCATAAGGTGATGCCAGACCGTAAATTGTATCCGTTGGAATTACCACCGGTTCATGGGAGGAGAACCGGTCGGATATCATCTCCGTAACATCCGATAGAGAATACGACCTAAGTCCGATCAATGGCACGTCGGAATTAGGTTTTCACATATATTTTAAGGTTTCCGACGGTTGGATCTTGCGCCAAAAACAAGCTTTGAACACAGCTTGATAGTTTAAACCCCCAAAAATCCATATTTGATCTCTTGGAAATCCCCAACTGATGTGCAAGGCCTGACACTTATCAACCGCCCTTATCCAGAAATAATATCCGGTCTCCCTTGATCAGCTCCAGGGTATCGATGTCGGCCATGGTCTTGATCTCCCCTTTTCGAACAACTCCGAGGATGACAACTCCCTTCAGGTCGCGGGGTGATTTCCCGGCCTCCGAATCTGTGATCTCCCTTTCCCTCATGTAGATGCCGGACTTGGCGGTCATCACATCCTCCAGGAGGTGGACCACATTCGGCTGGGTCGTTGCAGTTGCCATCAGGTTTCCGCCGGTAACAAACGGTGCTATTATCACATCGACCCCGCTCTTGCGGAGGAGCTTCCTGTTCTCGAGATCCATAACCTGGGTGATGACCTTTATCCCGGGATTCAGATCCTTTGCGGTGAGGGTGATCAGTATATTGGTATCGTCACGCGGGATCGTGACAATTAGAAAACTGGCCTTTTCGATAACAGCGCTCTTTAAAACTTCCTCCTTCGAAGGATCTCCCAATATCGAAACGAATCCTTCCTCGGCGGCTCTCGTGGAATCGATTTCCGAATCGGATATGACAACGATGTTGCCCTTGCTCTCCCCCATTGCCAGGAGTTCCATGGCCGCCGTTCTGCCTGTCAGGCCGTACCCGCAGATGATTGAATGGCCCTTAAGCCTCTGCTGTTTGCTCTTCATCATGACCGCCTCGCGGTATCTGTCAAAGACGAACTGGTAAGCCGTTCCAACGATGATGAACCATATCGCCGCCCTTCCGATGGATATGACGAAGGTATCGAAAACCCGGGCCTCCTTGCTGACCGGGGTGATATCCCCGTATCCGGTCGTGGTCATCGATATGACGGTGAAATAGACGGAATCGGATATTGTGAGGTTGGATCTTTGACCGTCGTTGGAATCGAAATACTGATCCTCTGAAGCATAGTTATCCCGAAAATAGACAGTGAAGGAGATGAATAGAACAATCCCCACCACCGCCGCAACCCGAATGAAAATCGTGGTGGCTGTCGCCTTCCTCTCTTTGTAGATGAATCTGCCCCGGTTGGGCTTCAGTCTCGAACCCCTCGTTTCCCTGGAATCTCTTCCCATCAACAGTTCCCCGGAAAGGCGATAACGCCCATTGACCGATCATATAGGCGGATTATGGGATATAACAGTTTTCCGTTTCTCGGTCTTGCGCTTAAAAGAGGTCTTAAGCGCGGATTGAGAAGGAAAAAATCCCAAATCCATATGTGATCATATGCAGATCAAAAATGGACGTGCAGGGCCCATTTTCTCATATATCAAATGTCATCCTCGCCGTTGTGCCAAGGATCGTAGCCGGGCTGAGCATCCTCCGGAATCGCCGGTCTGAATGCCGGATCGCCGTATACGGAAAAGAATGTGACCTCGTACCAGTCCACCTCGTCCGCCGGAGTGAACGGGGACGGCGAGTTGTTCGGGGGATACCGGATGTAGCGGTTCTCTGACCACTGGACGGCTTTTCCGATCGTGCCGTGTTCACCAGGATGGTTCAGTATACCGTCCCATACGAACGCATACCATGCATCATTGTGATCCCATTTATGATCGTCGGAGAAGGGCAGATACTCCGCAGGGAGTGTTGTCAGATCCTGTCCTATGTTCGAATAGCTGACCTCGGTGGCCCCGACGAGAACCGCAGGTCCGGCTGAAAGATAATTCAGGGTGAACAGACGGGAGAAATCGGTATCACTGCCCGGATCCGTTCCCGGTCCGTTGCCGTATATCTTACCGTTGAGACAGGATACGAAGAAAGCCACCTGGGGAGGAAGGTCCATCGTAGCGGCTGTCTCTGCACTCAGCATGTATTCCTCACCATTCGGTCCGTAAACCCGGATACCGTAGAGTGAACCGGTATCCGATCCATGGCCTCTGTATGCCACATAGCCGGATCCCTGACATATCTCCATCAGCGAGTTTTCCATGGAGTTTACAACTCCATCCATGAATTTCTGACCCGTTCCGAAGGGACCAACGTAATCGTACGTGAAGCCGGCATCCTCGTAATCGGTGCAGATCCATCTTCCCGGAGTTGCCTGCATTCTCTTGTAGGTGATGTCGTATCCGGAAAATGAAGCCCCGTGCGTTCTCCAATCCTTCTGATGTGTTCCTCCGGCCACATCCCTGTAATTGACCTCGACGGTATCCGAGAAATCATCGAAGAGATAGGTCTTCAGAAGCTGGTTGGATGCGAGGGATTCCTCGTACTGGATCAATCTGCCAACGGCGGCATCCATTGAATGCTGATCGTCGTCCAGAAATCCGTACATTATATCCGAATTCGTGACAGCCCCCTGGCCGTTTATCTGCATGAGGAATTGCGGGATCGCCGAGGCGCTTCCCACGAGTGTTACGTATTCGGCGGGTCCGAATTCACGGCTTACGTCCCTTATCCGCTGCAGATATCCGGCCGCTCTTCTGTTCTGGGAGAATTCCATGTTCATCTCCCAATCGACATTCTCCTGCGGGGTTATCCGGGTTATAACGTAGGCATCGTGATATGCGGCCATCTGAGCGGCGTGCACAGATAGGTCCGGACAGAACCATGCGTTATCGTAAGTATCGTAATCAACAGTCCGATTTGACAGTGTCTCGACGGAATGATCGTTGGGATTTGCCGCGATTATATAATCCGCATTGATTCCGATCCCCGCCATGTAAGCCCATGCCTGCTCCTGGTATTGAAAAGTGGTTTCACCGAATACCATGGCCTTGTTGTCCATCTTTGCTATGGGCGCCGCCCAGAGAGCCTCCTCGTATGATCCGACGGTCATGATGCCGTCGAATCCGACAAAGCGGGAACATACATCTGTCGTCAGCGGGAAGAGCATACCCTCGGCAGCCTCGCTCAAGCCGCTGTTGCCAAGCTGGGCGTTGACCTTGGCGAATGTGTCCTCCCTGTTGGAGAAGATCAGCTTCTCCCTGTCCGTCTCCAGGTTGGTCAGCGTGAATAGAAGCTGGGGGGACAGATCCCCGTCCTCCTCGATGATGACAAGAGGATGATAATCCCCTCCGAGATAAAGGAGTGGAGTGAGTGCGGCTATCGCAAGAAGGTCCTCCTCCGAACTTGGATTGTCCACTATGACCATGAAGTCCTCAGGCAGTTCGGTATCCGGTGAATACTCCTCCTCCCTCTCCTCCTCTGCACGAAGTGCGAAAAGCATCACCACTCCGATAACAAGGATCACCACAACTGCGGCAGCTCCGATCTTGACGATCAGCTTTCTGTTCATTTCCGGGGCCATTTTGATCACCGTCCATCGGTTATTTTATCTCTCCCGCTTCAAGTAAAAGTCCCATCTCGTCCAGAGAAAGGCTCTCGCCTCTCTTGTATTTACTCAGGGCCTCTTTTAATTTTCTCTGCTTGTCAGACCTGTCCCTCTCGCTCTTATCCTTCTTGAACTCCCTTCTCCAATCCTCGATCCTGCGGATGATCTCTCTCTTCTCCTTCCGCTTTCTGTTGATGTCCCTCTTTATGTCCCTGATCACCTTGTTGATCTCCATAAGGTCCTGATGATATTTCTGAGCCTCGTCCCGGACCATGTCCCTCTCGGACCATAATCCCTTTGCCTCCTGAAGCTCGGTATGCGATTTCTCCTTCATCTCCCCGATCTTCTCGTCCAATGCCGAGAGATGCTGGTTGTACTTGGAAAGGTCCACCTCCTTTATCCTTACGATCTCACTGTGTATGCGGTCAGCGTTGTTTTTGGCATAGATCCTGTCCCTGAGTTCGAACAGGAACTGGTACAGATAGAGCTCGTTCTTCAGGTTGATATCAGATTCAAGTAGAGAGGTTCTGGTCGATTCGTAGTTCTCGACAAGTTTCTCGATCAGACCCCTGCTCGCCCTGTTGTAATCGTCACGAATATTCCTCAGTTCTCCTATCCGTTTCAGATAGGGCTGGATCTCCCGGATTATCTCACGCTTCATACCGCTGGTTTCCTTGATGTCGTCCCAGATCTCCTTTCTCTCACCCAGCAGTTCCCTGGGTTTCTGGGACAGCTCCTTTACCTTCTGGTTCAGCTCATCCCTTCTCTCCTGGACGGATTTGGCCTCGTTTATCCTGGTTCTAAGCTGGACGTGCAGAATGTCCTCCTCCTCCTTGATCACATTCAGCTCCGCCTGCAGGTCCTTTATCTTCGCGACTATCTCGAAGTTCTTCACGGGACCACCTCCCCGGAAGGCGATTCCCCGGCTTGATCCGGAATTTCCTCACCGCTCTTTGATCCCTCCACGGATTTTTCATCGTTCTTGACCTCGGATCCACCGGGTTCATCCGGCTTATCTTCGCCATCTTCCGTTCCTCCTTCGGATTTCGCATCACCGGATTCCGCTTCTTCTGAACGGGGTTCCTTGGCTTCTTTCTGCTTCCTGATCCTCTTCGATTTCTGGGTTTCTTCCTTCTCCCCTTCCTCTGACCGGTTCTTAATCGACTTTGGATCCTTCTGTTTTCTCGGTGGATTCTTCTCATCCGACAGTTTCAGGAGATCGTCCCTTATCATCTCGATCGACCTTTTTCCCTCCTCCTCATCCAGATTCCCTGCCGTCCCCATCTGTCCCTCCCAGAATTTCTTCATCTCCTCATGAAGCGCAATTCTGCGTGTCAGCCAGCCCTTCCTTCCTTCCATCTCCTTGATCTTCTTGGAGATAGTAAGGTATATCTCATGATGCTTCTGGGATTCGTTGACTATCTCGAGCATCTGATGGTGGTAGGATTCTATCTTTTCTAGGTTCTCCTTTATCTCCCTGTCGATGACGATCAGCCTGGTCTTCACCTCGTCGGGAGTGTAACCGTCTGCGATATTTCTGATCTGGTCAACAGTGCTCCTTATGTCATCCATCAGCCTGCGCTCTGTTTCTGAGTCGATCGCCTCGGTCTCCAGCTTCCATTCGAGATCCTTCCAGTAACGGGTATGGACGGTTATGTCGGTCTTCTTTGATTTGAACTGTTCCTGCATCTCGATCAGTTCAATGAACTCCTTGGATAGGATCTTGTTCCTTGATCTGTATTTGCTCCTCTGCTCCTTGAGATTTGCCACTTCGAGGTTCAACCTGTCCCTCTCCTCCTTCTCCTTCTCCATCTCGGCGGTTTCCTCGGGAGTGGGTTTGAGATCTCCCTTGAGCTCGTCCTTGAATTTACCTATGAAATCAGCATGTTTCCTTATTAGGCGGGTAACGACCTCTTTCCTGGTGAGGATCTCCAGGCCGTCAACCTTGTATATGGACGGATCATCGGGAAGAGGCTTGAACTCGATCTTCCTCTCCTTCTTACCGTCCTTCTTCTCGATCCTCTTCCGGGATTTCCTCTTTTCATCATCCTTCCTGTCTTCGGTCTTCGGAGGAGTTTCCGTCGATTTGCCCCCGGTTTCATCATCACCTGTATTCTCCTGGTCGTTGATGTCGTCGATCAGATCGCCGGGGGACTGGTTCGTCGGATCGCTGGCGACTTGGATCGACCACACCGTGTCGGGGCCCGAGGGGTCGTCGATGCGGATGGTGAAGATGGCAGTCGCCCCGAG
>JBLIRG010000018.1:0-47363 GCA_049472195.1 Thermoplasmatota archaeon
GAGCCGGACGTGGTGCTAATGGATATTGCCATGCCCATCATGGGCGGGCTGGAAGCTACCCGAAGGATAGCCAAGGAATTCCCAAGGACGAGGGTGCTTGTCCTTACCCAATACGATAACAAGGAATACGGGAAGGCAGATCGATGCCCTGAACCTCGAGGGGAACGGCATATACTTGAGCAGGGGAATTCGGCTCAGGGAGGATAGGGTGTTCATACCCCTTGACAAGAGGAGGATGGAGATCCCCGAAATTCACGACGAATCCGTTTTCAACACCGGGGATGCCGGGTCATCGATCGGTTGGATCTCGATCCCTCCGGGTAGAGGGCTCGTCGAGGAGGTCGAGAGATCCTCCGGATCGAAGTTCGCTGATGAAAACCCCTCTAATGCCACGGAAGTATTGGAGAAGATGGGGCGCGGAACCGGTCTTTTCGGAAAGATACTGGTCGAGGAATCCGGAGAAACGGTAAAAATCGACATAGACCAGACCAGGTTCCGGCCCGTATGCGATCTGGCGTGGAAGGAATATCCCGATCTTCATCACAGGATCGGCTGCCCCGCCTGCTCGGCGGTCCTCTGCGCGGCCGCCAGGATATTCAAATCACCGCTGAGAATTCACTCCGTCCGGAAGGAAAACGGCAGGATCGGATACATACTTCTTAAGGAGGATTGAAAATTGGGACCCGAGGTTAGACTCATACTGGCATTGACGGTCTGGATATCGATATGCCTGCTGTTCGCCGAGAACCTCGAGGTGCTCTTCGTCCTGATCCTTCTGGGAGTTCTCGTATTGAGGGTGCTTACGGACATGTACACATCCCGTCCGTTAAAGGACCGAATGAATTTCTTCATCTACACGTTCCTCTTCATATTCACGGTGATATTCGTGAGAAAGGTATATCTGATCCTGTCATCGACCTGACATGGCCGCCAACGCGAATAATTGTCCGATTATGAGAATAGTGTGCAAAGATTTTTTATATCTCATCTAGATAGAGCGCCTGCAGAGGGCCAGTACTAGAGTTGTCCCGTGGTGGTATGATGCGGTATGGCCAGCTCGAACCATAGTCCTGAGGACGAGTAGGTGGAACGTATGAAAGGCAGGTATAGCGAAACGATCATTGTGACATCACTTGCTATGATCTTCTTTGCCGCATTCGGAGCCGTAACATATCTCGATGAATCCCACGGAGATATCGGGACATTCTACGGCGAGGATCAGGTTGTTGTGGATGTGGGGAGGGACGGGGGTCACCTGACAGTCCCTGAAATGCCCGAGGATCTTCTGGTATTCGGTGTTGGCGAGGATGTCAGCCTTCGGTTCAACGTGATCAACAACGATCCGGACAACGACATAGATACCATCTACATCACGATACCCGATTCTACGATCACGAGCGGTTCCTACGAATGGTATACGAACCAGGAACACGAATGGAACGTTACGATGACGAGGGATGACATCGTCAAGCTCGAGGCCGTTGATGATATCGAGGGACATGAGTTCGGAACCTCGGATCAGTATGATGTCGCCGGAAACATTGACGACGCCCTTGACTCCAACGGGGATAACATCAACGAGGGCATCGAAATAACGGTTAACTTCCAGGCTCCAGGCACTGGTGGAATCAAGATGGGTTCGAAGGCGATCAACCTGGAGGTTGCCGACGAGAAGACGGAAAATGTAAACGCGAAGGAGATGTTCGCACCATTCCCGTATCCCTTCACCGTGGTTGCCGATGACGAGGAGTTCATTCTGATGAAACTCAAGCATTCCCCCGGCATAAGCCTCGAGGCAGTGGTTGGATCCGAGCACCTGTTCGGGCCAACAAGGGGATCCGATTTTCAGGAAGCGCCCCCTTACGGCTTCAAGTACCTCTCATCGGATGGGTATCAGGTGATACTCCTGAACCATCCCGGCCCTGGCAAGATCGTCAAGCCGATAATTAGGGCCCTAGAACCGGGTCTGCCCGGAACCTTCTCCCTGACAGTATTCAATTTCACGGGGACCGATGTCGGATCGGGAGTGGTCGAGAAAACTCCCATCGTAACCGATTACGAGGAGGACATACCACAGGACCCGTCGATCCCCCTCGACCTGGATATGGACGAGGATGGTCTTTTCAACAACTTCGATCCGGACATGGACGGCGACGGCACCCCCAACAACATGGATCAGGACCCTACCGATCCCGGGGTGTTCAATCACGATCCGGTTAACCTCACGGTTCAGATCGTCGACAATCCGGAGAACAAAGTGAAGGAGGGAGAATCCTTCGAGATGATCGCTACCGCCGTCGATCCGGACAGCGATCCGATCACATTCACCTGGACATGCCCCCAGATACCGACCTGGAGCATGACCGGAGACACGGTGGATGTTCCCGATGACATAACAACCATAGATTCGCTCGGCCCGGGAATGTACACATTCAACGTTGTGGCAACGGACGGGAGGAACGGAGAGGCAAGACGGTCATTGACGGTTGAGGTGGAGGAGAAGGAGGACAAACCCTTCCCGTTCTGGATCGCCATCATAGTGATAGTGGTCATACTGATAATCGGCATTATCGCGTTCTTCCTTGTCAGGGGAGGACTCCTCGAGGAGGAGGAACAGCCCACCGAGATCGAACCCGGAACAACAGATGTGGAAGGGGAGATCCCGGGCGAGGCTGCAATGCCCGGGGAATACCCGGCAGAGATGGAGCCGCCTGAAGCACCATCAATGGAACCGGCCGTCGAGCAGATACCGGAGGCAGCTCCGTTCGAGGCCATAGAGAGCCCGGAGCCCCTACCCGCGCTGGCACCGCCGGCAATGGATGAGGAGCCCTCGGAAGAGGTCCGGGAGCTGGAGCAGCTTATCGATGATCTGGAGAGGACCGAGGAGGAGATAGGGGACATATGCCCCGAATGCGGAGCTTCCCTCGGACCCGAGGACTCCGACTGCCCGAGCTGCGGGGCCCAGTTCGAACTGGCACTGGAGTGTCCGAACTGCGGATCGGTCGTGGCCGAGGATTCTCCCAGCTGCCCCAACTGCGGTGTCCACTTCGCATGAAACAGAATATATCCGGTCCGCTCGTATTCCCGGACCGGATCTTTTTTCCTATCAATTAATTCAAGACAGCTTCTTCAACCTGAACGTCCGGTAGCCGGTCAGGACCTTGATGCTTCCCTTTGACCTGATCTCTTCATCGAGGACATGATCGCCGGTATCAACCCTCAGGGTCTTCGTCCTCTCCAGTTTCTGCGGCGCGGAGACCACGAGGATGTTCTGAATCCCCACCCTCCTGACTATCCCGGGCCCTATCTGGAGGTTCCCCCTCCCCAGGAAGAATCCCTGACCGCCTATCGGAGATACGATTATCATTGCTTTCCTAGTTCCTCCGATCCCGGCGTCGTATTCCTTCAACGTTTCCAGTATGGAATCTTCCGTCACATCTTTTTTGATCAGCTCACTGCCCTTCGTTATATCCACCCCCAGATGGGTCTTGTCAATTCCCATCTCACCACCGATCCTGTTCAGGGTTCCGCCCGGTCCGAGTATGAATATGGTCTCCGGCTCCTCTTCGGCGATCTCGGCGATCTCCGAGCCGATCTCGTTGAGGGATGTCTCCGACGTTTCCTCCTCCACCATGAATTTTCCGGTCTGTATGAACGAGGGTTCGAATATCGTTACCGCGGTCCCGAACAGTGCTATGTTCCATTCACCGCCCCTGTACCGGTCCTCGTCAAGGTCCATGATCTCCCCTTCTCCCGTCGTCAGCTCTCCCCTTATGTAGAATTCCAGGAGCTCTCCCGCGGTCGTGGGATCCAGGGCGAAGACCCCGGAATGCATCTTCACCCCGGAGGGGATCCCGAACATGGGGGCCCCTTCTGCGGCTCCGAAAACATCCCTGGCCGTCCCGTCTCCCCCGCAGAATACGATCAGCTCCGCCCCGGATCCGATCCCCTTCCTGACAGTTTCTCTGGTATCCTGAAAGGTTGTCTTCCCCATGGGTCGGTGGACGATCTCGATCTGCCACTGCGGAATGCCCGCCTCCTCAAGGACCGTTTGCCCCATCTCCCCTTCCGCCGTAAACCATGTGATACAGGTCTTAAGCCTATGCCGGGTATAAGCCTCCGCAAGCCTGCCGACCGCCTCGCGGGCTCTGTCAGGGGCCCTGGGTTCGGCCCCGAGCTCTATGGCCATGTCTATCACTCCGTCGGTTCCCTTCAAACCCACCTTTCCTCCCATTCCCGCGATGGGATTTACCACGAAAGCTATCCTGACCATGAAACGTCGTATGTAAGGTAATCTCTTAAAACCATCGGAAAACAACATTGGACCGATGCGGTTAGAATCGAATCAGGACTCCGGGAACGGAACCGGGGAGCAATTTATATCATATGATCCGCAATTCACAATCCATGAGATTGAGAGGGGCTCTGGCGGCCTTGTTCATCATCCAGCTGATGATCTTTGTTCCCGTGAAAATGGACGATGCCGGCGGAGATACGACCGTCCCCTCCATTGTCGAGGGAACAACCTTCACTTGGTCATACGACTTCCGAAGCGCTGACGGTCAAACCACCAGATCGGGCGAAATGACCGCGGGGGTGAGTCAGGCCTCGTGGAAGGGACTCGACTGCTATATGCTTAGCGGATCAATTGCGGGAGAATATTCAACAACGGAGGGATCGGGAGACGAGACGGGGACCTTCACCGAATTTTACCGGACACAGGACCTCGCCCTTCTGGACACCTCTCAGGAGATCCAGTATACGATCAGCGGGTATGATATATTGAACATGACGGACGTATCCTACACCCCGGGATACGAATGGATCAGGTTCCCTCTCTCATACACCCCAGCACAGTGGAGCGTGGACGGTCAGAAGATCCAAACGTCATGGGAGGTCCATATCGATGGTGACCCCTCCTACTCGGGGAGTTCCGAGGAGATCGAGGATATTACGTTCTTCATAATCAACATCGGATCGGCGGAAAGCGTGACTGTGGAAGCGGGCACGTTCGATACATACCACATCAGGGAGGTCTGGTCCGATGATCCCGACGGAAAGACCGTGGACACGTACTACTCCGATGACGTGGACTGGTGGGTTAAAAAGGACGTCTGGATCGACGGGGATACCGAGAAGATCCAGCTGAGGCACTGGGAACTCGTGGAATGGGGATCGAACCGACCTCCCTCCTCGGAACCGATCCCGGACATCGTCATGGACGAGGATACGGAGGATTCGTCGATAGTCCTCGATGACGTCTTCTCCGATCCCGACGGTGACGAACTGACCTACGGGATCGAGGACAACGGATCCCTTCCGGTGGCGATCTCTTCGGGGAGGGTGATCATTTCACCGGGGGAGAACGAATTCGGATCTTGGTCGTTCAACGTTACCGCAAGGGATCCGATCTATCCCCCGATCAGAAGACAGGTGAACGTGACCGTACTGCCTGTAAACGATCCCCCGGTCCTCTCGGACCCCCAGTTCCATCCGGGGATCGGGGACCCGGACACCGAATTCTCCTTCACAATACGCATATCGGATGTCGAGGGGGATGCTCCTTCATCACCGCTGCTCCACATCGGATCTCTTACCAAGGCGCTGTCGGAGATCCCGGGATCGGCGGAAGATGGAATATTGCTCGGTTGGACCGGGACCCTGCCGATTGGATCACATGAACATTACTACACGATTGACGGGATCAGATACCCGGAAACCGGTGCGATCACCGGACCTGTGGTCTCCTCCGATGCCGTACCGGAACTGTCCGATGGGAATGTCAATCCAGATTTCGGCGGCCTCGATACGATATTCACTTTTTCCGTGATCTGGGAATTCGAGGACGGCGACGAACCCGATCAGGTCATCATGGTGCTGGATGGTTTCGATCATATGATGGAGAGATCGGGAGGCGATCCTATCACGGGATCAACATACTCCCTGACGACGGCCCTTCCCGAGGGAGACCACTCACACCATTACGAGGCCGTTCTCGGAGTTGATACGTTCCGCTATCCGATCTCCGAGATCACCGGGCCGTCAGTGCTCGTTCCCCGTATAACCGATCACGGGGCCCGCGAATCCGATGAAGGGATTGCGTTCTACTGCATTGTGGAGTACGGATTGGATGTCGAGCCCGACGACGTGGTTCTCGTGATCTCGGGAACCGAATATCCCGTCACCTCAGAGGAGGGATCGATGCTCACCGGTTTGAACCTGTCCACGGTTATCGAGCTGGATCCTGGAACCTACGAGTACACCTTCAAATTGACCTTCGGGACCCGTTCATACAGTGCGGATGGTTCGGTCGATGTCGATGATCCCGTCATAACGGATGATGACAGCGATGACGGGCCGGACGACGGGAACGGGGATGACGGATCCTCCGACGACGGATCGATGGATACCTATCTGATAGCCGCCGTGATGATCTCCGGGGCCGTGATCGTGGTTGCAGTCATACTCATACTTGGAAGAAAGCCGAAGGGTCCGTCGGCGGAATCCTGGGACGAGGAGGAGGATCTGGAGGCGGAGGAAGGGCAGTCGAGCATGGTCCGAGGAATCTGAAAAATTTAATAAATCATGTAAATTTTGTCCGAAATACACATGTGTACGGACCTTTTTAGGGTTGCACCAATATTGTTTTATAGGTTTTCCGCAGAATATCTTTACTGTAACAAGTGAGAGATCACAAACAGCCAAATGAGAATACCCACCGGCTTAAAGAAATGGCGGGGGTCCAAGATTGATTCTACCCCCACATCCCCACACCCCTATGTTTCCCCGGGCCCCCGCCTGAACCTTCTTCGATGACAGAAACGAATGTCCAGACCTGTCCCTATCATGATAATTATAAATAATCATCAATTCAATTAATATAACGGGCGAAGAGATGGTCCATGGAAAGGTTCTCCTTACGGTTCAGCTGATTTTTGCAATGCTGGCGGTTGTGATGGTATCGTCATCTTACTCGGTGATCGGAATATCAGAGAATCATCCGATCGAAACCGATCCCAATGCGGTTCAGGACCCGGAGATAACCATCACCATCGATGAGGACATATACCATGTAAACGTCGAGCCGGGATCCGACGGGATCGTTCATGCGTCGGGGACCGTTACCTGTGTTCTACCCCCTGGAACCCCGCCGGGGCAATACTGCGTCTTCTCCATGCAAGCAGATGCCGGAGGATGGCCTGTCAGTGCGCCGCCGCCCATGGCGTTCGATAGAAACCATCAGGAGGAGAGATTTACGGTGGAAGTTCAGGTACCTCCCACCACATCGCATATGACCCAGGGGCAGCTGTCGATTGCGGGCAGGTGGACTTATTCACCCGGCGCTACCGGGGGTACTGTCCCTCCTATATATTCCATAATCCATGTGGATGCATATGCCCTCATCGAGCTGACCTGCGAGGATCCGTCCAAGTCCGCCAATCTGGGTCGATCGATAAAATTCGAGATCACCGTTAAGAACGAGGGGAATTCCCATGATGTCGTGTCGATCGAGTTGATCGACGTTCCGGACCAGATAGACGCTGTTCCTTCCAGCGAGATCATGAATATACCGGAGAAATCGGAGGAGATCCTCATCATCGAAGTCAGCCAGCCGTCGGGTATCGGGCAGAAACACACTTTCATCGTGATGGCCTCAAGTGATCTTCCGGGGGACAACAACGCTGCGATCTTCCATATCTACTTCAGATCCTTCGGAGTGGGGAACAGCGTGATATCGAACCCGTACATCATCCTCTCCGCGATACTGATAATTCTTGCGGTGATTGCGGCCGTAGTGATAATAATCGTGAAAAGGAAGAGGAAATCACAGCCAACCGAGGCCGTATGAGGGATCAACCTGTTTATCCGATCCATTGAAATGATCATAGGTGCGGATAAACCATATATATTCATTGATCCGCTTATTGATCGTATGATGAGAGGTACAGGCTTCCTTGCTATTGTCATCCTTCTCGTACCGACGGCGCTGATCATTGATGTCCCCGAAGGATCGGCCGGCGGGTATCAGAATGGTGATTACGCGAAGATGGACTCCTGGCCGATGTACGGCGGGGATCCGTCGCATAGCAGGAGGATCCCCTACAACCTTCGGGATGATCTTCTGCTTCATAGGGTATGGAGCACGAGGATCACCGAGAATTTCTTCGGATACATCACAATGTCAGAAAGCAAGATCCTGTATGCCTCCACGCATGAGGGGGACCTTGTTGCCGTCAACGAATTGGGATCGATACTATGGAGATACGACGGCAGCGGGCAGTCGTATGACTGCTGCCCGGCGGTAGGGCCCGACGGCACCATATACTACACAACCGACGATTATCACATTCATGCCGTCTATCCGAACGGCACCCAGAGATGGAAGATCAATACCGGGGCCGGTGTCGTCACCTCCTCGCCTCCCATCGTTTCCGAAAACGGGACGGTTTATGTCGGGACGGGAAGGAACGGACTGTATGCGATCGATCCTAACGGATCGATCCTTTGGATCGCGGATATCGAGGAAAACCTCTATTACGCCCCGGCAATGGATAACGACGGCAATATCTACGTGAACAGTGCGGGAGGGGAGGTGTTCAAGGTTTATCCAAACGGGTCCGTGGACTGGTCAGTGTATCTGGGAGCCTACGCCCACTGCTGCCTGGCCCTTACCGATAACTATGAGGTTATCATCGGCAACGACGAGGGATCGCTGTTCTGCATCCGAAACGACGGCACTGTTCGATGGGAGATCGATATCAACGGCAGGATGACCGAGAGCGCATCGATAGGTTACGATGGCAGGATCTTCGTTGCCACAGAATCCGGCGTATTGATCTCCCTTGATGAAACCGGGGAGATCCTGTGGAACATCTCCTTCGACAGGCTGATCGGCGAACCGGTAGTTGACATCGACGGATCCGTCTATATCTGCGCTGACAGTTTTTACAAGATCTCCCAAAACGGAACGATGATATTCGAACTTGATATCGGCTCCTGGTTCTGCCCCGTGATCGCGTCAACCGATACCGTATACTGCATAGACTACCGCTCCGCGATCTCCAGATTCAATATGACCAGATCGTATCCCCCCAGTGTCAACAGATCCGTCGAACACGCGGACATGATCACCATATTCTGGGATCCCCCGGCCGGGAACACCCCGGACGAGATCACGGGATACCGCCTCATCCGGACCAACGATTACCACTCGAATCCGGTGATCGTCGGAGAAACCGTGCATACCAACCTGAATGACACTCCTCCAAGATCACCCGAGGCATACCATTACCAGGTGGTGACATTGTCGATTTACGGTGAATCTGAGCCGTCACCTCCTTTCAGGGTGTATTATACAGGTCAGAGGAGTGCGCCGGATATTTTTTGGATACGTCTGTATACCCGTAACGTCGACAACGGGATCCAGCTCATCATGTCATCCGAACGGATGGATGAGATATTGAGGATAGACATATTCAGATCGGAGGACGACGACGGGAACTTCCGGTACCTCGATTCGGTCTACTACCCGTACTTCGATTACGTGGATACCGATGTCCGAGAAGGAACCCTCTATCTATACCACTGCATAGGTTACGACGGATCGAATAAGAACTCCGAGAGCGACATCGATGGAAATACATACTCTGCACCGGATCCCGATCCGGATCCCGACGTCGGATTGTTCCTTGCCCTTCTGATGATCGTCATGATATTCACTGCCGTTTTCGGGGCTGTGGTCTATCTGGTTCTTCGGCGCCTCAAGTGATGATACGGGATCCGGTCGAAAGGATCGGAACACGGTCTATTGACGTCTACGAAGCCGGGACGGTGGGATCGGACCTGCCTTCTTCCCGGCTGTCCTCCTTATCCCGGGACCGATCCTCCTTCTCGTCATCCTCTTTGGGTTCGGCCAGCATGTCGATGGGTTTTGCCCTCTTGATCTCTCCGATCTCATCACTCTCCTTTTCGCCGGGGCGGGGGGATTCAAGGGTCTTGAACTGCATCTCCCGATCACCCATATTCTCGCTGTCTGAGACGGCCTTTCTGGATGCGTAAACCGCGATGATCACGATCAATGCGATGAATGCGAGGGCCATTATGACCACGATCATGCACACTCCCAAACTGCTGGCTGAACTCATTTCCGGAGCTCCAGCCGCCATATCATCAGCATTCATACCTCCACTTCCAGGTTCCACATCCTTGTAATCGCTTACTATTCCGACGCCGGTCAGATCGATGTTGCCGTATCCCATTATGGTCAATCTATCGTCCTGGAATATGAGAAGCTCGACCCTGTAAGCGTCGCCGTTGGGAACCACTATTGACATCCTTCCCTCCACGGTGGTCTTTCCTTTTACGTTCGTCAGGACAACGCTGGCATCGTACTGGGCGAGGTTGCTGTCGGTCTCGATCGCGAATCCCCTGACCGAGATCTTGGAGACGTCGGCGTCCCCCGTGTTGGTGATCATTATTATGATATCGATCGAGGAATCGTAATCTCCGAGGTCCTTCTGGAAGAAATACACCTCCTCGACCTTGAGATAGGTATCCTCCTCCTTGTCCTCCCTGAAAAGGAAATATCCCAGCGTTATGGATCCCGCGAGGAGCACAATGCTGACCACGACAAGCAGGATGTTGATCCTGGAATCCGATGTTCCGCTCATGATCTCCGCCTCCTGTATATGATGACGACGACAGCGATCGCGGCCGCGACCAGACCAAACGCCGGATACGGAACGCTTTTCTCCTCGTCCTCATCAACATCGTCGTAGGTCGTGGTCCTGTAGTCCTGGCCCCCGGTTCCCTTGTCCTCGACGTTCACGGTACCCCTCCCCTTCACGGAGATCATGTCATCCTTGAATATCATCAGTTCGACCCGGTATTTTCCGTCCGTTTCAAGCGATATGCTGATCGAGACCTCCACGGTCTTTTCGGGGGGTATTTCCCCGATGTTCTTCTCCGTCTCGTCTATGGCAAGGTTAGTGTCCACGTCTATCGCGAACGCACGGATCCTGCCCTGGCAGGATTTCTCCCCGTCGTTGGTGATGAAAGTGTTCACTGTCAGGGTGATCTCGTTCCCCTGGATGTCATCCTGAACGAAGTATACCTCGTCCACGCTGAGAACCGCCTCTTTCTTTCCTCTGTCCCTGGTCAGGGCGTCGAGTGTCAGGATTCCGGCGAAGATGATGTTGATCAGGACAAGTGTCGTTACCGCAATGATCAGGATCTTCTTCACCAGGGATCCGCCTTCTTCCTCTGTCATATCAACCCCTCGCTATGTAATTCAATCCCTTTCCGGGATATAATTACTGATTGGAACAAAATGTTGACAATCAGGTGTGATTCAGGCTGATAAAAGATAATGTTTGCGCTTTCATGAGCCCCAAATGAGTCAATAACAACCGTAATTATGTCAAATTATTGACGCGGGGCCGAGCATTCGCACCAGTGGTTCCTGCCGTCGAAATAGCTTCTGATCAGTATGAGACCGGACCCGGCTATCTCCTCCTCCAGCTCTCCCGGACCGTACAGATGATAGAACCGGTATCCGACCTCGCCCTCCTTCCACGGGACGTAGAAATCCCCGTGAAGGGGGCCGTCGGTCTCATCGGGCTCCCTCTTCCCGTCGATCCTCGACAGGTGGCGGTCCCGGAACCTCTCCTGATCCCAGGTCCAGACGGATATCTGGAGCAGTCCTTTCGGTCTGAGGATCCTGAGGGCCTCCCTTAGGGCTTCGATTCGGGATCCCCTGTCCGGAAGGTGGTGAAGGGATGCTATCATCATTGCATTGTCGAGGGTCCCGTCATCGATCGGGACGGATCCGAGATCGGCGCGGATGAAACGCACCCGCCCCATCATCTCCGGACCTTCGACACTTCCCCTGGCCTGATCCAGCTGCCCCTGGGATGAATCAACGGCGAAAACCTCGCACCCGAGATCGAGCGCTCTTCGAACAACCCTGCCCGTTCCGCATCCGAGATCCCCGATAACGCACGGCGATACGGATCCGAGGAATTCCTCCATGGGGGGCCAGAGGGATCCCCTTCTCCTGGCGAAATGGGGGGCTATTCGGTCGTAGGTGTCCCGGACACCTTTCCTGATCTCGTCACCGCGTCCGATCGGGCACCACCGCCCTCACATGTTGTCCACGACGGCCTTTGCCATCTGCATGGTAGTGGTATCGCCGCCCATATCCTTGGTCCTGAATTTGCCCTCGGCGATGACCTTCTCAACACCACTCAGGATCCGATCCGCTTTTTCCGTCTCACCTATGTGCTGGAGCATCAATCTGGATGCCAGGATCATGGCGATGGGATTTATTATCCCCTTGCCGAAGTACTTGGGAGCCGATCCGTGGGTTGGTTCGAACACCGCGTAGTCGTCGCCGATGTTGGCGGCCGACGCGAATCCCAGGCCTCCTACCAACTGCGCTCCCAGGTCGGACATGATGTCGCCGAAAAGATTTGATGCGACGAGAACCTGGTAGTTCTCGGGGTTCTTCACCATCCACATAGCCATGGCATCGACGTTGGCTTCTCCCATCTCGACGGAGGGATACTCCACGTGCATTTCCCTCGCGACCTTCGTCATGAGGCCGGACGTCTCCCGAAGGACGTTCGGTTTCTCAACGAGAGTTAGCTTTGTCTTCCCGTTCTTGACGGCGTATTCGAATCCGGACCTGAGGATCCTCTCCGCTCCGCGCCTCGAGATCACCCTGAGGGATACGGCGACATCCTTCGGATCGAAATCGTTGAAGGGAGCCCATTTCTTGTGGTGTTTCAAGAACACCTCGCGCACCTCGTCGGGAACGGGCCACCATTCAACGCCGCTGTAAAGTCCCTCGGTATTTTCCCTGAACACGACTATGTCGACACCCTCCTTGATGTTCAGCGGATTCCCCGGAAAGGCCCTGCAGGGCCTCATATTCGTGTGGAGCTGGAACATCTGCCTCATGTTCACTATCGGGGAGAAGTATACGTACCCCTTGTCAGCGAGATCGGGGTCCAGCTCCTTGGCGGCCTCGTCCTTAGGTTTCGATGTGATCGCTCCGAACAGGGCGCAATCCGTGTTGCGGAGGAGCTCGACGGTCCTATCGGGGAGGGCGTTGCCCTCCGACTTCCAGAATTCCCAGCCAACGTCCCCGCGGATGAACTCCGCCTTGAACCCTACCTCGTCCAGGACGTACCTGGCCGCTTCCATGACCTCTATGCCGACTCCGTCTCCGGGCAGTTCCGCGATCCTGTATGACATGTTATCTCACCCCTGTGATCAACGGGCATAAAAGTGAAGGACATATATTACCCCGTCGAAAAAGTTGTATTGATAAAGGATGCCTCACGTTTCGAGGAACAAGTCCGAATCCGCGATATCGGGGAATATTATTCCAGCTGAGTAATTGGTACAAGGAATAATACCGGGAGATCGTCATCCAATCGATGGTTATCCAGGCAGATCTCTTGCCAGTGGACCTCCCTCTCCGGCATCTGCAACGATGTATTTTTCCCATACCCTTTTATCATTGTATCCTTTATGAATGGTAACATAGTATTCTACACCTGAAAGTATATCAAAATCACTGCCGGAGAAGAAAACGATGACGTCTCCGCAGAAGGTTTTGTTGTCTTCTGTGAAAAATTCAGTTGTCTTTCCATAGTAGTTATCATACTCGTTACTTTTGCTGATATAAACATGATAATCGGACCAGTATCTCATACCTCTCCACATTTCCAATACCAATGTGTCATCGTCACTGTATAGATAGGTATTCATATAGAAATAGGTCTGGGGGATTCCATCAACATGTGTCGGCGGATATTTTCCCTCATTTTGATCGTTTTCCAGATTGCTCTTGTAGATCGAAGCACCGATGAAAAATCCGAAAAACGGGAGAAGGTAGATGATAATGATCACGAGATATATGATGGTATTTCTGTGATATCTGGTTGTATCTTTATCATCATCCATTTGGATCACCAATAATCATAGTAATCATCATATTCGTTCCACTCACCGAGATATTCCGATCTCTTCAAAACAGGAAAGAATTTTTCTCCATCGATCGTGATTGATGAATCATAGTCATCCCAGTCATTGTAATATCCCCAGTAAACCATCTCGATATCCATATCGGATCTGTTGACAATGGGATGTCCCCCCCCCTCGATATATATCTGTTTTTCAACATGTTCGAAACTGCAGTTACGGATCATCGGAGAAGACCATTCACATATGATTCCAATGTCTCCACCATCGAACGTAGTATTACCGATGATACTTTTCTCCCCGATTATCAGATTTATTCTGTTCCCTACAAAGGATGAATCATTCATGATGATCTCGGGGCCTCCCTGATATGCGACATCATTATCAATGAATAAATTTTCAGTTACTTCGATCTCAAAATAATAATGCCTGGAAAATTCGTATTCAAAAATTCCGATCCCGTTGTTATCCAATCGGTTTCCCGCAACATTAAGTCTGATACCGCGAAATTCGATTCCAATCTCATTATCTCTGATGACATTGTCCTTTATGGTCGTATCACGGAGATCATAATCATCATTGTCAACCAATATCCCGACATCGCATCTGAATATCTCCGAATGATCCATCAGCGGAAAACCATTGCTCTGTCCAGCAATCCCGATATCACAGTTGTAGATCTTCGTATGTCTTATAATCGGATCGATCGGAATACCCTTTTGGCTGATCTCATCTGATCCGAATGTTGAACCGGTAACTCTTATGCCCGCTCCCCTGTTATCGTGGATCGTACAGTTCGTCAAGACCGATGATTTTGCCATTTCAATGAAATCATCAGAATATGGATCGAGTCCGGACCCCCCGATTCTCGAGTTCCCACCCATGAAGGTTAATCCATCCCATACATCCGGATAGAAGTAATCGAGTTCTCTCTCTATTACTTCCATACCGGAAATATCGGTATTATTCGCTATCAGCTGTCCACGCACAATGATGGCATATCCTTTACCGGTTATGGTGCAGTTTTCCAGGACCATTTTACCTTTCACGAAAATGCACGGATCTTTGCCCTTTACAGGATTGATATGCAGATCAACATTTTCCAGATAAAGCGTGGTGTATGAATCAACATATATGCTGCCATTGTGATGAATATCCTCATCCTGTTTCCATAGAAACTCCTCTATCAGCCATATCTCTTTGTTCGAGATATCATCGGCGTTCTGAATAATTATGTAGATATTCAACACACCAGCAAAGGCATACACAATGAAGAAAATAATCGATATGATGATTATGTTACGTTTCATCATGTTCTCCACTTCTACCTCGATTGACAGATATGTTCAAGAAATATCAATCTTTCCAACTATATTCAAAGGTAAGATACAGATTTGGAATAGAACCGGGCGATCGTCACCTCATCGACGATAAGCCAGATCTCCGGTCCAGATCAAAACCGATCCTGATAGGGTATCTATCAGTTTTGATCGTATCCGATCATGATCATATACATATTATTTTGATTCTACAATCATTTTCGAGATCAAATATAAAACTACGGAAGAAAATGATTGGGGAAAATGGATTAGTAGCCCCGAGCGGATTCGCGCAGTATAATCGGAGATTTTACGCGCCTCGAAACGTTCGGAAACAGGAAGCCTCACGTTTCGAGGAACAAGTTCGAATCCGCTTAACGGGGAATTCTATTCCAGATCGAATAATGAAACTTGGAATAGAATTAGTAGCCCCGAGCGGATTCGAACCGCTGTCTCCGGCTCCAAAGGCCGGAATGATTGACCTCTACACTACGGGGCTGTGATTCGGTGCGGGTGGGGTAAAAAAATGAACTATCTTAAGGTTTGGTATGAAAAACAATCCGTTTTCTCGACCACAGCATTTCACAGGAACCTTGTCATCATTATGGTATCGAATTCATCAGAGAAATGCCTGGACATCACGGCCTCCTCGATGAATCCCCAATTCCTGTAAGCCTCAATCCCCTTATCGTTGCCGGAGGATAGAAGTGCATACACCTTCCTGAGACCATATCCCTCCTTCTCGAAATGCTCACCCGCCTGCCTTATTGCCTCCTCGACGATGGCTAATCCGATACCCATGCCCCTGTAGGCAGGCCTCACGTGCACGAACGAGATCTCCACAAGACCCGCGGATTCCCTGGTCCCCTCGATCCTCGGCCACGACCTGATCCTCCATGATCCCACACCGACGGATTCGCCCGGAGCACCCTCTTTCGGTATCTCAGCGTAGAAAATGTTCTCCCCGGCCCCCATCCTCCTCTCGAGTTCCGTGACCAGTCGTTTCCTCTTGATCTCGTCCATCTCTTCCATCAGTTCCTCGACCCTCCAGTCGGGAAGCCTCCTGAACTCAAGATTGGCAGTTTCCATGTTGTTCGATCCCCCATGTGATCCATCTGAACTGTAATTGTGAATATATCGAGGTAAATATGTAAATAATTTACTATAGCTAAAAGGATCCGAAATGATCACGATAATGCGTGATCGATCATTCTGATAACGTCTTCACGGAGCATGGTGGACAGGAAGAATCCGAGCCTTGGCCCCCTCTCACTTCCCATAAGTATCCGGTAAAGTGCGGTGAAGGTGGTTTTGGGTTCGATCCCCCGGGTCCGGGACCCATCGTAAACGGCGTTGTGGATCGCCTCGGGATTCCAGTCTATGGTGGAAAACTCTTCCCTCATAGCCTTCAAAGCTTCGATCTCGGGAGAGCCCAGCTTCTCGATCTCCTCCCGGGGCGGAAGATCGTAAAGGGTGAACTTAACTCCCTCTGGAGCGTATTTATCCAGCCAGTATCTGACGCAATCGGATCTCTCGACAATGTGCCTCAGGGTATGCTCGTCGAAATCGTCGATCCCTTCCGTTCTTCTGATCTTCTCGAGAAGCGAATCCAAGTCCTCCACGAGCTGAACAAGGGTCACAAGATGCCTGTAAGGGATCTGGATCAGATTTTCAGGCATGTATATCTCCTTCTCGGTGGAGGATAGCTGATATATCCTGAGATTATCCTCGGGATCGGATCCCCCTCCCCCTGCCTTCCAGAATTCCATCTCGTGCCTGTCGTAATCATCCACAAGGTTCAGTATCCCAAGACCCGGGTCCATGTTTATGTGCTTGTTGGGCTGGTTCCTGGCAATCAGAAAACGAAGGACCTCGGGCGGAGCCATCTTCAGCATGTCCACTGCGCTGACCACCACTCCGGAGGACGACGACATGGCTCCCTTTCCCTTGAGCTGGATCCATTCGTATATAACCGGAATGGGCGGTTCCGATCCCAACACCTCCCTTATGATCGCAGAGGAAGTATCGTACGATCCCCCGGACGCGGCATGGTCCTTCCCGAAGGGTTCACAAGTGACGCCGAGCCAGTACCATCTCGCTGGCCAGTCCAGCCTCCATGGGAGCTTCCCGTCATCCGTGCGGGTGTCCGCTTTACCCTGGTGGCCGCACCTGCAGCTGTATGAAACGAACGGACTTTCCCAGGAAAGGGATCTGGTCGAATCGATCCGGCCGCAGGACCCGCACCTGGCGTTGTACGGGATCCATTCATCCGGAAGGTCCCTCCGGGAGATCCTTGTCAGGATCTCCTTGACCATGTCCCGCTTGTCAAGGAGAATCGATACCGCTTCGGCATATCTTCCCTCCCTGTAGGATTCGCTTGATCTGAACACGACCGGTTCGATTCCGAGCTTCCTCACGGAATCGAGGAAAGGTCCGAGGTAGTACTCCGAATAAGTACCCGATCCTTCGGGGGCCGGGATCTCCGATAATGGTTTTCCAACGTGCTCGGAAAATGATCCGGGGAGGAATGGATATACCTTTCTCAGCGGATCGAAATCATCGGCAAGATAATACAGAACCGCATCCAATCCACTGTCGAGAGCGGCCTTCTGGACCATATCACCGGTAAGGATCTCCCTCATGTTTCCAACGTGAATGTGGCCGGAGGGTGTTATGCCCGTGGCTATCCTGTGTACATTCCCGGATTCCCGAAGCCTTTTAGCAACCACATCAGCCCAATGCAAGCATCGGCCTCCCGTCATCACACGGCATGTGTCCTGATGAGCGCCCTGACAGGAACGTCATCGAGATCGTTGAACTGCTGTTTGTTAACGATCGCAAGGCAGAGAGCGGGTTTCCCCTGGTTTGCTTTGAGAAAATCTATTGCCTGCTTCATCGTGCTGCCTGATGAGATCACATCGTCAACTATCACGACGTTCTTGTCCCTCACGCCGGCGAAATTGGACGATATCGATCCCAGACCCCCCGATTCCGGATCCGAGCTGGGAGGTCTGAAAAGAATGAGCTCACAGTCCATTTCGTTGGCAATACATGTGGCCAGGGGTATGCCGTTGATGGCAACTCCCATTACCGCATCGATATCGCAATCGGCCTTTGCGCATTCCTCCAGGATCACATCGACGAATATCCTTGCCATGTCGGTAATCCTTGATGCATAGACGCCCATGGATCTCCAGCCTATGTACACGTCCGCCGGCGGTTTCTCGGATTCGCTGCCCCTGGCAAGAAGCCATCCCACGGTCTCCTCAGAAAGATGCAGTTCCTTGGCTATCTCTTCCCTTGACAGACCCCTTTCTCTCAGATCCAATACCTGTTCCTTCATCTTCTGCGTCGTGGGCACTTGTATCACCTTCCACAGGAATTTACAATGGAATAACGAACGTCATTATATCAAATTTGCGGGGTATGTCCCCGCGGATCGTTCGCCCAATCCCCGACCTCTTCATCCACCTCGGCACGGATCACCTCGATGACGGGAAGATCATAAGGATGCAGATCCCGGATCGAGGAAATGAGTGCATCCTTCAATCCGTCCCTATCGCCGACCTTGAATTCCAGGATGTACTCCTTTTCCTCCCTTAGCTCACCCGCCCACCAGTAATGGGATGCAACCTCGTATAGATAGCAGCATGCGGCCTTATGCTGGGACATCACCGCTCTGAGAATATCATCCGCGGCAGGTTCGGAGCCCACACTGGTCCTGATTATGTACATATATCTGCCTCGATTAAAAAATAAAAAAAGGGAAATATCCGGCGGAGAACCGCCGGATCATTGGTCGGATTCCTGATAATGCTCGATCGTTTTGGCGAGCCTGATGTCATCCATGATCTCTTTTATCTCCTTGGGAGAGATGCGGATCCTTCTCTCCTTGAATCCCGTCTTCACCAGAATCTTCCACACTTTGTACTGCCTGAGCTTCTCGATCGGGATCTCAAGGTTGTATATCTTTCCTATCTTCTCTCCGTCGCTGTCCACTACGTGATGTTTCTTCAGTTCGTTGAACGGGTACATTTCCTTCAGGACCTGTTTCGAGGCTTCGGATGTCTCGTATCCGTCCTTCAGGAGAATATGCTTGCTGGATTCGTCGAACTTCGAGATATCCCTTGATCGAATCATTATGTTCTTCTTCAGCGCGCCCGGAGATATCTCGAATGCCGCTATTTTCCAGGTGTTGATATCTATGTAGATATCCTTGATCTTCCCGATCTCCTCGCCAACCGAGTTGACCACCTTGAATTTTTCGATTAGATCTGCCAGCATCTTAACACCTCACTTCTTCTTTCCGGCCTCCTTCTTTATTACCTGGATCTCCTTCTCCATGGACGATATCGCCGCATCCGATTCAAGCATGTATTCCTTCATCTCCGATATCTTGCCGGTAAGATCCTGATATCTCTCCTCGTAGGACTCGAGATCGAGTCCGTTCACGATTCCGAATTCCTGGATGTAGGAATTGAAGTTCTGATCGAGGTACTTCTCGATCCTTCCGTCAAGAAGTCTTCTCTTGTAATGGGGGATCTCGATCTCCTCCTCCCCTTCATCCGAGCCGAATTTGGACTTAATCCACTGGAAGAATCCCTTCTTCTCTTCCGCTTCCTCAACATATTCTACGTCCATCTTCTTCACCTCCCTAGAATCCCTCCAGCTTAGTGATCTCGCGGTCCAGCTTTGTCATTCTCTTCTCCAACGAATCCCTGCTGTTTTCCAGCGCGGTGATGTCGTTGCCGACAACGTTAAGCCTGGATTTGATATCCTTCTTGAATTCCTTTACCCGATCCCGCGATACCAGATCCCATTCATCGATTATCTTCCTGAAGTTCTCATCGAAATACAGCTCGATATGGGTGGGCCCCGCCCTTCTCTTCTTCATCAGGGAAAGGAACCACCAGAATACCAGTATCAATGCCAGGATCAGAATTCCTATTATCAGAACATACCAGAAAGTGGGCCATGACCAGTTCATCCATACCACCTCATTTCACTCCGTACTTGAACTTAAGGCGCTCAACCCTGTGTTTGTCCTTCTCCAGTCTGTTCGAGAAGTCGGCTTTCCAGCTCTCCAGGTCGCTCATTCTCTTTTCATATCCCTCGAAATCCCTGTCAATATCAGCGATGTCGGACCTGTCCGCTATCTTGTACTCGTCCAGCAGTTCGGGCAGATGTTCGCTGAGATACTGATCCATCTTCTTGTTGATGGAGAGGGGATGCGTAACGGATATGGCCTGTATTCTCTGCCTAATTTTCATCTTCTCCCTCCGTATCTGATTCTTTTCTCCTGATCTTGTCCTTCAATTTGATCCAATTTGCCTTGATATCCTCTGAAAGAGTGTGGTAAGGTGTCAGCTCGACGTCCTCCTCGGCGGACACGTCAAGGTTTTCCATGTCCCCCTCCCTCAGTACTATATATCCTTCGGGCACAAACCTGTCGGCAATAAGCCTCACGACGATCTTCTTCTTCCCGTTGGAAAGGGTAACCGTCCTGTGCTTCTCCTCTCCGAGTAATTCCGCATAGGAGGAATTTATCCTGGCTATTCCCTTTTCAACAGATGATATCGCACTTTTCCTGACCTTGAGAGTTATATCAAATTCCCCGGTCTCGTCTTCAATCTCCACATGAGTACCTCCCATTTTCCTTTATATATCAACATTGAACCTTTTATAATTTTTCACTGATATATCAGATCGAAAATCCACAGGGGGAATCATTCAATCTCCCGATACCGCCGGCAGTCGTTCGGATCCGGAAAGTTGCCTTCGATCCAGGTCTGTTCAGGGGGATCACAATCCGATCGAATCGTTCAAAATATTTATAATAAGACGGCGCATTGGGTTTCCGTCTACCCCGAACTCATCATTATGAGGTGTTGGCATGAATAGATCCAGTCACAATTACCGCAGGATATCCGCCGTTATCACGATGGTTCTTCTGCTTGCATCGGCGGTTCTGATAGTTCTTCCCGCCGGTGATGAAAGCGCCGCGGCAGAATCCCCGACCAAAGGCGTTGGCGTATACAGAAACGGGCCCAAGGTTAACAGATCGGTTGTGATATTCAACGAGGAGGACGCCCTGTTGGAGGGATTCGATGACGTCGAGGACTTTCTCAGGCTCGTGGGAAACGGGGATTCGGATATCTTCTACGATCCGAACAACGAGTGGGACCTGGACATATACAAACCGGGAAACGACACCTTCCAGGCGCAGTATCCCAGCGGATACAGGGGAGACAACGAGGTCATCACGCTGGGATTCCAGAAATCCTTCAGATGGGATGAGAACTTCGGACAGGTCTCTATCGTGTCCAGGGACCTCAATTTCAATTCGATAATATACGGCGAGCAGTACTTCAAGATCAAGATCTTCGCCGAGAATAAATCGGGCATATCCATGGCCGAGCTGTGGCTCGAGATCAAGGACGTCAATGACAAACCCGGGGAATACAGCGATGCTGATTTCTTCAGCATATCATTTTCGGAGGACACATACTTCCGGGGCGTGAACTCGGATCATGATCCGCCCAGCGCCGTGATCTTCGATAAGTACGATCCGTACGACGTCCTGACGTACGCCGTCGAACCGGCAAATGATCTGGCAAAGAATATAACTGCCGTCATAGAACCGGACGGTTCCAATATCACGTTCACACCGGCTCCGAACTGGGCATGCCCCTATCTTACTTACAGCAAGAGATTGACGGGAAACGATCACGAGAAGTACGCCAACTTCTGGTTCAATGTGACGGACAGTGCCGGGGAGAGCTATATTAAAAAGAATTTCTGGGTATATGTCCTGCCCGTTAACGATGAGCCCTACATTGATAACCCGGGCACCCTGTATTTCGACGAGGACTCCATGGTGGATATAACTTTCACGGGCGGAGATCCGGATGTGGGATGGGATCAGGAGATCGCATTCGGAACCAACATCTCGGAAGAGATATTCAGACAGACCGAGATCCAGATCGACTTCCTTGAGGGGTATGAATGGGATTCCGAGGAGGGACACATCGCCTTCCCGACGGACAATTCCATGGTAGGGATCTATCCCGTTTCCGCCAGGATCAGGGACAAACCCCTGGCAACCCATGCGGATTACCAGACCACTCCTTATCCGGTATACGCAAACTTCACCCTCCAGATCAACAACACCAACGATCCTCCCAGGGCGGCCATCGGATCCCCGCAGCAGAATGTGAAATACAACACAACGTACCCAATCGAGTTCAACGCCTCCCTGAGCAGGGACGCCGATCTGATACACGGGCAGCCCTTGAACTACACCTGGTATATCGACGACCAGGTTCTGGGATACGGAGAGATCCTGAGAAAGGTTATCCCGGAGGAGGGAATATACAAAATTCGTCTGAACATAACGGATGGCACCCTGTTCTCCGAGGAGGAGATCCAGATCGATGTCAGACAGTCTGTGATCCCTGGCCAGAAGTTCGAGGGAAAGGATATCGACAGGTCTTATGAGGCGGATAACGTTTCCGATCCCATCGCTCTTTACAGGGGAGAGGACGGCGACCAGATAAGGCTCGGCGGCGATAATACACTGGACATCAAATCGGTCTCGGGGCGCAGGGACGGAGCAAGCTACAAGATAATCGTAAGGTTCACGGAGAAGCTGCAGTTCGTGTATCTTCCAGATGACAAGACCCAGGATCCGACGCTAAAGGTATACTTTGTCAAGGAGGATTTCGTGGAGAATCCGCCGTACATAACATTGGATCGCGTACCCGGCTACGACTTCTACGGGCCCGCCAACGCTTATGTTTACAGCCGTATCGAGGTGGATCTCAGGGGAAAACAGGTCGTCTATCCTCAGGATAAGGATATAAATCCCCAGTTCAGGGTCATGGCCGATGAAATGAGCGTTGAGATCACCCTCACCGTCATCGAACTCGATTTCATGGAGGTCCAGCCGGATTTCCAGCTTTTCTCCACGGCATACATGAAGACCACAATAGTCAGGACCCAATCCGCGAACACGATCATCCAATCGTGGGATACGGCGGGTTACGGATCACAGCCGACCGTTACCAAGCCCACGGTTGAGAATACGGACAACGGTAACGGAGATGGATCCGTAAATTGGGGCATCGTATTTCTGCTGATCTTCCTCGTGCTGATAATCATCATAGTCATAGTCGTGGTTGTGGTCGTGATAGTCAAGAAATCCGGCGAGGTGGAAGCGGCTCCGGCCCCCGTACCTCGTAAATCGATCGAGGAGGAGCTCGGGATACATTACGACGATACTCCCCCGCCTCAGGTAGTGGATACCCAGGAAATAACTCCCGGAAAACTTCCAGACAGCGGCTGGTCGAAATAGTATGTCAAATGGTCGATCGTACATGCAAATTCATACCGGCATACCATAACGTCAGCTACAGGATGGTCTGGACTTATTAATTTCTGCTAACGACCGAAATCACTGCTGAAATATCGTGACCCTGTTCATGGTTATCTTGGTCAAAGGCCGGTCCATCCCGTCCCTCTGAACCATGGTTATCTTGTCGGCCACATCCTGCCCGGATACCACGTGACCGAATACGGAGTGATGATTGTCAAGCCACGGGGTTCCTCCGTTCTTGGTGACGATGAAGAACTGGCTTCCACCGGTGTTCGGACCGGCATTTGCCATGGAAAGCGCTCCCTTGGAGTGCTTAAGGGACGGGTGGAACTCGTCCTTAATTTTATATCCCGGACCGCCGGTGCCGGTTCCCTTGGGACACCCGGTCTGGACCATGAAATCCGGAATGACCCTGTGAAAGATCAATCCGTTGTAGAATCCGCTGTTGGCCAGTTTGATGAAGTTCTGGGTCGTTACCGGGGCCGTATCAGTAGCCAGCTGCGCCACCATTTCGCCCATTGAGGTTTCGATTTTTACATAGGTTGCCATTGCTCTCACCTTGATCGGTGATATGCTAAATAGTATAAAAAACCTCGAAGGGGTATCTTCAGCAGTTCTTCTGAGTTTCAGCCGAATATATCCTTTATGACCTCAGGATATTTTTCGGTGATCGCGTTTATCAGTTCCATGGTGGAGACCTCTTTCATATCGTATCCTGATATGGCCTCGACGATCTTGTCGAGTGTTGAATCCGATACATCCAGGAACTTCTCCTTTACAAGGTAGTTTCTGACCAGCTCCTCCTCCATCTCCTTCCTCCATTCCTCCTCGTAATATCTCAATCCTTCAGCGTCCCATTTTCCGTTGACCAGGGCCCTGTCCACCGCTTCAACCGCCTTCATGGCAGCCTTCACCCCGTTAAATATCCCCCCGCCAGTGATGGGATCGATCATCCTTGCCGCATCTCCGACCACGATGATGTTGTCCCCGTGGGTCACCTCCATGGGAAGTCCGACGGAGACACCGCCGGCATTTATCTCAATTATTCTCCCCTTGCGAAAGCCCTCGCGGTTCCCGATGAAACGGTCAAGATATCTCTTCGCTTCTCCGGGATCCCTCATCCTCTCCCCGTTGATGCCGATCCCGACATTTGCAGTTCCGTCTCCCTTCGGGAAACACCATACGTACCCCCCCGGCGCGACCTCGTTCCCTATGTAAAAATCCACATATCTGGGATCGCAGTCTATTCCTATCATCTCATACTGAATGCAGGTGTCGATGTCCCGAAGGGACAGTGTCGGATCCAACCCGGCCCACCTTGCGACCTGGGACTCGAACCCGTCGGCAGCCACCACGATCTTCGACCTTATGTCGTACTCCTTTCCAAGCTGCTGGCACCTGACCGATGCCATGCCGTCCTCCCTTTTCAACGACAAGGCTTCCGTCATCACCCTGATCTCGGCACCCGCCCGAGCGGCCCTTTGGGCGAGCATTCTGTCGAATACCTCCCTCTTTATGACGAAACCGGCCTCCGGACCGGCGATCTCCGGTCCGAGCATGAGCATGTGGCCAGACGGGGAAAATATCCTCGCACCCTCCATCTCCGACGACAGCCAATCCCCCTCCAGGGGCAGATCAAGAGCAACCAGAACCCCCCTCGATATTCCCTCGCCGCATCTGATGGGCACCCCGATCTCCTGCCTCTTCTCGATCATCAGCACGCGATGACCCTTTTCAGCCACACCCTTCGCAACAACGCTGCCAACAGGTCCAGCGCCAATGATAAGACAGTCGACTTCCACTGAATCGAACACGGTCAATCACCTCCGTTATCGATCGTCCCCACTGGGCAGACCCTGATGCATGTTCCGCACCCTGTACAGTCGCTGTCGATGATATCCACTCCCCACTGCCGAAGCCTCATTGCGCCAGCAGGGCAGCTGCCGACGCATGATCCGCATCGAAGACACATCGTCCCGTTCCAGATAGGTTTCATTTGAATCGGCCACACCTAAGACCTACGGAATAATTAGGATTTGCCATGGGCCTGCAGTCTCATCCCGCATCACTTCAGGGGATCGATTTCACGGTCAAGAATCCGTCTGCAAGGATCGAAACTGAAATTCGATCACGGATCTCCAAATGATCAAAAACAAAATATAACCCATAGGTATCACCCTGAAACATCGGAGGAAACGAGATGGAATGGCCGGACGGGGTAGTTGAGCTTAATGAGGAACAACTGGATGACTTCGTGAACAGATATCCGGTAGTGGTGGTTGATTTCTGGGGGCCCGCATGCGCCCCCTGCAAGATGATAGCGCCGATCATCCAGGAGCTTTCAAGGAACATGAAGGGAAAGGCCGCCTTCGCCAAAATGGATGTGACCCAGAATCTCAAGCTCGCCTCCAGGATGTCGATCAGATCGATCCCCACGATCGTATTCTACAAGAACGGGCAGGTCGTCAAGCAGAAGGTCGGATTCCTGGCAAAGAACAAGTTCTTGACGGAGATCAACGAGATCCTCTGAGCGGTATATGGACTGATCGGATCGGATGATGATGATTGAACGCGGATCTTGGACGGAACCGGTAAGGGCAGCCGTGATCCAGACTCGGCTTTATCTTTCCAACGTTGAGGAAAACCTGCGGAATTCCATTACTCTGATGGAAGAAGCTGACAAAGGATCGAATCCGGATCTGATGGTTCTTCCGGAAGCCTTCACGACAGGTTTCGAATTCGAGAAACTGCCAGAACTGGCTGAAAAGTCCGACATGGTAACCGGATCCATGTGCGATTTCGCGAGAGACCACGGCACTCACATCTTCTTCACGCAGATAGTTGGCGATAAAGGCCGTCTCATGAACAGGAGCCATCATATCGGAGGGGACGGAACCGTCAAGGGAACGTATGACAAAACCCATCTCTTCAGCCGTATAGGGGAGGATGAATGGATCTCGCCCGGAGATAGGCTGGTTGAATACAGGATGGGCGATATCAGGATCGGACCGCTGATATGCTATGAGATCAGGTATCCGGAGCTTGCCAGAAAGCTCACACTGGAAGGAGTGGACCTGATAATTTACATGGCCCAGTGGCCCCACTTCAGGATATTTCAATGGGAAACACTTCTTCGTGCGAGGGCAATCGAGAACCAGCTCTTCGTTATCGGTGTGAACATATGGGGCGATCATAAGGGTGTCATGATGGGGGGGGGATCCAGGATAATCTCTCCTTTCGGTGAGATATTGGCCCATCTCGATGACGGTCCGGGCTGGACATCCGCGGAAATGGATCCATCTGTCATCGAGGGAGTGAGGAGAAAGATCCCTGTGTTTGACGACAGGATAGAAAAACTCTACTGACGGGTCAAGCGTCCCGCATCATGTTGAACGATCGCGGAATCACGTTCCCGCAGTTGAGACATGTGCATACCTCAACGAAATTGATGGACAGATCACCCGATATGAACCTGTTGTCCCCACTCATGTGGACGGCCTTGAGGAATGTTGTCTGGTGAGGGGATCCGCAGATCGGGCACATCGCCGGTATGTAGTCCGGGAAGTTACGTTTTGGCCCCCCATCAAGGCGGTAAGGGTCCTCCTCCGGCATATGGATTTGAGAAAAGTGGGGAATCTTATCCATCTATTATGAAAAAGCCCGAACATACGTTATAAAACTAACCCCATGGTTTTCCCAAATAGAAAAAAATGAACGCCTTGGGAAGGGGCGATGTTCGTTCAATCCAGGGAGAGCGCCTGCGGGATATCCGTTACCTCGGTTATTCTGAGATCCTCGGGTTTGACGAGGCTGTTCCTCACATGGGTCACGGTCATAACCCTGGACCATCCATCCTCATTCCTGACTGCCTTGATGTCCAGTATCGCATCGAACATCGTTGATATTGGAAAGTCCACCATGTCCTCCTCGGGCAGACCAACAAATACCAGGCCTCCGTACTTCCTGAGGACCCCTCTGATGATGAGGAACCTCTTCCATACCTCCTCCTCCCCCGCAGTCATAACGAGATCGGAAAGAGTATCCACGGCCATCCTGAAGGGCATAACCTGCTTGGAGGCCGTTGTCGACAGTATCGAAAGCACTTCCTGGTTCAGGTCCATCCGCCTGTCGATCTCCTCTTCCTTGGATGAGAGATCCAGAAGATCGGTAACAAGGATTCCCTCTTTTCTGAACCGGTCCTTCTTGAGGACCATATCAACCTCGTTCCTCATCAGGGTCATCGTGGAGATTACCTCCCCGTCGGTCGGCAGGTCGCTTTCCCTGAGAACGTTCTCGATTTCCCCGGTTTCCTCGTATGTGGATATGAAGACCGAATAGGATCCCTCCTCCTTCTCGGCAAAGAACTGCTTCAGTAGGAATTCTCCCCCGCTTCCCGGGCCGTAACGCAGGAGAATGCATTTTCCGTCCCCGATCTTGTCCGAAAGGACCTTTGTCAGATTCTCACCCTCGAACAGCATCCTCACGTCAGCCACCTCCGGAACCCAATGTAACCAGATGATCCATCATACCGGATACCTGTGTGCTCGTGGGATCGCCCGGATCGAACGTCTGATCGTAAATAACCACCTTGATCTCCTCCTCGAGCATTCTGTTCAGTATGAAACGGAAGAATTCCGCAACCTCGCCGCCCGTATAATATTTGGTCAGGAATGTCATGGAATCCACTATGAAAAAGCTGAAGTCGTTGTTCGGAATATTTATCAGCCTCTCTATCTCGACCAGAACGGACTCGAGAGACACCGGAGTGGACAGAAAAGTGAAATCCTCCTTCGTTATCTGGGTGGACCCGAGGGTCATTGAAACCGTATCGATGATCTTGACGCTTCCCTTGGGGAGCTTGGAAAGCGAAAGGCGTCTTGACAGGGCGTTTGCGGACCAGAAAGTGGACAGCACGATTCCGCTCCTCCCCTGATTCTTGGTCAGATCCTCGATGAGCCCGGAGAATGATTTCAGGTACTTCTCCCCGGCCGCGACAGCATAGACCTGGGTGCCGGGATCTTTTAAAACCTCGGATATCTTTGATATCTTCCTCGGTTTCATCTACTTCACCTCCAGCGGTTTGATCCTCGGAACGAGTATTACCCCGTCCTGGGATATGTCCACGACGTAGGTGTTCTTCGAATGGGCGGAGGACGCCCATCTCTCGATCCTCATCGTATTGAGCATTATCGGATCTTCACGGTCCTTGTCGAACCTGAGGATGATGTCGAACATATGCGGATCGGCCAATCCGTATCCCGACACGAGATCCAAATTGTAATTATCCAGAACGATCATGCATGTGATTCCCCTTTTGTAGATTCCCGATCTGAGCCTCTGGAAGAAATCACCCTTCTCCCAGCGGGACATTATCTGCATGAGCGGACTCGCGGGATCTATCATGAACCTCTTTATGTCCATATCATCAAGGGTTTGGATTATCAGATCATACAAAATATCCAGATCATCCGGGCCCATTTCGTTGAAACGGATCCCCACCAGATCGGCCAGGTCCTGAAGTCTGAAAATCGAAAGGTACCCTTCCCTAAGCCACTTGGGATCAAACGACTTGAAACCGGACATCTTGTTGGCCATTCTTGAAGTCGTTTCCGTGGTCAGGAGGCATACGTTCATGCTGGATGACGCACCCTTGAAGAGGAAATGTGCCGCAAGAGAGGTCTTTCCCGATCCCGCAGGACCGTATATGAGACCCATCTGACCGTTCCTTAATGATCCCAGAGTAATATTGTCGAGTTGCTTCACCCCGAACGTACTCTCCCCGCCAACTTCGAACATCGCCACAATATGAACGAAGATTTATTTTAAGGTATCAATATTGATTCGACTGCTTCTCGATCTGAGCCTCCAACGAGGTTTTGCTGTTTAGCGCATCCTGGTTCTCCGGGTTGAATCTCAGCACGCGCTTGTAACATTCAAGGGACTTGGTCAGTTCTCCCTGTATCCTGAACGCCTGTGCTTTCAGCATCCATATCCTGTCGTTCTTGGGATCGACCTGAAGCGCCTGATTGAGGATCTCATGGGCTTTATCGAAATTCTTTCCCTTTATCGCCGAGGTGGCCATCATGGTGTAGGATTCGATGAAGGAGGGATCCGCCTCGATCGCCTTTCCGAAATACTCGAACGCCTTCTCCATATCCTTCTTCTCCGAATAGACGTTCGCGCAAGCCAGAAGAACCTCCGGATCATCGGGATCGATCATGATGGACTTGCGGTAGCATTTCAGGGCATCGTCTATCATACCGTAGGTCTTCTCGAGGATCCTTCCCTTCTCGTACCAGGCAAGGTTGTGATCGTCATCCAGTTTTGTGGCCTGATCAAGGCAATTAAGCGCTTCCTGATGTTTCTCGAAGCCCCTGGACAGGACCAAACCCTTGTTGTACCATCCATCCGCATTTTCCTTGTCGATCCTCGTCACCGTGTCGAAGCAGTTGAGCCCCTCTTTCGGTTCGTACAGGAAGTCGAAATACACGAGGCCGAGCTCCATCCATAGGCTTGGATCCTTCTCGTCTTTTTTGATCGCGGCCTTGAGTAGTTTAACCGCGTCCTGCGGTTTGTTCATGTGCTCGGCGAGCAGATTTGCCTTCCCCACGATCGCGTTCCGGTTCGCCGGATCCGCCCTGATTGACTGGTTGAATAGCTTCAGAGCCGAGTCGTAATCCTCATCGATCCTCATCTTCCCCAGTCCGGAAACGTACAGCGCCAGAGAATCGTTCGATTTTATCTCCAGCAGGGCTTCGGCCAGGGTAACGGCCCTCTTGAACTTCCTCTTCCTTCTCAGGAGCATATCGATCTCCTTGTGAATGGGTTCGGGCATGTTATGATTGGCCTCCACCGCATTCTCGTAGAACTCGAAGGCCGAATCGAAATCGTCCTCCTGATCTGCGATCTCGCCCTTGAACATCCAGGCGTGGACATGGTCCGGTTCCACATCGATTATCCGGTTGAAATACTTCTCCGCCTTCTTCGTGTCCGAATGTTTCTTGTAATATATCAGACCCATACGGAAATTTCCCTTGACATGCTTGGGATTTATCCTCAGAAGCGATTTGTACGAGAGGAGGGCCTCGTCCATCCTTCCCAGCCTCTGCTCCAGGATCTGGGCCTTGTTGAACCATGCTTCCTCATTATATGAGTCCTGGGACAGGGCATATTCCAGGCATTTAAGTCCATCCTCCTCCCGTCCCTTCGTCTTGCCCATTATCACGCCCTTCTTGATCCATACCGGGTAATACTGGGGATCTATCTCGGTTGCTTTGTCATAGGCGTAAAGGGCTTCCTCGAGCTCGCCCATCTCATGAAGGCACATACCTTTCATCGACCAGGCATCCAGGGATTCCGAGTCCATCTCGAGAACCTTCTCGCAGCATTCCAGTGTTCCCTTGAAATCCTTTTTCTCGTTGAAGAGGATCTTTCCCTTCTCGACGAGAAGATCGGTGTTATCGGGACTTATGGTAAGGGCCTCCTCGAGATAGAACAGGGCGGCGGTGGGATCTTCATTATCCACCGCATCCCGGGCTCTCATCATGAGTCCCTTGATAATCTTTTTCTCCTCATCCAGATGTGGCTCCTTCCTGTCCTTTCCGAGAGGATCTACCATTCTGCCCAGTGTAAGGAAATCCAGGTCGGGAAATATCTCCCCCTCCTCCCCGGCCTGCAGCACATGGTTCTTTCTGGTCGTCATCCTGCCCTCGATCTCAGCCATATATTCCATCAATCGGTCCTGATCCATGTCCTCGCAGCTGTTCCACATTTTCTCGAGATCATCCTGTATTCCCTCAACGATATCGGATCCGGTCACCAGGATCCCGTATGTGATATCGTTCATCAGCTTCTTGGTGGACAGGTCTCCCGATGCGAGAATTGCCTTCCTTCCATCCATGGTGATGGCGGTCATGGACAGGTTCTCCATGAATCTGATCTTGATCTTGGATGATGGGTCCTTCATGAACATCGAGAGAATTCTCAGGGTCTCCGGTTTAAGCTCCTTTGTCATGAAATCCTCCTCGGAAAAACGCAGGAGCATCCTTACGGAAAGTCTCTTGTCCGCCCTTGATATCAGTATGGACTGCAGTTTTCTCAGAACATCGATATCTATGGTGGGGGTAACCAGAAGTGCCTCCTTCCGGGTGTCCATGAAATGCCAGAGAAAGATGTTCTTCCAGGGGCTCTGAAAGAAGAAATAACCGGAGTCGTCCTCGATAACCGCCAAAATATCACCCTGATCTGCTCATCGATTTCCTTTCATGCCAGTAAACAATAATTCAAATACTTTACCTTGTCCGTATTATTAACATAAAGATAGAATTGAGCGGGAACCGGAATCCAACGAATGTCCATGGGGATCATTTCAACCTCTCGTAAACGCCTTCAAGCCGCTCCAGCTCCAGGATGCAAAGCAGAACGTCGTATTTTTTCGATATCTTTCGGATCCTCCCCGCCATATGCTCCTCCCTCTTCATTTCGAGCTTCCTGTGTCCCCTGAGCCTGTTCGAGATCCGATCCCATTCCAGAACGAAATCCTCGGATCTCTCGCTTTTGAACTTCTTTCGATTCACCCTCTTCAACCTCAGAGATTGCCGTATCATCGTGAGACCCGATACCTCGTGAGCATATGTCGATGCGTATTCCTCGTCGTTGTAATCAAGGGGCAGTATGGGAATATCCGACTCCCTGGAAAGCTCCATTCCCCTGACCAGGGAGGGCGGTGGGATCTGCACCTCCCCGAATTTTGATAATTTCTTAGCGTAGACCTTCTCGTAAGAGGACAGATAGGTTGTTTCAACCTTTCCGTCCACAACCGCCCTCAGTCCCTTTATCTCCTCCTTACCAATATGGACTGCCACGGCCTTCGGTTTCGATTCCTCGAACATTGTCTCCACTATCTGTCTTTCCGAGAGGAGGCCCTTTATCGTACCCAGCAGATATACCCTCGCTCCGGAGATGGTTAGTTTTCTGACCCTTTCCTCTGGTACGGAAGAATCATCTCTTTCTTTTCTTCCTGTTTTTGCCGTCATTGCCTCCATCACCGGTTTTCTTGGTCGATAGGCCGCTTCCCTTCTCCACGGTTTCCGAGGCTGCGGGGCCGCGGCGATCCACGCTCTTGAGGTATATCATGTAGATGAGAACCGCAAGAAGCATGAAGAACACCACCGCAAGGACGATTATCCAAATTCCGTAATCGTCCGGATCTGATGTGGTTATCGGTGTGGGATCGAGGGGGTACGGGTCGTTGTAATCATCGATACCATCCTTATCGGTATCTCTCTCAAGAGGATCGGTCTCGTTCTCATCGGTCCTGCCGTTACCGTTTACATCCTCGTCCCCGTCGCGGAGAAAATCTCCGTCTGAATCCGGATTGAGGGGATCGGTCTCGCCCTCGTTGACCTTCCCGTCCCCGTTCGAATCCTCCACCCCGTCGATCAGGCCGTCGCCATCGGTATCGGGATTCATGGGATCCGTTTCACCGGGATCCACCAATCCGTTGAGATTAGCGTCCTCCAATCCGTTGGACAGCCCGTCGCCGTCATCATCCTCCATCCAGGGATTCTGAACCAGGATTCTCCGGGTCTCCACATTCGACAGGTGCGATCCGTCGAATCCGTAAATATGCAGGTCGTGCTCGCCCGATGATATGAAGATCAGCGAATGCATTATGCTGAATTCTCCATCGGGGGTAACATTGCCAAGTTCATATTCGGTCAGGAACCCATCATCAAGGCCTACCTTCAATCTGTGAACACCAAGGTCATCGGAGATGATCCCCCTTATCTCGATCTCGTCCCTGCCAATATCGCCGTCAACGGGTTTCGAAACGGTCAGATCAGGAGGTGAGTTCGGGGGATACAGACTCATTTCAACGGTCTTTCGGGGGTAAGAAAGGTCGATGAACGAAATCTCGTAACCGTCTTTCTGGGCTACCAATCTAAGAGGGAAATAGAATACTGTACTGTTGAATGAGTAGTTCATCAGGACCAGTACCTCGTACGGACCGGCCGTGCCGGCAGCATCGGTCTCAAAAGTACCGATAATATCCTGATCCCTGTCCCTTACATCAACCACGCAGTCCTCCACGTAAGATCCCGTTTCGAAATCGCGGACCACCACGTTCATGTGAATTGAGTATTTGACTATGGAAACGGAATCGCCATACGTTACGTTCTTTCGCTCGGGAGGTTCCGAATCGACAAAGTTCACCGACGAACCCTGGTACAGTTCCACGGCTTTCCTCCCGAACATGCCGAGATTCACCTGCTGAAGATCCAATGTCGATGATATCGCATAGATGTGGCTGCCGCCGGACCCTCTTATGGATCCCCCCGCGATCTTCCCGGTGCACCCCTCCAGATACAGCGATGGGAACAGGTATTCACCGAATCCGTACCCGTTATCAATTATATCGACGGATTCAAATGATACGGTTGTCCTGAAAAGCCTCAAACCCATCTCCTCGCTGTCCTCCACCCGGGAATAGAGAACCGCCAGCGAGGAATTGATCGATTGTATCCCCCACTTGAAGTTGGGGCCTATTGATGAGCCGGCAATGTCGAGTTCTGAATCGGAAACGGCCCGGATCCCGATCAGTGCCCCCCGGATGGAGGAATCCCTTATCGTCAGGGACGAATTCGTGGCAACAACCTGATAGGAAGTGGCGAAATTCACGTCAGCGGATGTTGACACGATGGTTTCCTTGATAGTGACCTCCGAGTTAACAGCGTGAAGCCCGGTGTTTATCGCTGAGTCCACAATGCAGTTTTCTATCATGCCCGAACTCCGGTATAATCGAATCCCGGTCGAGGACAGGGAAAAACTTGAATCCCTCATTTCAAAATTTCCGATCTCATCCATCTTGATCGCGTAGAAGGTTGCATTTGTAACCCGCACCGAGGCGATTCTCACATCTCCGCTACCGGGAAGGGGTCCTTTAAGGTCCAGACCGGACTGGCTGCAGTTGGCCACGGTTACACCGGTGATCCGAACATTCGAGCCAACACTCTGCAACCCTATATCCGCATTTCCTATCGTTGCATTGTGGATGTCGGGTTCTGCGTCCCTTGATCCCTCTATCTTCAGTCCAGTCCACAATGATCCGGATGAGGCGGAATCGAACACTACCGGGTTCGTTTCCGTTCCGTCAACTATGAATTCGCCCAGAACCACGAGACCCGCATCCTCCTCGAAAAGCACTTGCTCACCCGCTCCTATGTAGAGTTTTTTTACCGAGGAGACCGTCAGCGTGGATCTGACAAGGTAATGATTGCCATTATCGGTCATGATGCCGGGATTTTCCGACGCGAGCGTCTCAAGCGTTATGAATCCCTCCGGAGTGCTTCGTTTTCCTTCAGAGGGATCGTCAGCAACACCCGCCGACGGATGAAGTTCCGATAGTGCCGTGGACAGGAGCAATATCAATGCCAACACTTTCAAAGATAATGCGAAACCGCCTCTTGTCCCGTTCATTATTACACCCTCGATGCGGATAAAACCTCGCTCCGCCACTTGTGAAGAGGTCATTTAACCTTTTCGTTAATCAACTTTGCCGGGCATTGACCGAACGGACGGGGGGTTCAATCACCTGAAGCATTTATGTAATAAATGTACGATAAGGCAAGAAATCCCGAGACTCCGTGGAGAAATGATCGGGATTGTGGTTGTGATAGGATGGATAAGATCGTGGAATGTGTTCCGAACTTCAGCGAAGGCAAAGATATGGCCGTAATCGAGGCAATAGCGGGAGCGGTTAAGAGCGTGGAAGGCGTGAGGCTTCTCAATGTGGATCCCGGCTCTGACTTCAACAGAACGGTGTTCACTTTCGTCGGCGAACCCGAAGCTGTTCTGGAAGGTGCCTTCGCCGCGGCGAAAGTCGGAGTGTCCCTCATTGATATGACCAGACATAAAGGCGAGCACGCAAGGATGGGCGCCCTCGACGTTTGTCCGTTCATACCGATCAAGGGGATCACAATGGATGAATGTACAGAACTGGCAAAGAGATTCGGAAGCAGAATGGCCAGCGAACTGGGTGTTCCCATGTTCCTCTATGCCAATTCCGCCCGGAAACCCGACAGGGTCAAGCTCCCGACCATCAGAAAGGGCGAATATGAAGCCCTTGAGGAAAAATTCAAGGATCCGGAATTTGCTCCGGACTTCGGAGATGCCGTCTTCGTTCCGAAAAGTGGAGCGACAGCAACCGGAGCCAGACAGATATTGATAGCCTATAACGTGAACCTGGCGACCTCGGACAAATCAATAGCGGCCACTATCTCCGGAAAGCTCAGGACCAGCGGAGTTCTCAAGAAAGATGAGAACGGGGAGAAGATAATCGGACCGGACGGAAAACCCGAGAGGATCCCGGGTATGTTCAAAGGTGTACAGGCCGGGGGGATGATGTACAATGAGGATATTGCACAGGTATCCATGAACCTCCTGGATTTCAATGAAGTTAACATGCACGACGTGTACGAGGCATGCAAGAAGGAAGCGGGGGAACTTGGCGCTGAGGTGACCGGGTCAGAGGTGGTTGGCCTCGTTCCAAAGGAATCCCTGCTCAAGGCGGGAAGGTACTACGCCAGCAAATCCGGAATCACGGCCGGAGATGACGAGGAACTCGTCAAACTTGCCATCGAGGAACTTGGATTGAATCAGCTGTACGAGTTCAAAACGGATGAGAAGGTGATCGAATACATGGTCGAGGATTCCGGACCTCTCGCATCCATGACCCTCACAGGATTCCTCAAAGAACTTTCCTCGAGCTCACCTGCTCCCGGAGGCGGAAGCGTCGCTGCACTTTCGGGATCGCTTGGAGCGGCACTGCTCGAGATGGTCTGCAATCTGACTGTCGGTAAGAAAAAATACGAGGATGTTTGGGATGATATGAAAAAGGCATCCCACGACATCAGCGGTTACAGAGAGAGACTTCTTGAGCTGGTCGACGAGGATACGGATGCCTTCAATGATGTGATGAAGGCGTTTCGGATGCCAAAGGAAACCGATGAGGAGAAGGCGGAAAGATCCGGGGCGATCCAGGCTGGGTACAAGAAAGCGATCGAGACCCCGGTTGATACGGCAGAGGTCTGTTTGAAGGTTCTTGAAATCGCACTTCCCGTTGCCCGGAAGGGGAACAAGAACTCAATATCCGATGTGGGAGTGGGAGCGGACATGGCAGCCACCGGATTGGAAGGGGCGATCATGAATATCAGGATCAATCTCGGTTCCATAAAGGACGAGGAATATGTCAATGAAATGAAGGATAAGATGGAGATCATGACGAGGAAGAAGGTCGATCTGCTGTCAACTGTAAAGGAGATCGTTAATGAGAATCTATGAGGTGGGGATCATGGGAAAAATAGAGAAGCTCACCAAGGACATCGACAAGCTCAAGGCCGAGATCGAGAAGCATGAGGATAAGATCCATCAGGCCAAGGAGATGCACAAATCCGGGAAGATTGACAAAGACCAGCTGAGCCGGGCACGGCATAAATACCAGACCAAGATCAGAGAATGCCGAGCGGCCATTCACAGAAAAGAGAAGGCCCGCCTCCACTTCGAGAAAGAGGAGAAGGAAAAGAGGGAGAAAGCCAAGGGAAATTGATCCCGGGGTAGGGGATTCCGCTGAAAAGGTTCGATGTCAGGGATGTTCCGAAAGAGGAGGATCCCATCAACCGCTCCAAAAGGAACTTCATAATCCTTGCCCACCGGGCCCGGACTCAGCCCGACTTTCCCCTGAACGATCTCTGCGGAGCAGGCGGCAGGTGGGATACCATTGCCCGGAGCATCAATTCAGCCCTATTCCTGAGCCATGATCTTCGAAGGGATACCTCCATACATCTGATCATGACAGGTGATCCGGATCCCCCCAAGGTCCTGACAATCGACGGATCCAGGGTGAAGTACCTTAATCCCGATGAGAGGGCTTCGGTGGCCCTTCTGAGGAAAACCCTTGAGATATCCCTCGATCGTGATGGTGGTTACAGGTGGATCAATCCCGGAATATACGTATCCCGAACTGACCTCAAGGGTTTTCTTGAAAGGTTGGACGGGATCCTATTCTTCATGGACGAGAAAGGGATCGATTTTCACTCCGAAGCGGTCAGGAAGGGTTTGGATCTTGCGGGAAAACGTCATTATTTCATTCTGTCAGATGACCTCAATCCTGTCCGGGAAGAACTCGACCTGATCGAAGATATGTCGGATCTTGTCATATCGGTGGGACCGAAGGTGCTGCACGGGGACCATGCGATCATCGTTCTGCACAACCTTCTTGACAGATTGGAAAACGAGGACTGCAACGGACCGGAGACGGCCTGATAGGCATGAATCCAGAAACTATTTGTAAAATAGAGACTTCTTGTGTTATCGGGTGATTATGACCGGAAAATCCCCCCTTATCAGATCGGCCGCGATCATGATCGTATTTCTACTGTCATTCGGCCCTTTACCGGGTGCAGCCGATACCGAAAACTGCATATCATCCGAAATCTGCGGTGAAGAACCTCCAACGAGATTATCCAGGCAGGTTACCATTGACCGCATCAGATGGGGTTCCGGCGGGATCACTCAATGGGATTACATGAACTACGGCGTGATCAACAGAACAACGTTGTTCGAGGTGACTCTAAAGAACAACAAACTGGAAAATCCGGTCTACGGCGTTGAGCTCAACTTCACGGTATACTGGCACGGAGGGATCGGATCCGATACCCAGAGGATAATGTACAGGGATTACCGCCTCGTTGACATCAACGGTGGTGTGGGGACGCTTTCCGAACCGATCTTGATCACATGGAAACCCCAGTATGCCGGAACCTACCTAATCAATTTCTCGGTACATTCCCCGAAGGATCCCCGCCCCATCACAGATATTTATTACGAACAGGGAATATCGGTCAAAAGGGGTGACGGAACCTCATACCGGACCGGGGTTTGGGTTGGAACCGGATCATGGGACTGCACAAAAATGGAAGGATGGACATCGGAATCATCGGGCGGCCTGCCGAACCACACATGGCGTCCATCGGACCATCCGATCGGATTGCTGGATCCCACACAGCATACGGCCGGCAGCACGTTCTGGGTCGGCAACGGATCCTCAAACCTGGGCCCTACAAGCGGGGTATACGGTCTGATATCGCCTCCGATTGACCTGTCCGTATACGATCCGGACCCGTCGAATCCCAGCGAGGAGGGAACAGGGCCGAAGGTCTACTTCGCATACAAATACAATGGTAACATCACTCCGGACGGTCCCTCGGGAAAAGGTGCGATACGGCATTATGTGAGGGAGGTGGGAACCGAGGAGTGGACCATCCTCTCGGACCTGTACGGCAATCCCATTATCATCAACGACAACAATACTCTCCACGACGATCCGGTATGGAATTACCCCAAGAGGACCATACCCGGATCGTCGGTTGAACCTCAGCCGGGGATCGATCTCGGACGATATCAGGGAAAAAGGATCCAAATCAAACTCGAATATACTCCCTCGGGCATTCCGGAGACAGGATATCTGATCGACGACATCATACTGATAGGCCTTCAAAGGGTCGATATAACTCCGTTTCAGATAACCCGGGTCCACCAGGAGGCCGAGGATCTTCATCCCGGTACCGATGGAAGGTTCGGGATCAACCTGACCTCCAAGGAAGGAGGCAAGGCAACAACACTGAGATTGACCCCGGTCAACGCATCGGAGCCCATAGACATCAACAACGATATCGATATCCATCCCGAGATCATAACCCTGCCGGAAAATACCGAATATGACGCGGGGATAGATATCACCCTGAGGCTGAATGAAAGTGCTCCGTCGGGACCCGCGCAATTCACCATCAGGATCATCGGCGGAGGGATATTCAGGGATATCACCTTCAAGTTCAATGTGATGGCCAGGCATTCCCTGGTCTCATATCTGTCGGGCAGGATCGAAGGTCCGATAGACCAGGATGAACAACCTGTCGTTACCCTGGAAATGAGGAACGGGGGAAACAGTCCCGAAATCGTCAATTACACCTTCGTATCCGAAGATGACCTCAGCTGGGACGTGAAGAGGGGAAGGATCGAGATCGATGTTGGAAGATCAATCGATATCACCGGCAGGATAGGCATATCCGGATCCCGCCTGCCGGGAAACAAATCAGGTTACATCGTGATCTCAACGGGCTCCCTTCCCGATGACGCCCAGCTCCTGTCGAGGATCCTCTCGGATGAGATCGGATCATCCTGGACCGTTCACCATCTTCAATACAGACTGCTTCAGAAATATTCCCTGGAGACCTTGTCCAACTCCACTTTCATTCCCATTATCGAACCCGGAACGGCGGGAACACAGGAGGTTTTCTACAGGATGATCGTTATGAATTACGGCAACGGTCCCGACCTGCTCACGTTTTCCCAGGTCGGAATCGAGGAAGGGCTGAACATAACGATTGATCTGCCGCAGAATCTGGACATACGACCGGGTGAGGCAAAGCTCATCGATATCCCCGTCAGATTGAATTACCCGGTCCCTCTGGGAAGGTTCGAATTCACCGTTACCGTTCATTCATCCGGTGTTGAAGACGAGGCTAATAATTCGGTGGATTTTGTCCTTTCTATCGGCCGCGAACCCCTCGAGTCCGGGCTATATCTGATCAACAACTCGCTTGTCATGGAACCGATGGACAGCATATTGGGAGCGGATACGATAATAATATTCGACGTCAGATCCTACGGATTGAAACATCAATCACCCTTCTCCATAACGCTTGAGGTGGACGGCGAATTCGCCAAATCATCAAATTTCATAACATCGAGCACGAAGGACACGAACTGTCAGATCAAACACCGTTTCGATGTTGCCGGTCATCATAACATCACGATCAGGATACCGGGTATCGAGGACCAGATAACGCCGGATCTGGATCTCGTATATCAACTGGACTCCAGCATTAACGTATACGGGATTGACATTCAGATTGCGGATTTGCGCATAAGGATCAAGGGAGAGGAACATTCGAACGGAGATACGGTCGATCCCGGATCCTACACGCTGAACGCCGAGATATTCAACCACGGGGACATCGACGCCGAGGTTGTAAACTTCATCGTGAACGTCACGAATATGGATACAGAGGAAACCACCACGATTCACGCGTCCCTTCCATTTGTGGTTTTCAACACCTCGTCTCTTCTCGAGGTACCGGATCTGAAGCTGAATGCCTCGACGGAATACACGATATCCTTGGAGCTAGATGAGAATGTCAACTGGCAGGATACGAACACCACCGGAAATTTCATGTCCATCACCGTAACGGTCGGTCCCGAACCTCCAAAGGAGCCTTTCTGGAGAAACCCGATCTTTGTTTTCATCGGACTCGGAATAACACTTGTCGTTCTCGGCATCATTTTCTTCTACACCATGAGCAGGAAGTCAAAGTCGTATTCATGATGGACCAGACCCTGATAATATGTCCTCATTCCACGGTCTTGTACTTAAAACAGGTTTCAGGCGAAACCTGTCAAATGAAATCCCCCGACCCAATTTGTTCTTCCGTGCAGATCACCAATAAACGTACAAGGCCTCATTCCACCAAAGATATATATAATAGTTTTTTGTAACCCACGCCAACATCCACAAGGGAGCGTTCCCACATGGCCAAGGGACTCTATACAGCAAGGAAATTACAGAATGTCGCTCAGAAGCGAAGATGGAGGGACCGCTACTACAAGAAGCGGGTTCTCAAGCTCAAGGAAAAATCCGATCCTCTGGAGGGCTCAGCCCAGGCAAGGGGTATAGTCCTGGAGAAGGTCGGTCTTGAGGCGAAACAGCCAAACTCCGCCATCAGAAAGTGTGTCAAGATCCAGCTCATCAAGAACGGCAGGCAGATCACGGCTTTCGCACCCGGAAACGGCGCTATCAACTTCATCGACGAACACGACGAGGTGATGGTCGAGGGTATAGGCGGACGTCTCGGAAGATCATACGGCGACATTCCTGGTGTCAGGTACAAGGTTATCAAGGTCAACAGCGTCTCCCTCGATGAGATGGTCAGGGGTAGGAAGGAGAAACCGGTCCGCTGAGGTGGTGGCTAATGGCTGGAAAGAAGAAGACAGAAGAATTGGTCGAGGAGACCGTCGAAGAAGCAAAGAAAGCCGAAGAGGCCCCTCAGGCGGATGAACCGAAGGATGATCCCGCACCGAAACCGGGGACTGCCGGTAAAGATGTGGAGGAGGCCGCCAAGGCAGATGGTCCGGATGAAATCCCAGGAGGGGATTCGTCCGACGAGGCGCCGAAGGATGAGAAAAAGGCTCCGAAGAAGGCGGGAGCGAAAAAGACCAAGAAAGAGGAGTCCGTGGACAAATCCTCACCGGAAAAGGTCGACGAATCGAAAGAAGAAGAGGCTCCGGAACCCGCCAAGGCGGGGAAGAAGGAATCTGCGCCCGAACCTGCAGAAGATGATGAGGCAAAGGAGAAAGAGGTTCCCGAACCTGCAGAAGATGATGAGGTAGAGGATGCCCCGGCCGAGGAAGGAGAGGAGCCAAAGAAGAAGACCTCCAAGAAAAAGGCTGAGAAGGAGGATGCGGAAGACTCGGCTGAGGAGAAGGAAACCAAGAAGAAATCCTCCAAGAAGGTCGAGAAGGAGATTCACAAGGAGGACCTGGTCTTCGGCAAGTACAACGTCAGGGATGTTGTCGTGGAGGATCCCGGACTTGCGAGGCTCATCAATCTCGAGCCCGCATATGTCCCCCATTCCAGTGCAAGGCATGCAAACAAGCCGTTTTCCAAATCGAAGATCTCGATAGTCGAAAGGCTGATCAACGGTATGATGAGGACCGAGAGGTTCACTGGAAAGAAGACCAAGAGCTACAGTGTGGTCTACGATGCTTTCGAGATAATCGAGAGAAAGACCAAGGAGAATCCGATCCAGGTCCTGGTCAGGGCGATAGAATATACGGCTCCAAGGGAGGAGGTGACCAGGCTCAAGTTCGGAGGGATCTCCGTCCCCAAGGCCGTGGACACGGGTCCCTCGAGGAGGCTTGACATTGCTCTTCGGAACATATGTCTTGGATCAGTGAGATCGTCCCACAAGAACAAGAGGACAATCGCCGAATGCCTTTCCGCCGAGCTCATCGCTGCATCCAAGGGAGACATACAGAGCTATGCCGTTTCGAAACGTGATGAGATCGAGAGGGTTGCCAAGTCGGCACACTGATATTGAAGATTGATCGGAATAAACAGGTGAGATATATGGGACGCAGGGAAGACAATATTCGGGAAGCCCAGAAGATCATGGACAAACCGAAATACATCAGAAACATAGGCATCGCCGCGCACATCGATCACGGCAAGACTACGCTTTCGGATAATCTGATTGCAGGGGCAGGTATGATGTCGGAGGAGCTCGCTGGAAAGCAGCTCCTTCTTGATTTCGACGAACAGGAGCAGGCCAGAGGGATCACCATTAACTCGGCCAATGCTTCCATGGTTCATAAATTCAACAATGAGAATCATCTTATCAATCTGATCGATACCCCCGGACATGTTGATTTCGGCGGCGACGTCACCAGGGCCATGAGGGCTGTGGACGGAGCTGTCGTGGTCTGCTGTGCAGTGGAAGGGGTCATGCCGCAGACCGAAACAGTGGTCAGGCAGGCCCTGAAGGAGAAGGTCCAGCCGGTCCTGTTCATCAACAAAGTGGACAGGCTCATCAACGAACTCAAGGTTACTCCCGAGGAGATGCAGAGGAGATTCGCCAAGATCATCAAACACGTTAACGATCTCATCGGAAAGATGGTACCACCGGAGTTCAAGGGAAAGTGGTTCGTCCAGCCCGAGAACGGAACGGTCGCATTCGGATCAGCATACCACAACTGGGCGATCTCCGTTCCTTTCATGGCGCAACGCGGGATCACCTTCAAGGACATCTACGATCATCTGAACCAGGGAAAACAGAAGGAGCTCGCAAAGAAGGCGCCCCTTCATCAGGTTCTTCTCAATATGATCATCCGTCATCTGCCAAATCCGCTTGATGCTCAGAAATACAGGATACCTCATATTTGGCACGGGGATATTGATTCGGAGATAGGGAAGGCCATGGTTAACTGCAGTCCCAAATCGAAACCGGTGATGATGATCACCAAGATACTGATCGATCCCCACGCCGGCGAGATTGCTTCCGGCAGGCTCTTTGCAGGAACTCTGGAAAGAGGACAGGAGCTGCAGGTCATTGGGATGCCGAAGAGCAGCAGATCCCAATCCGTGGCAGTCGCGGTCGGTCCGGACAGGATCACAGTGGAAAAGGCAATCGCTGGAAACATAGTCATGGTGAGCGGGATCAGGGACGCCATCGCGGGATCAACGGTCTCTGGAGATCCCGAACTGGAACCCTTCGAGAAGATCGTTCACATCTCGGAACCGGTGGTAACGGTTGCGGTCGAGGCGAAACACATGAAGGATCTTCCCAAGCTCGTGGAGGTTCTCAGAATGGTGGCCAAGGCCGATCCGTCCCTGGTTGTGGAGATCAACCAGGAGACGGGTGAGCATCTTCTTTCCGGGATGGGAGAACTTCACCTGGAGATAACAGAGTACCGGATCAACAACGAGCAGGGGGTGGAGATCAAAACCTCACCGCCCATCGTGGTATACCGGGAAACGGTTCTCAACAGGTCCGAAAGGGAATTCGAGGGGAAATCCCCGAACAAGCACAACAGGTTCTACTTCAGGGTCGAGCCCCTGCCCAAGGAGGTCGTCAGCGCCATAAGGAGCGGGGAGATCGAGGCTGACGCAAAGATCAAGGACCAGAAGAAACTGGCAAAACAGCTGGTGGAATTGGGAATGGATCCCGACGATGCGAAGCATATCTATTCCATTCACGGGACAAATATTTTCAGCAACTGCACGAAAGGTATCCAGTATCTTCACGAGACGAAGGAGCTGCTGATCGAATCCTTCCTCGAGGCCACCAACAAGGGGCCTCGTGCATGGGAACCGGTAATGGGAGTCCTGGTCAAGCTGATGGATGCAAAACTGCACGAGGATTCGATACACAGGGGCCCCGGACAGGTGATCCCCGCTGCCAGGTCAGGAATATACGGGGCCATGGTCGAGGCGGGAACCACACTCCTCGAACCGAAGCAGAAGCTCTTCGTGAACGCTCCCCAGGACCTCCTCGGACCGATAAACAGGGAGCTGAACACAAGGCGTGCGACAATCGAGGATATGCCCATCGATGGAGATCAGGTTACAGTGATTTCCAGGGCTCCGGTCGCCGAGCTTTTCGGTTTCGCAAGCGCGATCCGGGGAGCGACGCAGGGAAGGGCCCTCTGGACCACGGAGTTCGACGGCTTCGAACCCGTGCCCCGGGAGCTTCTGGACAAGAACACCAGGGAGATCCGGGAGAGAAAGGGTCTCAAACCGGAGCCGCCAACAGCCGAATATTACTCGGCCTGATACCCGGTATAACTTTAATCTTTAAATAGGAGAAGTAGTTAAGGTGAACCACCTGAGTAGGAGGTATGATAAATGGCAAGTGAAAAACCACACATGAACCTGGTATTCATCGGCCACGTGGACCACGGGAAGTCCACAACAGTCGGTCGGGTCCTTCTGGACACGGGTCATGTTGAAAAGCATATTATCGAGAAGTTTAGGAAAGATGCCGAAGCGAAGGGCAAGGGGTCCTTCGAGTTCGCATGGGTTATGGACAACCTCAAAGAGGAAAGGGAGCGCGGTGTGACGATCGATGTCGCCCACAAGAAATTCACTACGGACAAATACTATTTCACGATTATCGACGCACCCGGACACCGTGATTTCGTCAAGAACATGATCACGGGAACATCCCAGGCTGACGCCGCCGTTCTCGTCGTCGCCGCCCCAGAGGGTGTAATGGCACAGACAAAGGAGCATGTGTTCCTGGCCAAGACGCTTGGTGTGAACCAGATCATCATCAACGTCAACAAGATGGATGCCACGAAACCCGAATATTCCGAGGAGAAGTTCAACACCGTCAAGGCAGAGGTCGGAAAGCTTCTGAAGATGGTCGGATACAAGGACGAAATGGTGCAGTACTGCCCGACATCCGCATTCCTCGGTGACAACGTCGTGAACAAAACCGACAAGCTCGGTTGGTGGAAGGGACCCACTCTGCTTGAGTGCCTCAACAACCTCAGCGTCCCACAGAAACCGATCAACCTGCCCCTCAGGCTTCCGGTCCAGGACGTATATTCCATCACCGGTATCGGAACCGTCCCTGTCGGCAGGGTCGAGACCGGGATCATGAAGGTCGGGGACAACGTCCATTTCTCCCCGTCATCCGTAGGCGGCGAGGTGAAGTCCATCGAGATGCATCACGAGATGATGCCAAAGGCCGAACCCGGCGATAACGTCGGTTTCAACGTCAGGGGAGTCGGGAAGACGGACATCAGGAGGGGAGACGTTTGCGGATCCACTGCAAACAAACCAACAGTTGCCGCATCCTTCACCGCTCAGATAGCGGTCCTTCAGCATCCGTCCGTGATCACTCCGGGTTACACCCCGGTATTCCACCTTCACACCGCACAGGTGGCCTGCACGGTCGAGGAGCTTCAGAAGAAGCTCGATCCGAGGACCGGACAGGTGAAGGAGGAGAATCCCCAGTTCATCAGGACCGGAGATATTGCAATAGTAAAGGTCAGGCCGACAAGGCCCCTTGTCATCGAAAAGGTCAAGGAGATCCCGCAGCTGGGAAGGTTCGCCATCAGGGATATGGGAACCACTGTGGCCGCCGGTATGTGCCTTGATATAGAGAAGAAGGAGTGATCCTGAATCCGAGGAGGAATGGGATTGGTCGCAAAGGCAAGGATATCATTGACAGGAACAGACGCGAAAAGCGTTGACGGTGTGTGCGCCCAGATCAAATCCATCTCGGAAAGAACGGGTGTGAACCTGTCCGGTCCGATCCCACTTCCTACGAAGAGACTGGTGGTCCCCTGCAGAAAGAGCCCCGACGGCGAGGGCTCCGAGACATGGGACCGCTGGGAGATGAGGGTCCACAAGAGACTGATCTATCTCGATGCCGACGATCGCGCTCTAAGATCCCTTATGAGGATCAAGGTCCCCGACGGGGTCAACATCGAGATCGTACTAAGAAGCTGAGCATATCTCCTACTCCGGAAGCTCGGCTTCTCTTTTTCTTTTCTTTTTTCCTGATCAGTTTGATTCATATCAATTCTAAATATCTATTATTATCAACTATTCATATCATCAGAAAGAAATAAATGAGAGTTTACGTTCAGCCATATAGCTGATTATCAGATTCTCAGTTAAAGGTAGCGTAGATCGACCCGATTTGGATTGATCCATTATGGATCTATCCGTGGTTGGAAGCATAGCTTCCAACCCAGTCCCCGTGGTCCGGTCTAGTTACTAGTTAAAAACCGCAGAGGTAGCTAAGCCCGGCCCATCCGGACAAATCCTTTCAGGATTTCTCTGAGGTTGGAAGCACAGCTTCCAACCCGGTCCCCGTGGTCCGGTCTAGTTACTAGTTAAAATCCGCAGAGGTAGCTAAGCCCGGCCCACGGCGCCGGACTTGAAATCCGGTGGGCGAAAGCCCTCGGGGGTTCGAATCCCCTCCTCTGCGCCATTTTCCTTTTTTCATTACTCTATTTGAAGTAGATGGAACTAGGGGATTCGAACCTTGGTCTTG
>JBLIRG010000019.1:0-47226 GCA_049472195.1 Thermoplasmatota archaeon
GTCGCCATGGGTGATTCTCTCCCATGCCTCCACACATCATTGAAGGATCCAATACAGCCTCCAGCACCGGAAAACACGGTTCATGACTCACCGCCGGCAGATCCAGTCTTCCCGCCGCCATAAGCATTCCGGGTGTTATCTTGTCGCAGTTGGTGATCCCCACCCAGCCGTCGAATGAATGGGACAGCATCATAAGATCGATATTGTCGGCCACGTGATCCCTCGATGGCAGGGAATGTCTCATGGAGACGCCCATTGCGATGCCGTCGCAGATGCCGGGCACACCCCACTCGAAAGGCACTCCTCCGGCATCCCTGATCCCCCTCTTGACCTCTTCCGCAAGTTCCCTCAGGTGAATGTGCCCGGGTATGATCTCGTTGAAGGAGTTTGCCACGCCCACGAAAGGCTTTGTCATATCCCCATCGCCGATCCCCGCTGCACGGAGAAGTGAGCGGTGCGGCATGGTCCTTATGCCTTCTTTCAGAACTTCTGATCTCATCGAAATCAAAACCCGATAGCACTGATTGAATAATATTATAATTGATACCCCGATCTATTCGTGAAGACAGGCCTGTTTCGAGATATTAAAAAAAAAATGGGGGATCCGAGGACCCCCCTTCTCAATATTCCTACTGGTTGTTGGCCTGGAACTCGACCAGGAACTCGGCAAGCGCCTTCACGCCCTCGAGCGTCATTGCGTTGTATATGGAAGCCCTCATCCCCCCCACCGATCTGTGTCCTTTGAGGCCGATCAGATCCCTCGCGAGACCCTCTGAAACGCATTTCGCCTCAAGCTCCGGCGTGGACAGGTTGAATGTCACGTTCATCAGGGATCTGGAATCCTCCCTGGCGTGCCCCTTGTAGAACCCGCCGGACCCGTCTATGACGTCATAGAGGATCTTCGCCTTCTCCCTGTTCTTGGCCTCGACGGCCCTTACGCCCCCGTTCTCCTTGAGATAGTTCAGGGAGAGATAGCACATGTAGATCGGGAACACCGGTCCGGTGTTGAAAAGGGAGTCCTTTTCCGCGTGGGTGGACCATTTCTGTATCGTAGGAGTGTTCTCGGGCACCCTCCCGAACAGGTCTTCCCTGACGATCACGAGCGTTACCCCGGCGGGACCGAGGTTCTTCTGGGCGCCGGCGTATATGACTGAATATCTGTTGAAGTCCTCCCATTTGTCCATCAGGTTCGAAGAGAGATCTGCCACAAGGGGAACATCGTCCGGAACCCTGGGGAAGTAGTGCCATTCGGTTCCGAATATTGTGTTGTTGCCCGTAATGTGTGCGAAAGCTATGCCATCCGAGAACTCCACGCCCTGAGGTATGTAGGAGAAATTTTTCTCCTCGGAGGATGCTATCACCTCGACCTCCGAGAAGAATTTCGCCTCCTTTATGGCCTTCTTGGACCAGGCTCCCGTGTTGACGTACTGGCATCTCTTTCCGGGCGCCTGAAGGTTCAGCGGGGCCATGTAGAACTGGGTGGATGCCCCTCCCTGAAGCCATAGAACCTTTCTGTCGTCCTTCAGACCCATCAGCTCCTGGACCAGCGACATCGCTTCGTGATGAACCTTGTCGTATTCCTTGGATCTGTGCGATATCTCCATAACGGACATTCCGGTTCCCGCGAAATCGAGTAACTCCTCCCTGGCCTTCTCCAGGACCGGAAGCGGAAGGGTCGCGGGACCCGCATAGAAGTTGTATACCCTCTTTCCCATTCGAATCACCTCTTACATCGGTTATTATCAATCCCTTACTTGAGCTTGTTGACTGTGAAACCCGTCCATACCTTCGGATGGAAGAACGTGGACTTCTGGGGCATGCATTCGAAGTTCTTGGAGACCGCCTCGACCTCCTCGATCCTGGTCGGATTCATGAAGAAGACGGCCTGGGCATCCCCTTGCACGGCGGCGATCGATTCCTCCACAGCATCCCCGATACCCTTGATGTAAACCACGTAACCGCCCCCGGTCATGGTCCCGTGAAGGAGCTTCTCCTTGTCGATTCCCAGGACCCTATCCAGGATCATCGAGTGGAGAATCGCCACATCCAGCTTTCTCAGATCGGCCGAGGCGTCAGCCCTCAGCTCATCCATCGCTTCGAGATCGGCAAGCTCCATGGAATAGAATTTTCCGTCGTTCATGAAGAGACCGAAACCGTGTTTTCCGGAGTCAAACAATGAATCCATCTCGGAGAACATGGATTCCTTCGTTTCATGCTCCTTCAGGATGAACGATCTCCTCATCCCTTCCAGAAGCCTCTCCCCGTCGAAACCTTCGAGGTTCTGGACCAGACGGTGGGTCGGAAGTATCACCAGGCCCGGATTTGACATGTTCACGAAGGTAAGCATCCGATACCTGGCGGTATCCAGATCGGGATTTTCCTTCCGTAGGGCCAGGGCGGTCTTGTATCTGTGGTGGCCGTCGGCTATGATCACGAACCTGTCTATCATCGCCGTCGATATCATCCCGATGTCCGAGGCATCGTCCACGAGCCAGAGCCTGTGCCTGACCTCCGTTCCGTCCGTAACGTCGATGACAGGTTCCTTCTCCATCGCCCTCTCGAGGACGGCATCCACCTGTCCCTCGGGATCCGGATATATCACGAAAATCTGGCCGTACTGGGCCATCGTCTTTCTGGAGAGGTTCAGCCTGTCCTCGATATCCTTGGGAAGGGTTTCCTCGTGCTGAAGAACCCCCGAGAACACGCCTTCCTCCGGTGCCTTGGCGGCAAACTCCTCCAGTTCGATCAGGCCGATGAAACCGAACCTGAACAGCTCCGTCCCGTCGATGGTGAAGTCCTGTCCGTAGACGTAGAAGCATTCCTTCTCATCCTGCTTCAAAGCCCCTTCGGCAATGAACCTGTTAAGGAGGTCGCGGGCTCTCGTGTACTGATCGTTTTCCGCAGAGTCGCCCTCCCGGGGCTTGTTCTTCGTGATCCACGCGATGTTGTACGGTGACAGCGCCTGTATCTCGTCAACCATCGCTCCCTTGATGACGTCATACGGCGGGGCTACAACCTTGCTGAGGTCGCCTACTACGGATTCATCGTATCTGTATGCTTTGAATGGGACAACTCGGACCATGTCTGCCGGAATATTTGACCATATCATAAACCTTGCTATAAATGATAAGGTTAATACCCCGAGATCGGGGAATATGCGCCTCTAAATCATGATCTGATGCAGATAATCGCCGCATGATCCGCCTGATACGGATCGAGAGGCTGGATCCGGGCAACTGTGTACCCGGCATCGGAGATGCGATCGGAAATCATTTCATAGATACCCGCGGGATCGGACGTGACGTCGATCGATCTGGCCTTGATCATGAGGATCCCTGATCCCCCCTTCCTCAACAGGGTATCGGCATTCCTGAGAAATATCCCTGCCTGATCCTTTTGGGATACGTCCTGGTATATGAAGTCAACCGATCCGACCATGGCGGCATACCTTTCAGGATGACCGGCGTCCTCGAGGATCGGAACGATGTTGCCCCTCTCCCTCGCCAGCGCCGATAGTTTCACGAAGGGGACCCTGGAGAATTCAACCGCGAATATGATCCCCGAGGGATTCAGGTCGGATATATGGGAGACCGTTGTCCCCTGGGCGGCTCCAAGGTAGAGAACCCTTCCCGAAGGTATACTTATATCATGGTCCTTCTTCAGAAGAGCCGCCATCTTGGACCTCCAGGGTATCCATTCCCTGAAGAGATCGCCGTCGATCTCAACGATCTGTTCACCGTAAACCGGTCTTCCCCCCTTCAGATCCCTGGTATAGATTCGGCCTTCCCTGATAACTGGAGCCAATGACATGGTGATCCCTGCGTGATGGGATTTCATTCTTATAAGTGATATTACAAACTCCCACCTCCCCGACAACTATTATATAGTCTCCACGATGAGGGGATCTCAAGATGAAAGGGGAAGATACAGGCAGGGAAAGGTTCGATCCCGGAGAGGTCCCGGACAGGGGAGAAGATCCGTGCGGAGTGGTCTTCGGCAACGTTGGATCGGCCCAGTTCAGATGCGCCATTTCCGACCGGGATCTGAAGGAGATGGACTACGTTGAAGCCCATCATCCCACCGACGGATGGGTGCTATGCCAGATCGATTCCATTGAATTGAAATCGGATCTAACCATCGAGGAAGCGGTCCTTAAACTACATGGTATAGATGAGGATTTCTCCTGGAAGAGGATTGCTAGGGTTAACGTCATAGGAAGAAGGAACCAGAACGGAATGCTGATCAGGCCCCTCACACCAATACTACCCTCATCGAGGATATTCAGACCGAGGGAGGAATTCATCAAGAACATACTGGGCCTTACACTGGAGCGGGAGGACGGGGCGTATATCGGTAAGATATTCCACACGGATGTGGATGTGATCCTTGAGCCCTCCAAACTCGTTCAGAACCACGTATCGATCGTTGCCAAGAGCGGTTCGGGTAAATCCTATACCTGCGGTATATTGATCGAGGAGCTGTCCAGACTCGGAATACCCGTGGTCATATTGGACCTACACGGGGAATACGGAACACTTGTCTCCCCGAACATAGACAGCGGCGAATACGAAAGAATGGAGAGGTTTGGCGTATCACCGGAGGGATTGGGAGAAACAGTCCGGGAGTTCACCTTCGGAGCGAATGACGGGAGCGATGGGCGGCCGATCTCCCTGGGCCTCGATATCAGCGGTTTCAGGACGGAGGATCTCCTGGAGATGATGGGTGTTAAAAATATCGGAGCCGGAACATCCATACTATACAACGCCCTGAACAGGGCGAGGGATGTCCTCGGAGACGATTACGACCTGAACGATGTTCTGGCCATCGTCGAAGCAGACCATAATCCGATGAAGTGGAACGTCGCAAACGGATTGTCGCATCTTCTGTCAATGCCCATGTTCACAATCCCCAGGACTCCCTTGACCGAGGTGGTCAGAAAGGGGGTTGTATCCATAATCGAGATGACGGACGTCCCTCTCGACGTTCAGCAGATCGGGATCTGTGCACTTCTTCGGAGGCTGTTCGCGGCCCGCAAGGACGGAACGATACCTCCGTTCATGCTGATCGTGGAGGAGGCGCACAACTTCTGCCCCCAGTCCGGCCCCTCCATCACCTCCCGCGTCATGAAAAGCATCGCCTCGGAGGGCAGGAAATTCGGGATGGGGCTGACGATAGTCACCCAGCGTCCCGCAAAGGTGGACAAGAACGTTCTTTCCCAGTGCGGAACCCAGATAATAATGAAAGTCACCAATCCAAACGACCTCAAAGCGGTAATATCATCCGTTGAAGGCCTCGATTCCAGGATGGCATATGAGATCCAGAGGCTTCCCGTATCGGTGGGAATAGTGGTCGGAGGGAACGTGATGAACCCGATACTGGTGGAAATGAGGATCAGAAGAACCAGGCACGGCGGAGAGGCGGTGGACATCCTCCACGATCTCAAAAGGCGGAATTAGAAGCGCATACTATATAAGACAGCACTTCAAATAAACCCGATAGGCATGGTGAGACAATGGCAGATAATAATGTCATAAGCGAGAATCGGATGAGCAGATACCTGGAAAGAACCGGGAAGGCCATCGATAAATTGGAGATTTCTCCACCTAACCGAACCCACCTGAAGAAACTTGCCGATGATTTCCTCATGATGGCCCGTTCATATTACGACGATGCCAGAGTCTTCGCAAATGAGGGGAATTACGTTAATGCGTACGGAGCCGTTAACTACGCCCACGGGTGGCTGGATGCGGGAGCCCGGCTGGGTCTTTTCGATGTGGACGAGGACGATCAGCTGTTCACGCTGGCTGAGTGACGTTCGAATCACAGGGAAAGCAATCCGACTATGAACAGGAAAGCGAATATCGCGAAAACCAGCCAGATTATACAGCATACCACCATTGAAATGTAATTGATGATCAGAAGAAGGGGTATTATACCGGTCTCCGAATGCTTCTCGAACTTCTTCGTATAGGAAAGGGCCCAGAATCCGAAGCCAGCCCATGGAAACAGCACGGCCAGGATAGTGAATGCCCAGACCCGGTTCCTGTAAAATCTATGGGCTTTTGTGATCTTCTTCTTTCCCCTGCCGCTCTTTCTTCCCGTCCTCTCGGGTGTTTCTTCCTCCCCGTTGTATTTTTCACCCATGCAGATCACACTTGGAACTATTCTATTCGATTATAAATCTATCGAACAGGCCCATTTATTGAGATCATGTTTCATTTGAATATTTATCTCAATACAACTGCATTCCAATACTATTAAATAAAATAGCCATAGGTCATTTAGTCACGAGGTGTATTCTCATGATATTGATTTTCGGGCCAAATGGAATAAGTTCGAAAGTTATCTCAAGGTCCCTGCCTGCCGCACTTTCGTTATTGATCCTTCTGTTCCCCGTTTCGACTATCATGACCTCTGAAGCGACATTGGATGCGGACGGTTTCGATCTAAAGAACGCACCCACAAGAAGAGAATACTCCTCCCTTTCCGGGACTTTCAACGTAACCGAGGTGGCAACTTCATGGTTTATTGGTGAGGAGTATTCCAGCGGATGGGGCAAACTCGGAACGAGGGTGATCATGAAGGATATCAACGGGGATGATATCGAAGATCTCATCATCTGCGCCGCCGAAGCTCCGGGTGCGGATAACGCTGCAAAGGCCGGGATCGCAAACATATGGTTCGGAAAGAAGGGGATCCCTCCGGAAACGATCGATTTAAACGCGGACGAACCCGACCTGAGAATCCTTGGGGGTTCGGACGACTCGGCCCTTTTCGGGGACATCGCGATAGGAGACCTTAACGGCGACAACGAATCCGACCTGATAATCGGAAATCCAGCACAGCCCGAGGGAGGCAAGATGTACATCCTCTGGTCGGTGAATCTGACCCAGGATACGATCGAATTGTTCAGGATCCATCCATTGAATCCTGGTGGAGATCCGTGGGGTTTCATGAGAACCGAGGACTACACCATCGTTGGCGGTCATACGGCGCTTCAGGTCTACGCAAATTACCAGGTGGGGAATTCGCTATTTGCCGATGATCTGGATAATGACGGTTTTGATGACCTGATCTTTACCTCCCACGGATGGGAGAACATGACCATCTTCTGGGGGGGAGCGGATAAATGGACAATCGGTGCGGACTACACGATGATCTACGACCTCACCAACGCTGGTTTCTTCTCCTACGATGTCGCAATAGGACACATAAACGACAACAACAAGACCGACCTCGTGGTGGGTGCGCCTCTCAGAAATCACCTCAGCCTCGGATCCAACCAATGCGGGGCGGTATTCGTTTATTTCGATATCGGCGATTCAAGAGGTACTCAATTGATGCCCTCCACCCAGGAGGCGAGGCCGATCATTTACGGTGATGATTCATATGACAGACTGGGAAGAAAGATCATCCTGGAGGATCTGAACCATGACGGACTGGACGATATAATAGTATCCGCCCCGGATTCCGACGGCCCCGGAAATAACAGGAAGGACAGCGGAACCGTATACATATATTACGGGGGGGAGATGAACAAATTTCCGTCAACGATGTTCGCATGGGAAAGAGCAGATTACATGATCCACGGCGTCAGGGGATCACAGGAAGATATCCCGGGGGACAGGATCGGGAACATGTATGATGTCGGGGATATTGACGGCGATGGCGATTATGATTTCGTATTCGGCCTGTCCACAAACACGACCAATGATATTCGATCGGTAGGATCGATTATAGGATACAACGGTAAAAGCATATTGGTTTCCGGAAGGAAGACCGCTGATCTGAAATATATCGAACCCAGGTTCAGATTCTGGGGAATCGATCAGGAGGATCAGTTCGGTTATCAGGTAGCCCTCGGCGACCTGAACGATGACGGAGCCGACGATATCGCCGCATCCACTCCGATGGCCGACGGTCCGGACAATCTCCGACCGAGATGCGGCGAGGCATACCTCCTGCTCGGATCAACAGCCTCCCTGGGCGGAATGACGATAGGTGGATCGGGATCCATATCGGATACCGTTTTTGCCGGATCGGATGCGATAGAGATGAATTTTACATACTTCAACACGGAGGGGACCAGCCCGTTGGACTCCGCAACCCTGATACTTGATCCCGGCAGGGAGGATATCTCCATCTCGATAAACCAGGCAGGAGTATCGATCGATAACGACATATACCGTCAGATAGAGATCCGCGATGGGACCGGACACGGTTCAAACGGAATGAGAGGATGGTTCAATTTCGAGTTGAGTATGGATTGGTTCGTCCCGCTTGGGGATGATGTCGATGTCTCCCTGACCGTCCATATCGAAAACGGGGACAATATCTCCAGAAAATACCCGGATGTCTTCTCCGTGATAAGGGATGTTCGATTCTCGGGCAGTCCTGTTCTCTATCGAAACGGGATCGAGATGGTGAACGCCAACGAATGGACGCATCCGGATGATATCATAACATTTTCCGGGTTGAAGATAGTTTACGATTCCTTGCACGGGAGGGAGATACCGGAATATTCCTGCCGTGTTGACCTGAGGAGGGAGGAAGATCCGGCAGTGAGTGCGGAATACGAGGGTTCAGACTGGATGCTTGACAGCACGGTTCCCTACGCCCCCCTCGTGAACTTCACCATATCGATGGTTCTTACCATCGGTGATAAACCCGCTTCAATCCCGATCAATTTCGTTCCAAAGACAGGCGATCCCCACGAAATGAATCTGAAGGTCGACCTGGATCCCCCCGCGTCACCGACTAACCTCACTCTGCTTCCCGACGGGAGGGAACCGGGGGTTTACGATGACGATAACGAGTGGTATGTATCCTGGGAGGGCCCTTTGGTAAAAGATACCGAGTCGGGGATAAAAGCCTACGCCATTCAGATCAACGACGGGGATTCCGAATATGCCATGACATTGGGCGGATTGACGGTCTCCTATTTCTCTGACCACCATTTTGAGGATTACAGATACCGCGAGGAGGTCCCGAGGATCGATTCAGACTGGGGATATTTCGGTCCGAATACCGACGTGATACCCCCTCACAGCTTCTCCGTCAGATGGCACGGATGGCTTTCAATGGAGGGATATATCGAGGATACCGTGACGTTCAAGGGGACCGGATTGGTGAAGGTTTACCTGAACGGCGAACTGGCAATGGACTGGACGGATATCTCCAAGGAAAATTCGCTGACCATTCCTGAAATCCCCGTTCTGATGCCTTTTGAGGTTTATTACAGGCAGCCCGGCAGGGAGATTCCCTCGAGGATTTCGATGATGACGGCCGACGGATACGGCGGATACTCACCTGTCTCCTCAGATCACCTCTATTACCCGGGCAGGACGAGCACCATCTCGGTGGAAGATGGGCCCACCTTCAGCATTTACGTGAGATCCGTGGACTGGGTCGGAAGGACCTCTGATCGGATCATGGAAGTCGGTATCATCGACAAGACGCCGCCCCTGATAGATCTGACGGGTTTCCCGAGCTGGGTGGGTGATACCAGACCGGAATTGAACGTCACCATCGGAGATCCGATGGTGGGGGGATACCCTGGCAGCGGTCCGGCGGAAGAACCCCTCATGTACCGGATCAGGGAAGGAGTTGACGAGGGCTGGACGGATTGGACCTCTACCGGCGTCGAGTTCGAGGGCACAAACGCGGTCTTCAAACCACGTCTCCATCCTGATTTCAAGGGCCACATACAGTTGAGAGCGGTAGACGCTGTGGGCAATATCCGCGAGACATCGTATCTGCCCCTTGCCGTGGATGTCAAACCCCCGGAATTCGATGTTCTGAGTCCCGATCTATCGAAGGTCCAGAATAAGGATGTCATTGACCTTGTGGTTCTACTAAGGGATATCGGCGGGTCGGGTGTTAACGCATCCACTGCGAGATGGAGGACCGGAGCAGGAGAAGGCAACTGGTCCGAATGGTACAGGTTCAACGGAAGCGGGATCGAGGAAGAGATCGCCGTGGACGGATTGATATATATCGGCTACGGAACGACATACCTGCAGTTCACTGCATCCGATCTGATGGGCAACGCCGCCCTTTCGGATCCGATTGAAGTGACATCCAAGGAGGCCAGGATCGACGATCCCCCCGTTCCTGCCATCAAGTCGCCATTGAACGGAACCCGTTCTATAGAGGGGAGGAGGCTGTACCTCGATGCCACCGGCACCACCGATGACGGTTACATCAATCCGGATTATCTGATATACACCTGGTTCTCGGATCGGACCGGATACCTGGGATCGGGCATCAATATCAGCGTCTATCTGGTGCTCGGATATCATAATATCACCCTCAACGTATTCGATGGTGTTCCCAATCACAACATATCGACAACCGTAAGGGTACAGATCATTCCGGTTGAAGAAAATCCACCGTCCGACACTCCAATCTCGGACAAGGAGAGGACATACTGGACTGCTGTGATCATCGGAGCTGCCGCCATCTTATTGATAGGGATCGGCATTCTTCTGTACATGAGGAACAGGAACCAGGCGGGGAAGGAGATGATGATCGGTTATTCGGACAGAACCCAAGATGATTATGATTATGACAAATGGCTCAGGGAGGAGGAGAGGAAACTGGGCATAAGGACCGATGAGGAATGATCCTCGATATGACGAAATGAAAATGGAAAGAATGAACGGCAGGAGTATATTGTGACCCCTGCCGGGGTGGAAATTTGTTTAACACATACGGTACGTCCTTTTCTCGGGTATTCCACCTTTTGTTTTATATTGTATTACCGCGTATTTCAATGTATCCTTCTTTTTTCAGAAATTGTACCTTGTACTCATGTTAAAATATATGTAAAATGTTGAGATATAATGGGGGGAAGGAATGTCTGGAGCTTGTGCTCCTTCCTCTCTAAGTGTGCGGACCAAATCAGAAACTTGAATGGAATTTATTTTAAAAAAATACCACAAGATACTGTTGAATTTTTAATATAAAAGATATTTATATGAAAAAGTGAATGATTCCTGGTTGGACCCGGCCTTGTTTCTCATTAATTCATATCGGGAAATAAAGTTTCCCACCGCAAGAAGGACATTTATCATTTTTTACCGATTCCTCGGTTTTCTGACAGGTCGAACAGATATATCCTCTGCATCCCTTGCATTTCATCGGGCTTTCCATGCTTCGAAATCCCTGGGTATGTTTGGTCCCGCAGACCATGCATTCGAAGCTCCAATTGTCATACATCGGCATCGGATCGACCGGATTATCAATGGAAATGAACATATTTGTATTTATCTTCGGAAGGATGTCCCAAATCGAATGGACTCGCCTATTCCCGGTTGGACAAGGTAGGAGAGGAGGGGGCAAACACCCGTCACAAGCGGCCCCCGCCAGATGTGGCTACCCACAAGAATGATCCCCTCGAGGTCATCCCTGGATCCCGGATAGAGGTTAGGTGTTCTGTGTATCCGAATATGCTTTGAGTTTTCCGGTCCCTTTTATTGGCCGTTGGAACTGGTTTCCCTCGAGAGTGTGTGGGAGATGCACTTACGATGGCCCGGTTATATTTATCCATTCCGGCTGAAAAAATTGACGGGTGATGTGCATTCTCATCTTGAATCGGAAATCGGTTCGTGATCCATCATCAAAACGAAGGATGCGGGAGTATGAGATATCACTCGCGGACGAGGATCACTCCCGCATCATGACGGGATGGTTGAGAAGAGAGGATTGAATGTGTGTGATTTCAAAATTATGTTGCATCCCGTCCGAATTAAACATAGTACTATGCATTTAAATAGTTTGTGAAACCACTATATAAATAACCCGTGTATGAATGCCATGATTACTGCAAGTCGATATGCGATTCACTGGCCGAAAGATCATTATGTGCAGGTTTTACTTTATTATGTGATTTGACGAATAAGCGGGCCCGGGGGGAGGTTGAAAATTGAATACGTTTCCCCATCATAGTCAAATGTCAACCTGAGATGAAAAACGGTTCCAATCTGATTTAATTCATTTTTCATCGGACCGGGGCCGCGGATCCATATCTCGTTAAATTTGAGCGGGCCCGGGGGGATTCGAACCCCCGTGTGAAGCTCCGGAGGCTTCCAGGATATCCAAGCTACCTCACGGGCCCATGAACTGTCGGGCGGTAGAATACCGCACGATAGTTCTACTTTTCGGGCCCGCTCAAGGAAGGATAGATGAATACAGTCCAATCGGGAGGGGGGGATTGATCCTGTTATTCAATCCCGCCTTTTTCGGGGAAAAAGGCGGCAGGATATCCAAGCTACCTCACGGGCCCTTCATAAGTTTGTAGGTGGAACGAAGTGAAGCCTAAAAACCCTTCGAACGGGAACCGTTCGAACTGTTTTGCATAGATGATTAAAGTTCATTCGGGAGGGATTATAATTGAATACTCCCGATCCCATACCTGATCCGGGTGCTGTCCATGGCAAGGACAAAGAAAACGAAGATAACTCCGCAGGATCTATATGATCTCAGGAACGTGACCGGAGCTGCGATCTCCCCCGACGGAAAAAATGTTGCATACACGGTCCAGAGGATCGACAGGTCAAAGGAGAAGAAGTACTCAAACATCTGGATTGTCCCTACCACCATCGGAAAAACAAGGCAGTTCACACACGGCAGCCAGAATGACCGCGATCCGAAGTGGTCGCCCGACGGGTCCGAGATCGCGTTCCTCTCCAACAGAGAAGATGAGAAGCAGTTCCAGCTTAATGTGATACCTTTCAACGGCGGTGAGGCCCAGCGGATCACCGATCTCAAGGGTACCATCTCAGCATTCGAATGGTCCCCTGACTCCAGGGAATTCGTCATTTCATTCCGAAAAAAGGATAAGGAGGAGATAGAGAGGGAAAACGATCCGTCCAAAAAAGAGCTGGGTGTGGTTTACAGGAGGTTCGACCGTACTTTTTTCAAGCTCGACGGAGATGGTTTTCTCCCGAAGGAAAGGTATCATATCCATATCGTTAACAAAAGATCCGGAAAGACCGCCCAGATCACGGACAGCCCCGTATTCGACAACATTCAGCCTAAATGGTCCCCCGATGGAAAACGCCTCCTATACATCTCAAACCGGGAGGAAAAACCCGATCTGGATCCTTATTTCAAGGACATATTCATATTTGATATCGGGAAGAAAAAGGAAATGAGAATGGACCTTCCCAAAGGCGAGAAGTTCGACGCCTGTTTCTCACCTGATATGAAATGGATCGCCTTCACGGGCAAGGAGGGGAGGGGAAAATGGTGGAGATTGAAGCGTTTGTACATCATACCTGTCAAAGGAGGGGAGGAACGTCTATGCCTGACTTCGGATAAGGACGTGGAGATCGGCAACGTAACATTGAACGATGTGGAAAGTCATCCGTTTACCAGCCCCCTCACATGGTCCCCGGACTCCTCCCGGATCTACTTCCAGACACCCGAGCAGGGACGTACCAAACTTGCCTATGTCGACATAGGAGAGAAGGGTAATCCCATCCATTATCTGATCGATGATGTCTGCGTCGTGGGAGCATTCTCCTTTGACCTATCCGGCAGGAGATACGCATATCATCGAATGGACATACACGATCCGGGCAATATCTGGACGGGAGTGATCGGTGCCGACGGCCAAAAGAAGCTGACCAAGTTGAACTCGTTGATCTCGAGGGCAGCATCTGCCATGGAAGTGGAGGAACACTGGATAGGAACCGATGATGGAAAGAAGGTCCATGGGTGGATAATGAAACCTCCCGATTTCAACAAGCGTATAAAATACCCTTCCGTTCTCGAGATCCACGGAGGCCCGAGAGCCCAGTACGGATTCACCTTCATGCATGAGTTCTTCTATCTTGCTTCGGAGGGCTATGTTGTCCATTTCTGCAATCCGAGGGGAGGCCAGGGATACGGGGAGGAACACGCCGGATCCATCTGGAAGGCGTGGGGAACGCATGATTACGACGATATCTCCACCTGGACAGACTTCATCTCCGGTCTTCCGTATATCGATTCCAAGAGAATGGGAGTGTCCGGCGGAAGCTACGGCGGTTACATGACCAATCTGATAATCGGAAAGACCGATCGGTTCAGCGCCGCCGTGACGCAGAGATCGGTGTCCAATTTCATCTCCATGTGGGGATCTTCCGATTTCAACTGGTACTTTCAGGACGAGTTCTCGGAGAAACCGCCGTGGGAGGACCTGGACAACTACTGGAAGCAGTCTCCGATGAAGTACATCGGAAATGCCAGGACGCCCACATTGATCATACACAGCGAGAACGACCTGAGGTGCGACATGGAGCAGGGAGAACAGGTCTACGTAGCGTTGCAGAGGCTCGGTGTACCGGCCGAGCTCCTTAGATTTCCGGACTCCCCCCACGGACTTTCCCGGATGGGGAGGACCGACAGAAGGATCGCTCGGCTGGAACATATCAGGAACTGGTTCGAAAGATATCTATGATCCCGGGATGAACCGATGAATAATATATCCGCTAAATATCGTTGATGGGATTTTCGCAAAGATCACTTGTCGGATCCATCTTTCAGCTGAATTTTGATGTTTGTAATCAAAATATATTCTCGATACGAAGGAAGACTTCGATCCGTCAGTGCAGGAGGAGGGATCATCGAGGAGAAGATATCTGTATCATTCCTTCTTGTTGAATTCCGTGTAACCGCACCTTCCGCAGGAAACGCGGTCGGGATGTTCTGCGAGGAATGATCCCTCGCACTTGGGGCAGAACCTCTTCTTGCGGGTTATCTTGTTCCCATCGATCTGATAGAGCTCGTGGTTTCTCATGTCGTCCACCTGTCACTTCTTCTCCTCTTCGGTGATCAGGCCGTTTCTCTTGAGCATGTAATCCTCCTCCACGGCCTTGGCCTTCTCAAGGGACTTGTAAACCTTGGCATTTCCCTTTGATTCGCCCTTTCCGAACTCCGATGAGAAGGATCCGACTATAAGGATCTCCTTCTTCAGAGCCAGTATCTCTCTGAGAGCTTCCGATATAACTTTCCTCTGCGGGGTGCTCTCCTTGGGGTGCTTCACAACGAAGTCAACCTCGACCCTTTCCAGAAGCTTGTTATCGTTCTTCCTAATCACTTCTATCTCCATTAAATCAGACCTCCATTTCCCGGAGCATCTCCTCGACCGTCTCCTTGATCTCCCTGCCGACCTTAACCACGACCAGTCCCTTGTCCGGCTGGCCGTATACAACGGTGCCCCCGATCGGGAGCATCTGAATGGACGGGAGGGTAGCAAGGTCCTCCTCTCCGTCCACGTCAATTATAATGGGGCCGTCCATCTCCTCGCCTATATCGATCTCCCTCAGGGAATCGGTAAGGGCTTTGAGAAGTTCCGGCCCCAGTATGCCCGGTCCGTTTACAACATTTATCACCTTTCCGGGTTTGACCGTCAATGTGGGGATCTCCTTCCCCCTCTTAGTATGGTTGTCCAGAAGTATTATGGCGGGTTCGAAACCCATGCGGGTCATGACGGAGGCTGTTACATCTCCCACGAGTACCAGCGGATCAGAGACGAGAGCTTCAAGGTTCGCCCTGGTCCTCTCCTCGTTGGGAATCAATGTTCCCAGGGGCATCTTCAGTTTTGCCCTGAGATTATCCGTCAAGACATACATCCGCAATCCTCATCTTACCTTCAGGGCATACTTGCCGTTAACCTTGATACCCATGTGTTCCGCGATCTTGGACCTTCCATGGTCGACGACGACAAGCATTCCCTGCCACTCCTTGGATAGTTCGCCTCCGCACAGGGGGCACTTCTCCTGTTCCGTGAGCAGCATGCACTTCTTGCAAGCCAGCATTTCAATCACTTCTTGGACTTCTTCCCTTTGGGCTCCTCTCCCTCGGGATTGGTTCTTTTATCGTAATCCTCATTGAGCCAGTCTATCTTTCCGAGTCCCGCCTGCCTCATGGTAAGACCGATCCTGCTCTCCCTCGGGGACCTCTCGTTCATAGACATAGACACGATCCTGGCCCTGACGTGATCGCCCACCTTTAGGTCCCTTTTGCTCTCCTTTCCGACGAGCCTCATGTTGCCCAGATCCACATCGATGTGATCGTCCATCAACTGGCTGATATGAACCAATCCGTCCAGGGGTCCGAACCTGACGAATGCCCCGAATTTCAATATCTCGACTACCGTTCCTTCCACGACCTCATGAAGCGTGGGCTGGAAAATCAGGGCTTTGAACTTCACCTTCTGGAATATGGCCCCGTCACCATGCACTATCCTTCCCTCTCCGATCCTTTCAACATCGGTTGCCTGGATCACGAGCCTGTTCTGATTGTCCATCCTGCCCTCGAAGTTCCTGCGGGTCAGGTAATCGGACACCACATCCAGGTCCTCGCTCAGGTAATGAGGGGGTATGCGAATGATGTCTTCACGTTTGATCATCTTATACATGATTCTCGACTCCTGGACCATTCTGTAAGCCCTGTCCCTTTATATATAAATAAATATAAAGAAAAGGGCTGGAAGGGGGTTAAACTACTTCTCCTTTATAATGGTTCGCCCCGTTCAGCCAACGAATCCTCTCCCGGCAAACCCATGGATAGAAGGGTGTCCCCGTCCCAAAGGAAATTCGGTCCCTTCCTCCGCCTCCACCCGACCTTCTCGAAAAGCGCTCCGGCGATCAGAGGGAGGGCGACGGACAGTTCCACGTGGACCATCGAATGGGTTGCCTTCTCATCGATCTTCCCCCAGGACTGGGCCTCGCTCAATGTGGATCCCGAAAGGCCCCCCCAATCAGCTCGATCCATGGTTACCTGTATGGCCAGCTCGTGGCCGAAATCCCCGCTGTATAGCATGTCGGCCATAACGATTGAATCGTTTATGTAGTTCTTCGGCACACCGCCTCCCAGATAAACGGCTCCGGTGGAATTTGACATGTGGACTATTTGAGCCATTTCATAATTGTCCCGGATCGTGTCAAGCATGAACATATCCTCAGGGGATCTGCCTTCTTCCCGGCCCCTCTTGTAGGCAGTCGCCAGACCGATGCCAATTGATGAATCGGCTATTGCCGGGCAGTAGATCGGCACTCCCTCTCGATATGCCGCTCCGAGTATTGATTCCTGATCCGCAACGCATCTCTCCCCGAGAATGGACAGGAACTCCCTGGTGGAATGCCTCCCCCCTCCCACTTCATCCATGATCCTGCCGATGTTCACGTCCGTCTCCCTGAACTTGTCCTCGTCGACATAGGTGTCGTAGATCCGATCGATCATCAAAGAGTGGAGCAGATTGTCGTCGGACCTGGGATCTCCCCTGTAATGTTTGTAACCCATGGCCTGATAAAAATCCTGATAAACCACCGCTCCGGTGGTCGCAATAACGTCCACCATCCTGAGGCGTATCATATCGGATATGACCTTCCTGAGACCGGCGGCGACAAGAGCCCCGGACAGGCCGAGAAATATCGTCATGGTCTTCCGATCCCTGCGGGATATCATCTCATTGAAGATCTCCACGCTTTCCGCCAGTTTTCTCGCCTGGAAGGAGGTATCCGAAAAACCGTCCACGATACCTCCGATGGTGGTTTCCTTGGAGAGATCGATCATCTTTATGGGCCGTTTCAGAAGATCACTGCGATCAAGCTCCTTCTCCAATTATATCCCCCCGTCATGGAACGAATACGGCTGCTGCCAGGACAGTTGTCCATTTTCCGCTGTCATCGACGGTCGAATAGGCAGTTACGTTCTGGGTGTGAACGATCCTGCCGTCTATCCTGAACAGCTCCCTCTTCTCATCGTAATTGGAATCGACATCAAATGGGATGCCGAGTGTGGATGCCAGCATCTCAGCCGCCAGATCTTCCGCGTAATCGCCCGCATCTTTGGCAAGCTGACCGTATTCATGATGCTCAGACAGGTATCCATAGAGTTTCCTATCCTGGGGTATCGCAATCCCAATCGCGGCTGCAATTCGTCTCCCGGGCTCGTTCGATTCGTTCCTGCTCATGACACAGTATACTATCTGTCCGGGATTGAGTTCACTCAATCCGTCCTCGCGATCCATGATGTCGCATTCCGGGGGGAATATGGAGGATACGTGAACGAGATTGAACTTCTCAATCCCTGCATCCCTCAAGGCGAGCTCGAAACTGGCAAGCTTCTCCCGGTGCATTCCGACACCTTTGGTCAGAAACAGCCGATTAGGCGTGAAACCGACATGTCTTTTCATGGGATGAAGTAAAGTCAGCAGTTATTTAAAATCAATGGATTTCTTTAAAAAACCCTGCGGCAAGAACGCCGTTCATCTGGCATTGTTCGAAGGGAGCTATACTTATATACAACTTCTTTATTAGTGGGCGAACACTATACGGTGAAAGCCGCACCAGGTGATCGAAATGGCGAGAAAACCCGGCAGGATGTACAGGAAAGTCAAAGGCCCGGCCTACACCCGAAAGGAATACATGGGCGGGATACCTGCAGCCAGGATACAGCAGTTTGTTATGGGCAATAAGAGGGGAACGTATCCGAACGCTTACCACCTGGTTATCAAGGAATCGTGCCAGATCAGGCATACGGCTCTGGAGGCGGCCCGTATCGCCGCAAACAAATACATCTCAAAGAGGGCGGGGTCCCAGAATTACAAACTGGTGATCAGGGTGATACCGCATCATATCCTCAGAGAGAACAAGCAGGCCACAGGCGCGGGAGCCGACAGGGTTTCCCAGGGAATGAGAAAATCCTTCGGAAAGAACGTCGGAACGGCCGCAAGGTGCAGAGCCGGGCAGGAGGTCATCACCCTCTACGTTAATCCCCTGATGGAGAACGATGCAAAGATCGCTCTCAGGAAGGCTTCCATGAAGCTCCCGTCCCCGGTATTCATTACCGGACCCAACTGAGAAAGGATTTTAATGCCTATATCCCCTTGACTTGCACATGGCCAAGAGGAAAAAAAAGGGAATGACAAGTCCTACCGGGGAGGTTGAGGACCCGAAGGACGAATACCTTTCCCTTTTCGTTCTGAACAAGGATGATGATGTTGTCGGGGAGAGCATAGGGGTGGAGGGCGACAAAATAATCATAAAGAGTCAGGATCAGTTCTACGAGATCCCTCTTGGCTCGGTCGTTATCGAGGAAAAGAAGCTCCGCCTCAAGGCCAAAGTGAACTGGAAGAAGGCCAAGAAGGCAGGTGACAGATGGAAGACCAAGGAGCTCGATCCACTGTAGGAGAATGGTCAATGGCCGCGGAGGAATTCAAGAACAAGCTCGTTATCGTAACGAGAAAGGACCTGAAGTTATCCCCCGGGAAGCTTGCGGTCCAGGTTGCACATGCATCAGTAAACTGCGCCCTGGAGGCCAGGAAGAAAAAGGATCGCTGGTTCAAGGAATGGTACCGTGAAGGCCAGAAGAAAGTGGTTGTCAAAGCGGGCGACAGGGAAGAGCTTTTCTTCCTCAAGGAGAAGGCCGAGGCTCTTGGTATCACCACCTCTCTGGTCCAGGATGCCGGTCTGACAGAGATCGATCCGGGAACGGTGACCGTTCTCGGGATCGGACCCGGACCCACCCCCGAGATAGACAAGGTCACCGGAGATCTTCCCCTGTTGTGATAGGATGAAAAACCTCAAGAGAGAAACAAGGATCGCGGGGATAGATGACGGCCCCTACGACAGGGATTCGGAAGAGACGATCATAATCGCAACCGTATGCAGGATGGACGGATATATCGATGCGGTAATTCCGGGATCGATCTGTACCGATGGAACCGATTCCTCCGAAAGGATCGGCGATCTCCTTGGAAGCAGCAAATATATCGAACAGATAAGGTTCATACTGTCCGACGGGGGATGCCTCGGGGGTTTCAACGTGCTCGATATCGGCGATCTCAGCAAAAGGCTGTCCATCCCCGTCATTACCGTTTCCGACAAGAGGCCCGATCAGACATCCTTCGGAGATGCCCTGAGAAAGCACTTCAGCGATTTCAGGGATCGACTGAAGATAATCAACCGGCACGAGCCCATCAGGATCGAATTGCCGGACGGACCGTGTTACATCCGGTTTGCCGGAACGGACCTGAGAACCGCAGAGGAAGTGGTGAGGAGGTCCACGATACACGGCCGAATTCCGGAGCCGGTAAGAATATCACACATGATCGCCTCCGCATGCGTGAGGTCGGGAAAGGGGGGAGATCATGGGTATTGACGGTAAGGAAACACTTCTCAGAATTGCCAAACTGGGCGGCATGGAGAGATACATAGACATCACAACCAGGGAACTAGGCGAACTCATGGGGATCAGCCAGCAGTCTGCCTCTCTGTACCTTACCCGTCTGGAGGAGAGAGGTCTGATCGAGAGGATAAGAAGAAAAATCGGGGGAAAGATCAGAGTTACAAAAGAGGGGGTGGACCTCCTGAACTCCGCATTCCAGGAGTTGAGGAGTCTATTCGAGGAGAGCAGGAAGATAACGGTCCACGGTACCGTTTCAGCAGGATTGGGGGAGGGGGCCTACTACCTATCCCAGATCCAATATATCGATCAGATCAGGAACCTCTTCGATTTCGTTCCATATCCGGGCACGCTGAACGTGAACCTCTCGATGAACGACCGACCGATCATCGATCTCCTTAGAAGGGGGCCGGGGATATCCGTCGACGGCTTCACTTCGCAGGGAAGGACCTTCGGCACATGTCTTTGCTACCCTTGCGAGATAGAAGGGATCCGGGCAGTCATAATGGTTCCCGACAGAACCATCCACGAGTACACCCTCGAGATAGTTTCGGATAAAAGGATCAGAGATGAGATCCGGATGGAGGAAGGGGGTACGGTCAAGGTGGTTCTGGAATACCCGGCATCCCGGGATTAGGAATTCATGAGGAAGCGGGCCTGTCTTCCGTCCTTAATCTTTCGGCCATTCTCCTGGCGCAAAGTGTCAGTATCCTCTCAACGTCGCCGCTGCCGTTCAATCCGGCTGCCCCGTCATGCCCACCGCCCTGGTTTCCGGTTTCTTTTCCGATCATCTCCATGAACTTTCCAAGATGAACTCCCCTTAAGAGGATATGCGGTTTGGCCCTGGTCGATATCCTTATCTCTCCTTTTTTCTGCGCTCCGACGAACACGACATCGCCTCCGGCAACCAGGAGTACCCTGGCGGAGGCGGCCTCGTATGAAGACACGACGGAGCTTGCGATCACCTGATCCCCGACCTTTGTGTACTTCACCCTCTTCAGGGCTTTGAGCTGGGCGATCTTCTTGGATATGTCGAAATAATTCTCCCCCTCGATTATTCCGAGTACCTCCTCCATCGATATCCCGGATGAATCCATCATGGAGACCAGGACCAGCATGTCATTTCCCCGTGCGAACCTGAATTTTCCCGTGTCCGCAATTATTCCTGCAATTGCCGAAACGGCCATGTCCCGGTCGATCGGGCATCCGGTCAGGAGCGCCATCTGAACTGCGATCTGAACGCAGGATCCGCTGGATGAATCCACGTACAAACCACCGTTCCAGTGACCGTGATCCTCGTGATGATCGATGACCCAGAACCTCTTCCAATCGGAAGGGTCGCCGTCGGTCACCTGCAGAGGAGAAGAGGAGTCAACAACGATGACCAGTGAATAACTGGCGGTGTCGGGATCGATCGTCATCTCCTCTCCGATGGTGTCGAGGAGGTTCCTGCCAGGCTGGGATATGCTCTTGAACGCTCCGATATCCACCCAGGGAAATGCCCTCTTGAGAACTATTGCCGTTGCGACGGCATCGAGATCCGCGTTATGATGGGCGAGAACCAGTACCCCGCCCTCCCTCATATCCATTATATCCTTTATTATCATCCATAGCATCGGCTCATCACGGGGGGCGGGTACAATCCCGCTTCCGATTGACCAGCCGGAACCGGTCCTCCGAGGTTTCGGACTGCTTGATAAATCGTTCATTGGTAACCCTTGAGCGCCTCGTTGATCTCATTTCCAAGGGATTCATACATCTTCTTGAGGCTCTCTTCCTGCTTCTCCATCGATCCGAGGCGGACAGTCATCGTCTCGAGGTCATCCTCGAGCTTCTTCTTCAACGCATCGACATCCTCGACCTTGATCAGCAGCTCGCCCACCCGTCTGTAGACATCGCCCTCCTTGCGTTCCTCGAGGGCTTTGATTGCCATCTCCATCTCCCTCTTCGATGCGTCAGCTTCCGATTTCTGGTTCATGATGATCTGAAGCTGTGTCTTGATCTGCTCGAACCTGCCGAGTTGATCCTGGATCTTCTTCGGTATCTGGGCGGACATGGTTATTCCATCCTGTTTCAAGCCCTAAAAAGGAAGGCGATATAAAGCCTTTTGTGAAGGGTCAGCTGCCCGCCGCATCGAGCGCTGCAGTGAGCAGCCCCAAATAGGAATTCAGCATGGCCCGGCAGGTCGACATATCGGAGGAAGACATACGGATAATTATTCGATCTTCCCCACCTTCCTCGATCAATTCTATCGAAACCTCCCCTCCGGGAGGGGCCGATCCTATCTCCAATTCGAGAACATCGCGTATAACCCTCGATCTTCTTCCATCCAGGGTAAACCCGAGGACGACATCACCCTTCATGCAGATCTGAGAATGAATATCACTGGGCTTTAAGAACCTTCTTCCTGTTGGGCCTTTCCTTGTAGAAGATCTTGTATCCGCATTTGCTGCACTGGATACCGATGGGGCTGAACTCGGTTATGAGCTTCTCACCGCATCTACCGCATTTATACATGATCACACCCTTCCGAGCCTGTTCTCGACGCTCTTGAACTTGCCTGTCCTGGGGGAATAGGCGCCACCGGTGAATTTGAGGGAACAGGACCGACACTCCCAGATGCCCGATGCAACCCTCTTGACGTTCTGCTTTGTGCATCTCGGGCAGTTGTACCTTGACGACTTGTTGGCCTCAATGGATCGGATCTGCTTCTTGACGCTGAGTCCGTATCTGGGTCCGAACTTGCCGGAGCTTCCGACTTTTTTTGTCCGCCTGCTCATATTGATTCCTCCTCGATCCACGGATATTCGGGCACTGAGGGGAAGCACTACATGAACATTCCTTATTTATATGTTGTGCACGGGGGGGTCCTGCACTTAAAGCGGATTTAAAGCGCAACTTAATGGAAGATCGAACGCGGAGGGAATGCTCAGCATTCGAACTATTAACCCCCATACCCCCAATAGGTTGGGTGTTCCCTACCGGATAGGATTATTTAAAGAAGCACACGACCGGATTCATTAAAATCACCATATGAGAAGTAAAACCCCCCCGGATCCATTTACGGTCCTGTTCACATCACCGTAAAACTTGAACCAGCCGCTCAGCCGGTCGATCTGGATCATCATATGCCTTTCCTTATTCTCTCCCCGACATTCACGGACCTGGCATATGCATCTCTGACCTCATCCGGTCTGAAAGATCCGAATCCGCCTTTCTGAAGAGACCGCATGATTCCGTCGGAGTCGGTTGTGATGGTGATACGTGCATCAGCAACGCTCTCCTCCAGGGACGTCGGATCAAACAACAGGCAGTCTCCGATCTTGACGAAGGTCGTTGATATCGGCAGGGTCTTTATCGGCATGGGATGATCCGTACCCAGATCGTAGCGGGAAGCGGGGACCACCGTTGACTGCAATGCTTTCAGAAGGGCAAGGTTGCCCCCATCGATCAGATTTCCATCGAAATCCAATACTACCAGGTCCATATTGATCCTCCATACCTCCTCCCCGGGTCTGATTACCAGCGATCCCATGTCGATCATGTCCGAACCCCGGATCCCCCTGTCAACAACCCTTGAAAGTTCTATGATATCGGGCTCCATATCGAACCTTCCGAATAACGGAGAAGCCATCGGATTCAGGTCCATTTTCGTATGCATCGTACAGGAATTCGGATTATTCGGATAAGGCCTTGAGGTGTCCATGAATATTCCGGCCATAACCTCGGTCCCACCCAGCCTGACCCTTGAGGATCCGTTGTAACTGCCGATTATTCCGGTCTCGATCCTAAGAGGCCTCATCTGATCGAACTTTCTCCCGTCGGACCTTGAGCCTTCTTCGGCCAGTTTCCGGATATGGGCTCTCTTTATATTTGCTATGGAACGATCGACCATTATTTCCCACCCCCTCCGGATTCGGACCCTCCGTCGTCGATGTAATGAAATCTATCAACCGACCAATTCTCGAACAGGTCTGCCTTGCGATCTTTTTCCGGATCCGACTCATATCTGTCGATCAGGGCCTCCCTCTGAAATGCATGTACCTTTTCGCATGCTTTGATGCCCAGATCCAGAGCCTCACCGAACTGATCCTGGGTCATGGCCCCCTCCATCTGGAGCAGGACTATCTCGCCCTTGTGCGGTATTATCGCCATCGGGAGATCTGCCTCCCCAAGGCTGTCCTCGTCCTTGTTGAGATCGACGATTACCCTCCCGGCCGCAACGCCGACAGCACAGGCCGGAATCAGATCCCTCATGGGGATCCCTGCATCGGCAAGGGCAACGGATGCCGCGGTAATGGCGGCGCATCTGGTACCGCCGTCGGCTTCCAGGATCTCGGTATAGACATCGATCTTTGTCTTTGGAAATTTCTCGAGCATCACAACGCTGGAAAGGGCCTCCGACATGATCCTCCCGATCTCCCTCGATCTCCGATCCTGCCCCGGCCTCTTACGGTCCGATACCGAAAAGGGAGCCATGTTATATCTGCAGTTGATAACAGCCCGGTCGGGATCGGGGCTCATGTCGTTCCCCATGTCTCTGGGTCCGTAAACAGCGGCCATCACCTTGTTGTTTCCCCACTCGACGTAGGCCGATCCTTCCGCCCTGTTAAGCACTCCAGCACGTATTCTGATCTTTCTGAGATCATGAGGGCCCCTGCCGTCGGATCTCCTTCCCGAAGGATCCATCAGATCAGTATCGACTGTCACATCTTCCACTGCCGATCCCCCCTCTCGAATATCAAGAATCCCGAAGATATGGAATTTGAAGGATGAACGCTTCTCATGACAACAGCTCCCTGATCTTTCCGTTTAGAGGCATTGAATGGGGATATCTCCCGATCAGGTCCACTGTCCTTTCCACCATGGACACGCCTTCCGGATCCCCTTCTATCCAGATCATGCCGTTCTGGCCGACCAGGATCCGGCAGGATGTCGCTCTTCTGATGAGGTTGATCATCTCCATATCCTTTCCGACCAGTCTTATGACCTTCGATACGTTAATGGAGACCAGATATCCCTGGTTCAGTTTTCTCAATGCCGGGCCTTTCATAGCGAGCTTCAGGTGGCTTGCTCCCCTATCCCTCTCAACTTTCAGATGAACCACGTCCCCGACATCGAGATAGGAGCTGGAATGACCGAAACGCACGTTCCACGGAGTATCCCCGACATTCAGAACAAGTGGCCTTGTAGAATTCACATCAACGATCCAGTGATCAGGTCCGAGATCAACCACCATCCCTATTATCTGATCGCCCGGTTTCGGAATATATCGGTCGTTCAGAGGGAGAACGCTTGCAGTACTGCCTTTGACAGCAACCATGCCGATAACAGACGATACCAGTCTTCCCCCTTCCTTGAAAACCCCCCTCCCCGGTTTCATACCCTCAGATGAGGATATGATGTCGCCCGGCATCACTATGTCGCCCGTGGTCCTTCCGGGGGGTTTCAATTCATAATTGATGCTTTCTTCCATACGAACGACTCCGAAGACGATTCCCTGGATGATGATCGCAGATAACATCACTGGTTGAGTATCTTTGACTGAGCCTCTCCGTGCGTTTTTCCGTTGATCTCGTCAAAGAAGTCGACCTGAAGCCCCGCAGGGATCTCGATGACAAATACCCAGTCGCCATCCTTGGTCCATTCCTCCTTCAGGATCTTTCCGTATCCCCTGACGTCGCCGATCAGTTTGCCGTAATGGGATCCGTGGACCTTTACCGCTATGGTTGTCATCTCCATTCTGATCGGGATAACGGGCCGGAGGGCTTTGAGAGCCTCGTTAACCTGGGATTCCGCTGATTTGAACGGGTCGATGTTGAACTTGATCTCATCAAGGGCCATCTCCAATCTCTGCGGGGGATGAGGGGTTTTGGTCACGGGATTGATGCAGTTTCGAGCCAGCAGGTTGATGACCTGCTTCTTCTTCTCTGTCTGCATCTTCTTCCTTTGCTCCGTGGTCAGCTGGATCTCGCCCTTTTCGATGATGTAAGCTGCGATCTTCATAACTTCCGTTGTGGAGAACGTCTCGTTAAGGATCTCGTCGGTGGCCCTGTCCCCGCGGTGAGCATCCTTGAAAACCTCCTCGACGGCCAGTATATCGGCAAGTTCGACCCCGCCCTCACCTTCCCTGAACTTGTACGCCAGCTCGGGTTCCACGAGTATCTCGAATCTCTCCCCTTTTCGATCGAGCCTTGCTATCACAGCATCATCCAGGGAAACCATCTTATTACCTTCATCCCTCTATTTTATCTTCTTCACGTATTCGGCTACCTTTTTAGGATCCATCTTCTGGAATGGCTTGGCTTTCTTGACCACCCCTATCTCCACGCCCATCGTGTTCAGCCTGCTCTCATCAGTGGCTGCAAGAAGTGATTCCAGGCCGAGCTTTATTGATGCATCCATTGTCATGTTGGCCTTGAACTTGTCCTCGAAAATCTCCATGACTATGGACCTGCCGGATCCTATCGAACCGGCCTTGTATGACATCATTGCTCCCGAGGGATCTGTCTCGTAGATATGAACACCCTTCTGATCCACCCCGGCAATCAGAAGTGCCGTCCCGAACGGGCGAACACCTCCGTACTGGGTGTAATTCTGTTTGAAATCGCATATCTTCTTGACAAGGACATCAACCGGTATTCTCTCACTGTAGGTGATCTTGTTGATCTGCGCCTCTATCCTCGCCCTGTCCACGAGAACCCGGGCATCGGCCACCAGTCCGCTCGTGGCGCATCCGAGGTAGTCATCGATCTTGAATATCTTCTCGATGGAGGTCGGTTCGATTAGGGGGCTTGTTATGCGCTTATCGATGATAAGGATCGCACCGTCCCGGAACTTGAGGCCGACTGTGGTCGTTCCCCTCTTAACTGCTTCCCTGGCGTATTCGACCTGGAATAGCCTTCCGTCAGGGGAGAATACTGTTATCGCTCGATCATATGCCATATTTCCTGGTTGCATAGGGATCCCTCTTAGCCTCGGGGCGCCCGTTTTGAAAGGGTGCCGAGTTCGGATATCTACTCAAGCGGAGTTTCATAATCCGATAAAAACCTATTGGGCAAGTTTTACCAATGAGTCACCGAGATCGTGATCCGGCACGGGTTATTCCCGGTGGGGGCGGTAGTGAAGACCTTCCCTCGCTTTTTCGGGTATATGCTTATTGAAGGCACCTCTGAGCGTACCGGACATGCCGACCGTTCGGATCGACATCTTCCCGTTTCTCAAATCCTTACCGTCCAGGGAATTTATCATTTCCGCTAGGTCCCGGGCCCCCTCCATCCTGCATTTCACGATGCCCCATCCGTTCTCGAAAAACACGAACCACGGTTTAATCAATGCATACCTATCCTCGGGGAGGGCGCCGGTCATCTTCCTTATCATGCTTATCATCAGGCCAATGCCGACATCATCCGGTGAAAGGACATGAAAAACGACATATCTTTTGCGATAAGGTCTTACCATCCCGACATGATCATTTTGGCCCTATTTTAAGGATTGGCGGGATTGTTGGATTGCGGCCTCTCGAAGGAGCGGTCGATGTTTTCGGGAGGTTCTGCATCGATGTTGACGCCCTATGTCAGTTTTGTAAGAGAAAAGATATATAATATACGTCGCGGTATTAATTATATACGACAATTCCATTACGGCGTATTTCCGCTTCTGGAAAGAGGGATCGACATGAGGACCAAGAAGAATCTGATCGAACTGATGTTTAGTCTCATGTTATTGATCATTGTGGCAGGTGCGGTGTTTCCGATGATCCCATCGGATACCCAGACGGAGGTCGCAGCCCAGGAAGGGGGGGCTCCCATGATCCTCACCGAAGGCCGAATGTACCTGAAGGAGAGCATGTCCATGGATCCAGTCCCTCCAGATGTCAATGACGAATACCAGACGGTATCCATCCCCAACGGTTTCATAAGGGACGGATTTTTCGGATACGGGTTACTGCCTATCGGGCATACATACTGGAGAGATGTTGCTATCTGGACCACCCAGCCGATGAGGCATCGTATCAACCTAGGTGGCACTGTGGAGATAACCGTCTTTGCCGCTAAGGAAGGGAACTCGGTAACCATAGATTTCGAATTCCAGATCCTGCGGCAGGACGAAGCGGAACCGATGATCAGGCTTTCGGCTTCCAACGAGTACATCCAGGGCGGGGCTGATGCAACCCTGATTAGAGTGATCGGCGCGTTTCCCCCAGGTAACGATACAACCGTGGAAGCCGACACCCAGCTGGTTTTCAAGGTCCGGGCCAGGGCCAATATCCAGGAAGGATCGGCGTCACTTCGGTTCGGGTCTTCTAAGACACCTTCCGGTTTCACCTTCGGCTCCAACTCGCTGCAGGCGCATGCACTTTACATGTCGGAGGAAGCAATAACATTCGAGTACAAGGATGCGTTCATGATACCCTGGGTCCAGATGCACACATCCATCTACTTGGATGGAACCCAACAAACCCAGAATCAACTGACATCCCAGATGAATATAGAAAATCAGACGAGAATGATCATTTACCCTCTGGAAAGTGATTCCGGTGAATATACTCTTTTCGCGTCCATAGCTTATGATCCAACGGGATTCGGAAACGTATCGATGCAATCCTTCTCGAAACTTGAGGACCCGAAATTCAATTTGGGAGCGACGGTAAAGAACTTCATCAGCAGGAGTATTCAATGGCTGCTTCTAATCGCACTTATATTCGGGGCGATATTCGGATTTGCCTACTACAGGGGAAAAGTATGGAATAGACGTTTTCTGGCAATGCCTGCGGACACTCAAACCCTTTCCAAGAGTAAAAAGAAGAAACTATGGAAGGACGACCGGAAGAAATCGAAATTGGATAGAAAGGCCCGCCGGAAAGCGCAGAAGATCAAACATCAGGAAGCCCTGGCAAAAGGCGAGGAGCACAGATACCTGTTCAAGAAGAAGCAGGTAGTTCAGGAGCCGAAGATCAATGCCTCAGATCTGAAGGATCTTGACCTGGATCTTTGATATCATCTGATTAAACACGAAGATCAGACGGGGATCAAACTCCTCTCCCCGGATATCGATATGAGGAGAATACGGACATTCATCATAGTGAACGAACCGAGGAAACTGCCGAGGTGAGCTTAAGATGGGACATACGTTCGTCGAGAAGATACTTGCCGAGAGGGCGGGATTTGATCATGTGGCACCAGGTCAGATCGTGACGGTCAAACCGGATCACCTTCTTACCCACGACAACACGGCGGCCATCATAGGTAAGATCGGGCCCGAGCTTCAGGAGTTCGGGATAGTGGACAGGAAGCTTCCGATCATCGTTCTCGATCATGTGATTCCGGCATCTAATGAAAAAACAGCTGCCAACCACAAGTCCGTCAGGGAGTTTGTCGGGAATCACGGGATCGTCAACTTCTTCGACATCGGAGAGGGGGTATGTCATCAGGTCGTGGTGGAGAAAGGTCTGGCCCTTCCTGGACAGATTATCGTCGGTTCTGATTCCCATACCTGCTCGTACGGAGCAGTTGGCGCATTCTCGACAGGGATCGACAGGACCGAGGCCGCCTCGCTCCTGCTGACCGGGGAGATGTGGCTCCGCGTCCCGGAATCCATCAGGATGAACCTAAATGGGAACCTGGGCAAGGGGGTCTATTCCAAGGACCTGATTCTCCATATCATAGGAAACGTAAGTGCCTCCGGAGCGGCATACAAAACCGTTGAATTCCACGGCAGCATCGGAAAATTATCAATCGGGGATCGGTTCACCATATCCAACATGGGGGTGGAGATGGACAGCAAGGGAGCCGTATTCCCCGTTGACGATCTTACAAGGGACTATCTGAGAAAAGCGGGAATCTTGCCGGATGAATACACACCAGTTTGGGCGGACGAGGATGCTGACTATCACAGCATGCACGATTTCAACATGTCGGAAGTGGTACCCGGGATAGCCGCACCCCATAAGGTCGACAATTACAGAACTGTCGAGGAGATGGCGGGGCTGCCCATCGATCAATGTTTTCTCGGAACCTGCACGAACGGAAGGTATGAGGATCTGAAGACGGCCGCGGATATCCTGAAAGGTGAAAAGGTCTCTTCCGGGGTCAGGCTGATAGTCGCCCCGGCCTCCCGTTCTGAACTCGCCAAGGCATTGAAGGAAGGTATCATCGAGACGCTTGTCGAATCGGGTGCGGTAATTCTTCCCCCGGGATGCGGTCCCTGCCTGGGAGCACATCAAGGAGTTATGGCTCCCGGAGAGAGGACCTTATCCACGGCAAACAGAAATTTCAAGGGCAGAATGGGGTGCAAGGAAGCTGAGATCTACCTTGCCTCTCCCGCTACGGTTGCGGCAAGTGCGATCAAGGGAGAGATCACGGATCCCAGGGAGGTGATGGGATGAAGGTATGGAGATACGGGGATAACGTGAATACTGATATGCTTTTCCCGGGCAAATATACGTATACCTGCTCCACGCCAGACGAGATACTCCCTCATCTTCTGGAGGATCTCGATCCGGCATTTCACAAGGAAACCCGGAAAGGCGACATTCTGGTCGTAGGCGAAAACTTCGGGTGCGGTTCGTCAAGGGAACAACCAGTTCTGGGATTGAGATCCATAGGAATCGAGGCCATTATCGGGTCATCATTCGCCCGGATCTTCTACAGGGCTTCCATAAATCAGGGACTGATCCTGATCGAGAGTCCGGATGCGGTCGAGGCCTACAATGAGGGCGATGAGATAGAGCTCGATATTGAGGGGGGATTGATAAAGGTGGCCGGAAGGGAATTCCGTTTCCCTCCGCTCCCGAAGCAGATACTGGACATAAGGGATTCCGGGGGGCTTTTGGAATATACGAGGGCAAAACTGAGAAGCGGCCGCTAGAATTCGAAAAGGCTCATCTGCTTGGACCCTTTCTCCTCCTCGGTTTCCTCCTTTTTCTCTTCCTTTTCCTTGTCCTTAACCTCAGGTTCCTCAACCTGATCCGAATACCCCGACAGGGTTCCGGACCCGGATACCGATCCCAGAAACACCGGAGATGATATTTTCGATCTGATCTCCTCGGCTTGAATTTGAATCTTTTTCATGGCCGCGGCTTTCAATCTCCCTCCTGTCATCAGAGACAGGTGCTCCTTCTTCAGACCGCAGTGTGCCATGAGATATGCTGCGAATTCCGGATCCCTCTCCGCAAGGGTGCCGAACCGGTAGAATGTATCCTCCTTTACCGATCTTATGGATGAATGGGTGCTTCTTCCGATAAGGCCCGACGCCTCCTTCATAAGAGCCCTCGAGTCCTTTGTCTGTGACATGGTTTTCAGATATGAGGGGAATCGATAGGGTTCCCTCTGGCCCGATCTATGCTTCCTGGCGAGATATACGCTGGACATCATGTCGTTAGCGTATGTCCAAAGCCTGTAATTCTGCCTTCTTCTAACCCTTCCTAGGTAGATATCGGCTCTTGACAGAAGAGAATATCCCGCATCCAGGTCCTGGGGATGTGTCATCACGGTGCTCAGATTCTCCGATACCCAGAGAAGGAGCGAGTCCGGGGTCTCATCCGCGTCCATGAGGGCCTTTCTCGATCTCTGGATCGAGTCCGATCTGAACAGCTGTTCGAGGATCTTGAATATCGATTCCCGGGTGTCCCTGCTCCCCAGAACACCCATGTCCCCGGTGGTTATCCTCATCTTTCCAGCGCAAACCGTCTGGAGATCGCCTATTGCCGATCTCATATCCCCCCCCGACCTCTCCGAAAGCGCCGTAATGATCCTATCGTCGTAACTGATGCCCTCGATCTTCAATATCTGCCTAAGTTTCTTCGCCACGGATGCAGGACCAAGCCTCCTGAATTTGATCTTGATGCATGAAGATGCGAGGGAATTGCCCGATCCTTTTATGAGGGCGTAGTAATCGTTGACTATGAGGATTACAGGCTGCATGGTATTTCCCATGAGCTCTGCTATGGCCTTTTTACCGCCCTTGTCCGAGACATCTGTTTCCCCGTCGGATGCTCCCCTCTCATAAAGGTTGTCCGCCTCATCGAGGATTATCAATTTCTTTCTGGGCGAAGATCCCGTCTCGAACGCCTCTGTATCCGTGATAGATCGGGACTGGGCTCCCCTGGTCGCCACCCTTCTTATGGTCTCGAGATTTCTTGAATCCGAGGCGTTCAGCTCGACATATTCCCATCCCATTTCATTGGCCAGAGCATAGGCGGCCGTAGTCTTACCCACGCCCGGTTCGCCTTCGAGGATGAGGCCTTTTTTCTTCGGTATCGATCCTCCGGACCAGCTCTCTGCCCAGGACCTCATCTCGTCAATTACCTTGAGGTGCCCTACCATCTCGGAAAACGTAACCGGACGATATTTCTCCGCCCATGCCAGATTATCCCTGGACTCGGAGGGATCCGCCATATGTACGGCATTGTCGCGGGATTACTAAATGGTTTCCCGGGACGGATGGGAGAATGTGATTCAATTCGGAGACGCCGCATGATAATGATCCCGAAATCATTAATATTACAGGTCAGCTATCGGGATGCGCATTCTCATTGCAGTGATGAAACAGCAGGATCGGGATTGGCTATGATAGATGGGACCGGGACCCCCGAGGAAGACGGTAACGAACCGATTATCAGCCTTATGGACGCCTCTCTGGGATCGGAATTGATCGAGACCTCAAACGCGATAATAGTGGGTCTTGATCTTGATGGAAACATCATGCTTTTCAATTCCGGAGCCCAGAAGATCCTGGGCTATGATAAAAAAGAGATTCTCGGCACTTCCTGGTTCAATTACCTGATCGACAAGGACGCTGAGAACGGAGTCATGCAGGTTTTCAAATGGGATATCGGAAGCGGTTTCAAAACCCAGTATGAAAACCGGATCAGGGCGTCTTCCGGAAAGATAATAACCGCATCGTGGGAGAATACGGTGATATTCGACGACGAGGGAGAAGTATCGATGATACTTCTTGTCGGGCAGGATATCACTTCGATGAAGAAGATGGAGGAGTCTTTGAGGGATCACGGTGACCGTCTTTCAAGGGCACTGGATGAGATCTCGATTTACAATGATCTTATGCTCCATGATATCAAGAACATCAATACCGCGATAATGGGCTACCTGGAGCTTCTGTCGCTCAAGGAGATCACGGATGACAAGAGAGAACTTTACACGAAGAGGGCGCTTTCCGAGGTGAAGAAGAGCTCCGCAATAATAAACGACGTCAAGATCATGTCCATGGCCCAGGGCGGGATCGAGATCACATCGGTTCCCTTGATGGAAATGATACAGGCCTCGATCAGAAGGATCGACCTTGAAATGGAGGGGAAATCCCCAGATGTACTCTTCGATCATTCGGATCTTCATGTCATGGCGGACGACCTTCTGGAAGAAGCCGTTGTACTTCTCTTGAAGCATGGAATCAACGGCTCCGGGATCGAAATGCCGCATATCGAGATCTCCGCCAGAAGGGATCCGGCCATGCAGAAATTGATGCCCGAGGCTGTTCACATCAAGATCAGCAACCTTTCGGGAATAGTCGAGGGAGAGATGGCCAGTATATTCTCCGAATCACCGAAGCCCGGAGAGGTATCGAGCAAGCTGGACCTTTATCTGGTAAAGAAAATAATTGACAGGTACGGCGGGCAGATCTGGATGGAAAACGCCGAAGGGGACGAGGATCGGGTTGAAACTCATATTCTGCTGAGAGAAGCTGTTTAGATCAGTCAGCCACAGCGTGCAGATGGCCGGATTCGTAGTATATCCAGATGTTATCCCTTATCTTCTTTGTGAGTTCTGACAGTGCGTGATATACGTCTTCTTCCGATTTCCCGAGAGCTCTGGCTGCATTTTTCGTTATCCAGGGTTTTGATTGAAAATCATTATCTCGAATATACTCGTAAAGCTGTTTCTCGAATGGTGTGAGATCCTTCATGGCCATACGGGGCCTCCTTTGAATCATCAAAATTCGGATACGATATCCAGATCATCTCCAGCTGAGCCTGGAGATCCCGCCTTCCCCGTGGGTCTGCCGGACGACCCTGAGCTTCCTCCTCTTTCCATCGGAGGCCGCCGTCGGTATCTCAATCTGGTCCTTTCTCTTTATTCTTCCCGGGAAGTGCTTCAGCAGAACGACCCTGTCAATCGATTGCACCCATCGATACGGAACTCCAACGTTGACTCCGTCCTCGACGAGATCTTCGTTGGTTTCCGTGACAAGCAGTTCATATACCTCCCCGGTTTCGAGATCCAGAATCGTGTCCTCGATGATACCGAGTGATATGCCCTTGTCCGTGATGACTTCCCTGCCCTGGAGATTCGTTACCTCAGTGAGCATCTTTAACCCCTCGCGACATGCCTAGGGCCCCCGTCCCACGCGGGATTACCGGTCCCTATATTCACTTTGAGGATAGTGAACTTCTATTGTTTAAACCTTTTTAATTGGGTATCAGATCATAATAACGATATCGGATTGCAGGATTTGATCGGGGGAATGAAATCTCTTCCGAAAATGTACCAGATGGACCACAAATTTAAAAATTATTATCATATTCTCCCATCTGGGGTATTACAAATGGGTGCAAATGACTCGAAGGAAAGTTACACAACAGAATACCGCGGGCAAAAGATCCTCAATGAGATGTTGAAGGACCCCACAAGAAGCCTCGAGGAGATCGCAAGATCCTGCGGTTCCTACCGGCAGAAGGTCTGGAGGGAAAAGAGAAAACTCGAGGATACAAATGCCATCTGGGGTTACACTGCGGTCGTTGATGAGAATGTCATCGACTGGATGACCTTCCTTCTGTTGATGAGGCTGAAACCGCTCACGACCGATCAGGCAAAGCTTCTGATCAACAGACACCTGACCAACGCGCCCGGAAAACTCGACATAAGACTGATGGACACCTATTATCTGAACGGAAAGTACGATCTATTGGTGATATTCGCCGCGCCCAACAGAAGGATTGCCAGGAAATATTATGATTCCATCAGGCTCGAATACGAGGATTATCTCGAGGAGAGACCCGACATCATCGACGTGGCCTTCTCCATGATAAGGTGGGGCAAGGTAAATCCCAACCTCATGAACCTCAAGGATTTCATACCGCCGCTTCCCGAAAGGAAGGGTAAACAACCATGATCCGATGAAGACTAAAAATCCATATTGGTTTTGACAGCGGATGACTGTGAGATTCATGTCGATAGCAGGACCAAACGGGATTTTTCCCGGATATATCAGGGGATTTCGATTTATATCTTCGAATTCTTCTGATCACAATCAGAGGAATATTGATGTCGAATGAAGATGTGATAAAGGAAGGAGATCCCGCACCGGATTTCTCCCTTATGGATCAGGATGAGAATACCGTGTCCCTTGTAGATCTCAAGGGAAAATGGACCGTTCTGTACTTCTACCCCAAGGACAACACATCCGGATGCACCGCCGAGGCAAAGGATTTCACATCCATGCTCGGAGATTTCGAGAGCATGGGAGCCAGAATTGTTGGGGTCAGTCCCGATTCCTGCAGCAGCCATGCAAATTTCATCAGGAAGCATGATCTCAAACTTCAGCTGATATCCGATCCGGATCATGATGCCCTTTCCGGATACGATACATGGAAGCTCAAGAAAATGTACGGAAGAGAATATCACGGAGTTGAGAGAAGTACTTTCCTCATCGATCCCGACGGGATCGTGAGGAAGATCTGGAGAAAGGTGAAGGTCAACGGGCATGCGGACGAGGTGAAGAGCGCTCTGTCCGATCTGATCGGAAAGGATGCCTAGCAATAGCGGGATGTCCGAACTCAATCCTAACATATCATCTGCAATCAATAAATCGACGAAAGTTGGTTAATCATGCATCGGAGCCAAAATGATGGCGGAAGAAAACGAATCGCGGGTCGACATGAAAATATCCGGAATGACCTGCGCCATGTGCGTTGCCGCAATAAAAAACGCCCTCGAGGAGCAGGAGGGGATCAGCGCAGCGGACGTCAATCTCGGGACCGAGACGGCCCGGGTGGCCTATGATCCAAAAAAAATTGACCTCCGCGGGATGGAGCGGATCGTCAGGAACGTTGGATACGACGTTGTGGATGATAAAGCGGTCATCGGCATCGGCGGAATGACGTGCGCGATGTGCGTTTCCGCAGTTGAATCAGGTTTGAGGGAACTTCCCGGAGTGGTAGACGTCAGCGTCAACCTGGGATCGGAAAAGGCCCATGTCGTATACAATCCAAAGGTCACCACGCTTTCCGATATGAGAAAGGCCATTGAGGATATCGGATACCGGTATGTTGGCACAGAGGATGAAAGTGGTTCCGATGCCGCAGATAAAATCCATAAAAGGGCTCAGGGGATCAGGATCCTGAGGTTCACATTGGGATTCGTATTCGGAATTCCTCTCATGGCGTTGATGCACCTCGGGATCGATCTCGGGATAGACATGGCTTACTTCATGATGTCCGTCTCGACTCCGATCTTCATATTCATCAGCTATCCGATCTTCATGGCGGCCTTCAGGTCTTTGAGGCACAGATCCCTGAACATGGATGTGATGTATTCCATGGGCATGGGAGTGGCATTCATTGCCAGCGTCCTCGGGACGTTCGGAATGGTCCTGAACAGGCATTTCATGTTCTACGATACCGTATTGATGCTGGCCGCCTTCCTCACACTTGGCAGATATCTGGAGGCAAGGGCAAAGGGAAAAACGGGCGAGGCAATAAAGAAACTGATCGGATTGAGGCCTAAGACCGCCACCCTTGTCAGGGACGGGGTCGAGATGGAGATCCCTGCCGAGGATGTTGCCGTGGGCGACATTGTCATAGTGAAACCGGGGGGGAAGGTCCCGGTTGACGGCGTCGTCAGGAAGGGATCTTCCAGCGTGGACGAATCGATGATCACGGGCGAGCCGATTCCGTCGACGAAGGATATCGGTGACGATGTTATCGGGGGAACGATCAACAGGAACGGAATCCTCCAGATAGAGGCGGCAAAGGTGGGTAAGGAGACGGTCCTGTCGCAGATCATCAGAATGGTCGAGGAAGCCCAGGGATCGAAACCTCCCATTCAAAGGATCGCGGACAAAGCAGTGACCTACTTCATCCCCGTTGTCCTGACCATAGCCATCCTGTCCTTCGCGGTCTGGTATCTCATATTGGGAGAGACGCTTCTTTTCTCCCTTACCACGCTGATCTCCGTTCTGGTCATCGCATGCCCCTGCGCCCTGGGTCTCGCCACTCCCACGGCAGTAACGGTGGGAATCGGCAGAGGGGCCGAGCTGGGCATTCTCATCAAGAACGGGGAAGCTCTGGAAAGGTCGCAATCCGTGGACACGGTCGTTTTCGACAAGACCGGAACACTTACCCTCGGCAGGCCCGCAGTGATGGACGTGATTGGATTTGATACGGAAGAATATGAAGTTCTGTCCCTGGCAGGCAGCCTTGAAAGGAACTCGTCTCATCCCCTGGCCGAGGCCATCGTGGAAAGAGCTCAATCCGACGGCATCGATCTTTCGGAGGTTGACGACTTCGACACGGCAGGAGGAAAGGGGGTTTCGGGGAAAATCAACGGAAAGTCGATTCTCGTCGGCAACCGCCAGATGATGATCGATAAAGGCATCGACATTTCAAGGGACGTTGAAATATCCCTGGGGGAACTTGAGGAGAAAGGGAGAACGGGTGTACTTGTATCTTACGGGGGCAGGATAGCCGGAATGGTGGGGATATCTGACGAGATCAAGGAAACGTCCATGAGGGCCGTTCATCATCTCAACAGCGGAGGAATAAAGACAATAATGATCACAGGAGACAACCGCAGAACTGCCGATGCCGTGGCAAAACAGCTCGGAATAAAACAGGTGATAGCAGAGGTGCTCCCTCAGGACAAGGCAATGGAGGTTAAAAGGCTCCAGGAGGACGGGAGAACCGTCGCTTTCATCGGCGACGGGATCAACGATGCTCCGGCCCTTGCACAGGCAGATGTCGGTATTGCCATGGGAAGCGGAACCGATATCGCCGTGGAAACAGGAGACATAGTACTGGTAAAAGGCGATCCCGTGGATGGTGCCGCCGGACTTCAGCTCAGCAAGAAGGTGATACGCAGGATCAAGGAGAACATATTCTGGGCTTTCGCCTACAACACGGCACTGATACCTGTTGCAGCCGGGGCCCTGAAACCACTGTTCGGCATCACCATGAGGCCTGAGTTCGCGGGCCTTGCCATGGCAATGAGCTCCGTAACCGTTGTTACACTGTCGCTGATGCTTAAGCGTTATGTTCCTCCCATCAAACGTGAGATCAAGGAGGCGAATAAAATGGCTTTGGATCCGATATGCAAGATGACCGTTGACGAAAAGACTGCAAAATGGACCAGCGAACATCTAGGCAGGAAATATTATTTCTGCGCCCCGGGATGCAAACATATGTTCGACAAGGATCCGGACAAATGGATCTGAGACCCTTGTTGAAAAGGATGTGGGTGAAGAACATATTATCAATCCGGTCCAGTTAGGGAAAAAGGTTATTATCGGGAGTCCGGGATAGAACGGCTGATGGATGGAGATACTTCCTCTAAGAAAAACTGCTGGCAGTTCAACGACTGCGGCAAGGAACCTTTCTCTGAGAGAATTCATGATATGAATGAATGCCCGGTCCTCAAGGCGGAAAAATTCGACGGAATAAACAGTGGAATCAACGGGGGAAGGTACTGCTGGAGGGTCGAAGGAGTCAACTGCGCTGCATGCGGGGGGATCAGTACTCCAAACTGGTCGGACGCTGAAAGGAACTGTCTCCTCTGCGATTTCTTCAACAAGGTGAGAAAGGAAGAAGGATCCGATTTCACAATGTGAAAAGAAAAATTCATTTTATCAATATAATCAGGATGAAAAAGGGAAAATGATAAATTACAATATCTCCTACCAAGCCGAGAACGAACCTGGTAATCCCGCAGCGTAATTGGATTGCCAGGTGGGACCGCTCGATTTGACGGAAAATGAAATCGGGGGAATAAGATGACCTATTATTTCAAAGAGATCGTGAATATGAGTTTCGATGATGCCCTAGAAAGGGTCAAAGAGGAACTGATGAACGAGGGTTTCGGAATTCAAATGGAAATTGATGTGAAGGAGACCCTAAAGGAAAAACTTGGTGTTGATTTCAGAAGGTACACCATACTAGGGGCCTGCAATCCTCCGATAGCGCACAGGGCCCTGCTTACCGAGGAGAACATCGGTCTGCTGCTGCCATGCAACGTGACGGTTCAGGAATTCGAAAACGGGGATGTCCAGGTAGCTGTTGTTGATCCTGAGGCATCCATGAAGGCGGTAATAAACTCCGATATCGATCTGATCGCGGGCGAGGTGCGGAACAAGCTGATGCATATCATAAGCGCGCTTCGATCGGAATGATCATGTCCATTCCGCTGAATCTTCCGAATCGATCGAGAACGGAAGAACCCGGCAATCCATCGTTACGGATATTCAGATTGCATTTTCCCGTTTTCATTCCGATGAAAATCTGTAAATAATCGATAGGTGCTGGTGACATCGTACTGTCGATTGTGAGAGGGATCAAAGTGAGCGGTGATCAGGATGATAACAGCATGCCCTCGATCGTCATCGTGGGAATTGGGGGAGGGGGATCCAGAATTCTCTCGGACGGAATGGAGAAGATCATCAAGCACCAGATGGTTGACAGATACCACTGCCTGACGAAGGCGCTCAGGGCGAATTCCGAGAAACCGCATGTTTTCATCGTGGATACGAGCGCCGATCCCACAAGAAAGGGTTTCTTCGAGAATATCCCCAACGAGCAGAAGATATCCCTGTCGTCCACCATCAGCGGCATGTCGAGAGGGGCGGGGGGAAGACCCGGAAGAGCGGCAAAATCCGTCCTCAATGACGAGGTTGTCGGAAATCTCACGGAGAACCTTTACAAACCCATCACGGAGATCGGTCCTGCCATCGTGGTTCTGATCCACACGGCAGACGGTGGGACCGGGGGGGGATTGACCCCGGAGATCCTCCAGCATCTCGGTTACATACTGCCCCTCTCCACCATATTCTGGGTATTCACTGTATTTCCCAGGAGAAACGCCCTGTCCCTGAAGGGACCGAGGACGGTGGCACCGGTCATGGGCAAGATGCTTCACATCGCCAGAAGGATCTCAAAGAGGGATTTCACCCATATTCCCTTCAAATGCAGGGAGGTGATAAACAACTCGATCGAGAGGAGCAGGATCGATCAATCCTACGAGTTCCAGCATTCGAGAATTGCTATTTTCCCTCTTTCGAACCACCATTTCGCACAGTGCTGGGAAGGGTTCGGACGGAAGGAGATCCGGGAGGAGGTTCTGAACCCTTTTCCGATCGAGCTTCTCTCCCAGGCTCTCTATCCTTTCCTGAAATACAACACGGCCAGTCCTGCTGAACAGACCTGGATGCAGGAGAACTGGCCCCTCGGACCGATAGACATTCCCGATATCATGGCCGGGTTGACGCCTGCGAGACCGTTTGTGATACCCCATCTGTGGATAGATCCCGCCGTATGGGACGAGGGTGGAGCAGGCAGGATGATCGACAACCTGAAGGATGGAAAGATCGAGCTGACCAAGGAGGAGGACGAAGGCGATGATGAGCTGGACCTTTTCACGATGAACGGCGCATGCGCGGGTCTGTTCGAATTCCGCACCACGAGCATCTACTGCATTCCCGTCTATCCGGAGGGATCGAGGTTCTTCGACGACTTCGGCGACTATGTTTCGGATATGTGGTTCCCGATGCTCAGCGGTAAATTGAACTACATATTCGGAAAGGACGGGCAGAAGACCGGGATCATAAGCCATGCGGCGAACCTGAAGCCTCAACCCATCCCCCGGCCCGAGGAAGGGATCAAACTCGGGTTCGAGGAGGGGCTCCTGGTCTCTCTGCTCTTCGGAGCCGTTCCCGCGGACATACCGATATGGCTCGAGTCTACCAGGGATATAATAAAAGGTTACAAGACGGAGGACTTCTGGGAGATCGAGGGATACGATGCAAAGGAATGGCTCAGGGAGCTATCGGCCTATATAGGATGGAACGACTGGCCCAATCAGAAGTACATCGATATCTGATCTTCATTCCACCCCCGGGCTGGATTGAAGGGGATTCCCCATCATGATCATATCCCGTCCGTTCGAGAGGCGATGTGCATGAACAAATATCGGCTGCACGGAGATCCGCCCTACACCATCGCCGTGCTGCACGGCGGACCGGGGGCTCCCGGGGAGATGGCCCCGGTTGCCGGGGAGCTCTCCGGACAATTCGGGGTGATCGAACCGTTTCAGCTGAACATGACCATTGATGGGCAGCTGGAGGAGCTGAAGGCCGTTCTGGAAGATATCGGATCGCCCCCAGTGATAATCGTCGGATGGTCCTTCGGTGCGTTCTTGGGTTACATATTCAGCGCGTACAATCCCGTCATGGTGTCCAAATTGATCCTTGTGGGAAGCGGTGCTTTTACTGAACACCACGCCTCGAACATCATGAATACCAGAATGGGACGTCTCGATGAGAAGGACCGATCGGAGGTTATCCGCATAAACGAACGCCTCGGGGATCCCGAAGTCGGGGAAAAGAACCACCTGCTGGAGAGATTCGCACAGATCATTTCCCGGGCGGATTCCTTCGATGCGGTGGATCACGACAGCGATCTGATCGAGGGGCGGTATGATGTTTTCAAGGAGGTGTGGTGGGAAGCGTCGGAGATGAGGAGGAGCGGATCCCTTCTGGAACTGGGTAGAAGGATCCGGTGCCCCGTCACCGCGATCCACGGGGATTTTGATCCCCACCCGGCGGCCGGAGTATCAGATCCGCTGTCGGGGGTCCTGGACGATTTCAGGTTCGTTCTTCTTCTGAAATGCGGTCACAAACCCTGGATAGAGAAGTATGCGAGGGACGAGTTTTTCACGATCCTCAATGAAGAGATCGGGAAGGTGGTTTGATACAATTTAATAATGAAATCCATACTCCATGTCATGTTGTCGGGTCAAACTTCGTCCATACCAATCTTTTTATAAATCACGAAAAGTGATGGGCCTGCGGGATTGATATTCCGAGTGATACCATGAGAACCCTATCCCTATCATTGACATGCCTCCTGATCATTCAGATCTCGATTCTGACGTTCATAAATGGCGGCGGATCCGATCCCTCCGGGATCGGAGTGCGTTCCCTATTGTCGGATTCGATGATTATCGTGGCCCAGGATGGAACGGGCAACTACACAACGATACAGGGGGGGGTGGACGCTGCATCCGACGGAGACACTGTATGGGTGTATGACGGGGTCTACAAGGAAGCGGTCCATATAACCAGATCAATAAACCTCATGGGCAACGGGACGGCCAAAACCCATCTGGATGGTGACAACGTCCTGGACCACCAGCACCTCTTCCACATCTCCACCAACAAGGTGAACGTCACGGGTTTCAATTTCAGGGAGGGATCGCCCCACCACGAGTTCGCGGGGATCGGGATCTACGGTTCGGGCTGCGTTATCGACGGTAACAATTTCTATGACAACACCCAGGGTATTTACGTCGCCGGCGGACCGGACAATATCATATCGAACAACACGTTCGATACCAACGGTTACGGAATAAGGTCCGATATGGGATCCCACGGCAACTTCATAATCAACAACACTTTCAGATCGAACACCATCGGCGGGATCATTTACATGGGTGCCAGGGATGTGGTTATCTCAAAGAATGAATTCAGAGGCAACCGGTATCACCTGTCCCTGTTCAATTCCAATTTCTTCGAGATCGGCCGCAATTACTTTACCGACACCGATCCGGGAAGAGCCGGTTTGACGATAGGCTCCTCGGCGGACAACCTTATCCACAACAACACCTTCGAGGAGAACGATATCGGACTGGGCATGTCCACAGGTGCTGACAGGAACCTGGTCCTGGACAATACCTTCCGCAGCAACATGGAGGGGATCAGAGCTTACGCCACTATCAACAACATTGAAGTTCACAGAAACTCGTTCATAGGAAATACCGACTGGGGAATGAACTGTTCGAGATCATCAGCACCAATAAACGGAATAAACAACTGGTGGGGAAATTACACGGGCCCCTACCATCCGACGGGGAATCCCAGCGGTACCGGGGACAATGTCTCCGACAACGTCACGTTCATTCCCTGGATGATAGGAGAATTCGTCAACAGGGCGCCTTCCATTGATGAAATTGGAGACGTGTTCACCGTCGAGGATTCACCTTTCGCGATGAGGTTCAATGCGAGCGATCCCGACGGTCATGAATTGTCTTTCCGTGTTACAACAGATGCTGAATGGCTCGACTTCAACTCAACTTCTTGGAACCTTACTGGTATTCCGGACAATCTTGATGTTGGACGATTCCTCATACGGGTCAACATCACCGACGGGTGGGACGGTTTCGATGAACTATCCTTCAACATCACCGTAAAAAACACGCCTCCGGCGATATACTCGGAAAACCTCCCTCATGCGGTCGAGGATATCGAATACGAGTTCCACGTGAACCACAGCATCGAAGAGGGGGCGGTATGGTCCTGCCGATCCGATGCTGGATGGCTGGAGTTCGATGCGGAAAACGTTTCGATATCCGGGATCCCGACAAACGACGACACGCGCTCTTTCTGGATTTACCTGAACATATCCGACGGGAACGGCGGGTACGATGAGATCAACCTCTCGCTCGATGTTCTCCCGGTCGATGATCTGCCGGAGATAATGAAACCCCTGGAAAACATCGGTTTCCTCGAGGATACCGAGTTCTATTTGGATCTGTCTGAATGGGTGGTAGATGTCGACACTGAATACCTGAACTACTCATATACGGGGAGGGGAAACCTATCGGTTGTGTTCGATCCGATAGAGCACAACGCCGTGATCAAACCCGCTTCGAACTGGAGCGGGTACGAGATGGGCAATTTCACAGTCCATTACAACGATACCATGCTTTCGCAGACCGTAATGATCGACGTGATACCGGTGAACGACGCTCCGACCGATCTGAGGATCGAGATCCCCTCCGATCCCGTGACCGAGGGGGAGATCTTCGCTATTAACGGATCCGCTTATGATCCGGACATCCCGTTCGGGGATCTCCTCACCTACAGCTGGAGCTCCAACCTCTCGGGATTCCTCGGGAGTTCTCCGACAATATATGTGAATCTGACCGCGGGATATCACCTGATCACCATGAACGTATCGGACCGATCGGGAGAAGGCGGATCGGTATCGATCGATCTTGTTGTCATGGGCATACCAGGAGACGACGACAACACGATCACTCCGGACAACGATACTGATCCCGGCGACAACAACACCGTTCCCGATGACGATAACTCAACGATCCCCGACGACAACAACACCGTTCCCGATGATGACAACACGACGGATCCGGATGACGATACGGTTGACGATGACGATACGACGATCCCCGACGATGATGATACGGATGACGAAGAAGTGGATGATATGGGAGAACTTCTACCCTATCTTATAGCCGGAGGAGCGATCCTTCTGGTCCTTGTTTTGATCGCTATCCTGTTCGTACGGAATAAGTCCGGAAACGGGGAAGAGTTAACCGATTGGGATGATGAGGAATGATGAGGGGGTGATATTACAGCATTGAACCCGGATCATGCCCATTCGTTAAATGATGGATCGTGAGATCAATCCATTCCTCCCTCGTCAGTAGCTTTTTTGAAATTCATGAAAAGAAGCAGGACCGCGATGATTCCGATTATGATCAATAACACCAGTATTGCCGTTAAGAGCGTCTTTATGGAATCATCTGAGCTCTCCGTGTCCTCGCTCTGCTTCTGAAGGGCTTCATCGACCTTTACCAGATCCTCATGCACCTCCTCAAGCTGGGAAAGGGCATCCAGGGTCACCTGGATATCTTCAAGGAGCTGTATCGTGCGGGTGATATTATCCAACTCCACATCCGAAAGTACGTCAAGCTGGAGGCTGATCATATCTATGTCCTCTGAGAAGACTATCCCGAGTTCGTGGCAGAGATCCTCCAGATTTCTCATCAACGATAGGTTGGCCATTTGTATGAGAAGCTCCAGCTCATTGAATCTCAGTTCAAGATATTCGTTGAGACCGGATATTCGGGAATCGACTTCCGAAATGCTTTCATTCAGTATCTCCCTGTTTCCATCTGAAATTTCTCTTGATTCCTGGAATTGAATATTGATATGATCCTCGAGTTCTCCGATCCTCGCATCGTTTCCTCCGATCGCGTCCATTATCAGGATCAGTCTCTCATGCTCGATTGCATGATATTCTTCCCAATTCTGAATGATCAACGAGGAAAGGGTCTCGTTTATCAGATCGAGCCTGCCCATGATTTCCATAAGCAGCATCATGATCTGCTCATTGATCTGGAATTCAAGGTCATTAAACCGTAAATGAATTGATTCTTCGATCTCTATGAGCTTATCAGTAATATTTTGTCTCGAAGTGAGCAAATGATCGGTTAGGTTTCCTTCGAGGATGTTGAGATTCACGGCCAGATCCATGATATATGGTATCAGTGAATTGGTGGGATCCATCGGTTTCTCATCCTCGAGATCCGGGATGCCGTCGTTGTCATCGTCAGGATCGGCCTCGTTTCCGAGGCCGTCGCTGTCGGAATCCAGCCACTCGGATGCATTGAATGGAAATGCATCGGCGATATCCGGATGGCCGTCACCGTCATCATCCGGATCCTTAACATCTCCAATGCCGTCATCATCGAAGTCGTATATCTCCGTGGGATCCCTGGGGAATCTGTCCCACCAATCATAGACGCCGTCGCCATCCTGGTCGATGTAGGTATGGAAGATGTTCCAGCTCCCGTCCTTGAAGTCCCTCCACACGATCCTTTCCCTGTTCATCTTGGGTTCGTACAGGCTGGTCCCTTCATGAACGATTATCGTCGAGTTATCCTCCAGATCCAATATCTTTATGAACATTGTAGAGGAACCCACGATCCAATCCGAGAATATGACGCGGTTTTCGAAAACAAACGGATCCTCGACAAAAGGCGAGCCCCAGGTCAGCCTCTTCTCCACTCCAGTTGGAATATCGTAGGAATACAGATGAAAACCCGAATGCCTGTTGTCAATCCAAACAACCGTTTTGTGGTGAATGCAGGGGTATGATTGAGATTCAGAATTGCTGACGATCTGCCACTCGGATTCATTTTTTAAACTGTATCCGTAAATATCGAATTTTCCGTTTCGGTTGTCGCTCCAGACGATGACATCTCCCCAGATATCCGGATCCTGCATCACCGAAGTATGGGATACCAGTGTCCTTTCAGTGCCGTTGGTCAGATAATGGATCACGAGATCGTTTCCACCCACATATGATCTCGTGAATGCGACGATGTCGCCCCATACGGCAGGATACATATCATCGGCTCCGTTATTCGTCAATCTGTTTTCCGAGCCGGTCTTGATATCGTACGCGTAGATCTCCCAGTCGTTGTAATCCCGATAATCCATGTAGGCGACGGTGTCTCCGTATATATCCGGATTTATCTGGCTGTATTCATTGGAGGCTGGTTTCTTCTCCGCCCCTGTTTCGATGTCGAAAATCACCACCTCATTATCCGACCATCCCTCCTTCTGGTAATATACAACCCGATCATCCCAAAGCGCGAGATTGTATTTTTCATTTCGAGTCCATGTCAGATTGGTGACAGATCCTTCTGCCTCTCTGCTTGATGAAATGAACATCCCGCAGAGGATCGGAATGATCAGAATCAAAACTGCTATTCTACAAAAAATACCCCTATTCGAATCCAAGTTAGAACCCCCTTATAATTTTATATGTCATTATAAGATAGAAAAAAGTTACCCCGGTCATCAGGAAAATGAAATCTCAGAAATCTTTTTCTCACGCAATTTATCTGATTTCCGGAAACATCCTGCTTAACCAGGGCAAGCTGTGAACAGCATGCCTTGTCCCCCTGCTCTATCCTCCAGCCAGATTATTATCATCCGGCATATTCAGTATAAATCAAA